>JANNEV010000201.1:0-21622 GCA_031379145.1 Gemmatimonadaceae bacterium
CGGCATCCGGCACCATCGCGGCGCTCCAGTTGTTGAAATTCTGGATTCGGCCCACGCGCACCCCTGGCGTGTGCACGTAGATCCAGTTGTCCGGAAAGAGATTTTCCTTGTTCAGGATGAGGGCTACCACGAGGAAGTCGCGGTACCGCAGCCCTTCTGCTGCTTCGCGCGCCTTGGCTGGCGCAGTCTCACCGAAGCACCGTACGAGTGAGCGAATATCCGTGGTGGAAATGATATGATCGGCCTCGATGCGCTTTGTGCCTTCGGCTGATTCGACGACCACGGACGTCACGGAGCCTTCCGCGCCTTCAATGCCAGAGACGAAGTGCTCCATGAGGACCTTGCCGCCCAGGGCCTCGATCTTATCCCGGCACGCCTCCCACATCTGGCCTGGCCCGAACCGGGGGTACTTGAACGTGTGGATGAGGGTCTTGATGTCGTTGTTGCGACGTTGCAATGCGGTGGCGGACAAAATCGCGCGAGCCAACGACAGCCCCTGAATCCGCTGCGCTGCCCACTCGGCGCGGATTTCCGTGCACGGGATGCCCCACACTTTTTCGGTGTACGTCTTGAAGAAGATCTCGTAGAGCCGACGACCGAAGCGGTTGGTCACCCACTGCTCGAAATTCTCCTCGATGGGCGAGGGATACAGCTTGGCGTGGAAGTAGCTGGCGAGAATGCGGATGGCGTTGATGATCCCCAGGCCGGAGAGTGCATTGAACGCCTTGAGCGGGTAATGGAAGTACTTCCCGCCGTAGTGAATGCGGGAGAGACGAGGCACGTCGATGAAGTCATCGCCGAGCAGCTCTTCCCAGAGTTTCTGCACGGGCGTGATCTTGGTAAAGAAACGATGCCCGCCGATGTCAAACCGATAGCCCTTGTAGCGCGCGGTCTGTGAAATCCCTCCGACCATATCGGAGCCTTCCAGGACCGTGACCGCGAACCCACGTTTGGCCAGCAGGTAGGCGATGGTCAGCCCGGCAGGGCCACCGCCAATCACGGCGATATGGTCTCCGGGGCGAAGCGTCTTGACGCGTCGCTTGCTGGGCGGTCCCTCTCCTGATTCGAATTCGGCTGCCACAGACACTGCCACGCTCGCTCCTCTCGATGAAAAGATCCCGGTCGCCTTCGCAGTATACGATTGAGCGAACGCAGGGGCACCGAAAGTGCTTCCCACGGATTCGCCGTCTGGGGTGCGTGGCGCGCCTGTTGCCGAGGCGGAATGTACAGCGTCCCCTCAGGCAGAGGGAGGAACGGCGGTCATTTGCGTCTTGAAGATTCGCGCAGATTCCACTGTCATCCTCCGTTGCTTCACTGGTAAGTTCCCCTTGGCGATCACCGCTGTTGCGCGGGCGCAACAACGCCCCGCAGATCCGCGATCTGTTCACATACTCTTGTCCGCACCAGCATGCACACTCGACAGCGCGTTCTCGTCACCGGTGGTGCCGGTTTTCTCGGGTCACATCTGTGCGATCGGCTGATTACCGATGGCGCCGCCGTGCTCTGTGTTGACAATTTCTTTACGGGTTCGAAGGACAACGTCGTCCATTTGCTCAGCCAACCGCATTTTGAAGTGATGCGGCACGACGTCACGTTTCCGCTCTACATCGAGGTCGACCAGATCTACAACCTGGCGTGCCCCGCCTCGCCGGTGCACTACCAGAATGATCCGGTGCAGACCACCAAGACCAGCGTGCACGGTGCCATCAACATGCTTGGCTTGGCCAAGCGCGTGCGGGCGCGCATCATGCAGGCCTCAACGAGCGAGGTGTACGGAGATCCCGAAGTGCATCCGCAGCCGGAGTCGTATCGTGGGTTGGTGAACCCGATTGGCCCGCGCAGCTGCTACGACGAAGGGAAGCGCTGTGCGGAGACGCTGTTTTTCGACTATTGGCGCCAGCACGCGCTGCAGATCAAGGTGGCCCGGATCTTCAATACGTATGGTCCACGAATGCACCCGAACGATGGGCGGGTGGTGTCGAACTTCGTGGTGCAGGCGCTCCGGGGCGACCCGATCACGATTTACGGCAGTGGTGAACAGTCGCGCAGCTTTTGTTACGTGGACGATCTCATTGAGGCCTTCGTGCGGCTCATGAACTCGCCACCTGACTTCACGGGGCCGGTGAACCTCGGCAACCCCGGGGAGTTCACGATGATGGAGCTGGCGCAATTGGTCCTGGAGCTGACCGATTCAAAGTCCGCGCTGGTGTTCCGGCCGTTGCCGGTGGACGACCCGCGGCAGCGTCGTCCCGATATCACCCTGGCCAAACAGGCCTTGGATTGGGAGCCGAAAGTGGCGCTGCGCGATGGTTTGACGGAGACGATCCGCTACTTCCGGCACCTGCTGGCGCGCTGACGCACTGCTGAACTCAGCGTTCGGACGCAGCGCTGATTGTGGCCATCAGCGCACGCAGTGCGGAGAGTTCGAAGGGCTTTTGCAAGACGTGCGGATGGGAAGCCAGGACGCTTCCCTCAAGTGCGGCGCCGATCTCGTCGCCGGTGGAGAAGATGATGCGGGGAATGAGAGCTGGGCGCTCTGCGGCCAGCGCCGCGTGCAGCGCGCTGCCAGAGAGGATCGGCAGGTGGAGATCGCAGATGATGAGGTCCACACGCGTGGCGTCGGCGTCGTTGGACTGCCGAAGGAGCGCGAGGCCGAGCGCCCCGTCTGCGGCCTCGCTCACTTCCCAGCCCTGTCGCGAGAACCAGCGCAGGAGCGCAAGGCGAATTCCGGCCTCATCATCGACAATAAGCACTCTTGGCACGCATTCTCCTGAACGAGAGAACGGGCGCCCGCACTCCGCGGACGCCCGTTCCCTATTAACGAATCAAGGTCATGGAATGTTGCCGCGGTTCAGGCGGCACCCCAGAATCCAGCCAGCGCATGGCCGTCGGGCGACTCGCGGAGCTTTTCGAAGGCCCGTTCGCGGATTTGACGAATCCGCTCGCGGGTGACACCCATGAGCGCGCCAATGCGCTCGAGCGTCATCGCCTCGGCCCCTTCGTCGAGACCGTAGTACAGATACAGGATCTTGCGTTCGCGCGGCGTCAGATACTTCCGGAAGACGCGATCGATGAACTCCCGCATCAGCCGGAAATCGGTGCCCTCTTCGATGTCGGTATTCGTCTCACCCGCAAATCGCTCGCCGAGCGTAGACGCTTCCCGGTCCTGTCGATCGATGGGCGCGTCGAGGGAGACCTCCGTGCTGGAGATTTGCCGTGCCGATCGAACCTGCTCGAGCGGTTCAGCGAGGCACTTGGAAATTTCCTCGTCGGTGGGCTCGCGATTGAGCACCTGATTGAGGATCATCTCCGCGCGCGCCATGCGGATCAGCTGCGAGTTCTGGTTGAGCGGGATGCGGACACTGCGGGTCTGCTCCGCGAGTGCCTTGAGTACCGCCTGCCGGACCCACCAGACCGCGTACGAGATGAACTTCACCCCTTGGTCTGGATCGAACTTACGGACGGCCTTGAGGAGCCCCTCGTTTCCGATGGCCACCAACTCACTCAGGTCGAGGCCGTGGCCCTGATACTTCTTCACATAGGAGATCACGAATCGGAGATTCGCTGTCACGAGCCGCTCGGCGGCCGCTTCGTCTCCTTTTTGCGCCAACCGAGCCAACCGGCGCTCTTCCGAGACGTCGGTGATCAGCGGGAGCTTCTGGATGTCGTGAAGGTACTGGTCGAATGCGGTTGAGGGGGAGGAGCGAAAGAACCCGCGGGTGGAGCGGGTTTCGGATCTGCTGGCGGTCGCTGACTGCATACACGCCCTCGCCTAATGGAACCGGGTGATCGGTCGGGGTCCCGACCGGTCTGCTGGATAGGAGCGCCACGATAATGGCGGGATACTGAGCGGTCAACGAAAATCTTTGGAGATTGTGAATTCGTTCAGAATTGTGATGTGCCGGTGCTGCGGCGGCGCCAATTGCTGTTGCGTGGTCGCGGCAGTGTGCGTCAATGCGACAAGCGGCGGGAGATTCGCCTGGGCGACCGAGAGACGGCAATTCCAGCATAAGTGCTTGCAAAATAAAGACTTATGGTACGCCGATCGGTCCGAAAGCGCTTGGCCTTGATATTGCTTTCCCCGTTCGCATCTGTCGCCGCATCCCACAGGACCACTCCACGCAGAGCAATCCCATGACTCGTTCGTCGCTTCGTCGAATCCGCCTGTCGGCCGCCGTCGCCCTCTTCGCCGCCACTCCGCAATTGGCGTCCGCGCAGGTGTGGACCTCGTGGAACTCCGCGAACGCAGGCAACGTGTTCGGCACCATCGGCGCGACGAGTGTCGTTTTTACTGGCACCTACGATAGCTACGAGAACTCCACCACCGGCTTCAACTACTGGCAGCCGAACGGTGCCTACACGCAGAACTCCCTGATCGGGCCGACCAACGCCGGCTTGATCCGATTCCGCGGTAATGGCGGCAGTGGCACCATTTTCTTCTCGAACGCGGTGCTCAACCCGTACATCGCGTTCAACAGCGTGGGGCAGCCCGGAGTCCCTGTGACGTACGACTTCGGCACCTCGGCCTTTACCGTGCTGTCGAACAACAACGCCGGGGGCGCCTTCTGGGGCCCTGGTTCGTTCTCGACATCGGGCAACGTGTTAACCGGTAACGAGTTCAGCGGCGTCGCGCAGTTTTCCGGGGTCTACAACTCGATCTCGTTCCGAGCGTCCGGCGAAGACTGGCACGGCTTCACCGTCGGCGTGGGCAGCAATGTCGTTCCCGAGCCGTCCACGTACGTGCTGATGGCCGCCGGCCTCGCCGGTCTCGCAGTCGCTGCCCGCCGTCGACGTCGCTGAAAACGCGGGAGTCCTCGGGTAGCTCTACGCCCGTGACTATAGATGAGTGGGGCGTCTCGATACCGAGGCGCCCCGCTCTCGTTTTGAACAGGAATGCGAATGACGGCTAGCCCTGAGAGAGCGTCGCCCACACGTCCGCGTCGTCCACCGGCACCGACCACTTCCCCTCGGCCGGCTCCATCTCGCCGATCGCTCTGGGCAGCGCGTACCGAACAGCGCCCTCCCGGTTCTTTTTGTCCCCCCTCGTGGCGGAAAGGACGGCGGTTCGATCGATACCTTCCGGAAGGGCGGTCGGGAGGCCGGCAGCGCTCAACGCGTCTGCAACGGCAACGAAGAGTCCGGCGCCGGCTACCCCCAAGCGCTCCGACAACCGGGCCTCGAGCACCATGCCCATGGAGACCGCATCGCCATGGGAGAGCTGGTAGTCGAGCACACGCTCGATGGCGTGTCCCAGCGTGTGGCCAAAGTTGAGGATGTGCCGGAGCCCGTCCTCGCGACTGTCCTCTGACACGACGGTCGCCTTGATCGCGACGCTTCCAGCGATCAGGGCTGACAGGCCGGACCCACGAGCCCCCTCGGTGACAAGGGCGGGCAGTTCGCGTAGCACGCTGTCAAAATAGTTGGCGTCCGCAATAACCCCGTGCTTGATGACTTCGGCGAGCCCCCCGCGAAGATCGGCCGGCGACAGCGTTTCGAGTACGCGCGGATCCATAACCACGGCGCGCGGATTGTGGAACGCACCGACGAGGTTCTTCCCGAAGCTCGTATCGACCGCGGTCTTGCCGCCAATGGCGGCGTCAACCATGGCCAGTAACGTTGTCGGCACCTGCACCACGGGCACACCGCGAAGGTACGTCGCGGCCACGAAGCCGGCCAAGTCCCCGATCACGCCGCCGCCGAGTGCGATGATGGTGGTGTCGCGACCTGCTCCCCAGGCTAGGAGTGCGTCGGTCAATTCGCTCCAGCGCGCGCGCGTCTTTTCCTGTTCGCCGGGCGGAATGGTGAACAGCCGCGATCGCTCGTGCGGGAGTTGCGCCATCACACGATCCGCGTGCAGTGCAGCCACACGCGAATCGGCAATCACGGCGTAGCGGTGCGCGGCGGCGACGGTGTCGACGATCGAGCGAAGATCGTCAAGGATGCCGTCTTCTACGTAGACCGGGTAGTCGAGCGGCAGATCGAGCGGCACTACCAGGTCACTTCGCCGGCGCCGGCGCGCCGATTGGCCACACGCGCGAGCATGAACAGCAGATCGGAGAGCCGATTCAGGTAGACCACCGTGAGCGTGGGCAACGGGATCTCCTGTGCCAGATGAACAACGCGTCGCTCCGCGCGACGGCACACGGTGCGCGCTACGTGCAAGGCGGCCGCTTTCGGGGTGCCGCCCGGCACGATGAAACTGGTGAGCGGTTCAAGCTCCAGCTCGCATGCGTCGATGGCGCGTTCCAGTTCCTCGATGCGCCCATCGTCGATGCGCGCCTTGCTGAGCTGTTCGCGCATCTTCTCATGGTCGGGCGTCGCGAGCAGCGCGCCGATCGCGAAGAGATCGCGCTGAACGGGCACCAGGACTTCGTCAATCCGTGGCATCATCTCAATGGATCGCGCCAAGCCCAGCGCGGCGTTGAGCTCGTCCACGTCGCCATAGGCCTCGACACGAGGATGGTCTTTTCCCACGCGCCCACCACCAAACAGCGCAGTGCCGCCTTCGTCGCCGGTTCTCGTATAGATCTTCATGCGAAAAAAGATAATGGCTGAATCCCCAGGACCGAGTCGCTATCTTTGGACGATGCCCACCCACCCCCTGACCGATATCACCATCATCGGCGGCGGCCCTACCGGCCTGTTCGCCCTCTTCTACGCCGGGATGCGCGGCGCCACCGCGCAGCTGGTGGATGCGCTCCCGGAGCTCGGTGGACAGCTGACAGCGCTGTATCCGGAGAAGTACATCTTTGATGTCGCCGGCTATCCAAAGGTGCTGGCCAAGGACCTCGTGCGATTACTGCGTGATCAGGCCCTGCAATTCCATCAGGAGTCAGGATTGCCTGCCCATCTGGGGCAGCGTGTGATTGGGCTGGAGGAGGTGGACGGGCATTTTGTGCTCGTGACGGAGTCGGATCGATTTCCGACGCGTTCAGTCGTCATCGCCGCGGGTATCGGCGCGTTTCGCCCACGCCGATTGCCACAGGCGTTCGCGGAAGCGTGGTACGGTCGCGGTGTGCACGCGCTGGTCAGCACGCCCGAGGCGTACCGCAATCAGCATGTCGTCATCATCGGGGGCGGCGATTCCGCGTTCGACTGGTGCGCGCAGCTACGCGACCGCGCGGCGTCCGTCACGCTCGTGCATCGGAGTGATCGGTTCCGCGCCCACGCGGCCACCGTGACGGAAGTGCTCGCGGCCGCCAACCTGGGCGACGGCCGAGTGAACGTGTTCACCTTCCATGAGCTGGATGCGATTCTCGGCGAGTCGCGGATCGAGGGGCTGCGGCTCAAGGACGTGAAGACCAAGCTGACGCGTGAGATTCCAGCCGACGTGGTGCTGCCGATGCTCGGCTACGTCAGCGATCTCGGGGCGTTGCTGGAATGGGGCCTCAACATCGAGAAGGACGAGATCCTCGTCAACAGCACGATGGAGACTGGCCGCGCCGGTGTGTATGCCGCCGGCGACATCACGACCTATGCCGGTAAGCTCAAGCTGATTGCGACCGGATTCGGAGAGGCTGCGGTCGCGGTGAACCAGGCCGTGCACTGGATCTACCCGGACAAGAAAGTCGCGCCGGGCCACAGCTCGAACCTGGCCATCTTCGGGCAGAAGGACGACTAGTCCAGACACAGGTACAGTCCCGCCGCGCGACCGGGCGCGGGTTGTCACGTTGGTACGGCGCCGATCGTCAGTGGAATGCGTGTCCAAGCCCGAACGATGACGTCGGGTGGTCTCATTTTCGCGCTACGCCTTCCCTGCCGCCCATGTTTTTTCGCAAATCGGGCCCGCCAAGCCCTCCGAAAGCTCCCGTGTCGCCGCCGTCGTCGCTTTTGCATCTCGTCAAGGACGACGACGCATTGGAACCCTCGAACGGGGCGACGGATGGGAGCGTGACGTCCAATGCGACGGCGCAGGTGACCGCCGCGGGGGCCGGCGCTGATCTCGGTCTCGTGCTCGACGCACTCGGCAGCATCCTGGCCACGTTTGCGCGCTACACGTTTGACCTGCCAGATCGCCCGGCGGAGCAGTCGTCGGCAGAGCTGTCGCGATGGCAGCGCCATGCCACACTCGGCGTTCCGCTGACGCCCGATAGCGGGGCGACGGCAGCGGGCGTACATCCCCGAGACTGGACGGGAGTTGTCCGGACGTTTGCGTCTCATCGGCGAGAAGAGAAACAGTATGTGGAGAGTGCCGTGGGTGATCTGCGGGCGGCGCTGTGGGCGTGCATTCAGACGGTGCACAACGCCGTCAGGCTCGATGTCTCCGCCGACACGACCGTCACGGAGCAACTGCAACGCGCGCAGCTGGCCATCTCGACGCTGCAAGTCGGTTCCATCAAGGACGAGGTGCTTGGCGCCTTGATGACGATGGGTGAGGCGTTGCGGAGCAAGCGCACCGCGCAGGAAGCCGAGTACAAGTCGCTGGCCAATCACCTCGATCACCTGCGCGACGAACTGGCCGAGGCTCGACGCGACAGCACCACCGATGCACTCACTGGCCTTGGGAATCGCAAGTTGTTCGAGACCTCCGTCGCCCGCATCGTGGAGTACAACACACTGAGCCGAACCCCGGTGACGTTGGCAATGATCGATCTCGATTCGCTGAAGGGGATCAATGACACGTTCGGGCATCAGGGAGGGGATCACGCCATCGTCACGGTCTCCAATTGCCTTTCCAAGGTGTTTCTGCGCCAGTCCGACGTCATTTGCCGCTTCGGCGGCGACGAGTTCGTAGCGATTCTCGACAACACGGACGCCGCCATGGCGCACACATTGTCGAAACGACTGATCCGGCTGGTGGCCGACCAGGCGATGCCTATCGGGATGGACTTCACCATCGGTGTGTCGGTCGGGATCGCGCAGATGCTGCCGTCCGATGATGTCGCCACGTGGTTGGCGCGTGCGGATCAGGCGCTGTATCAGGCGAAGGAGCAGGGGCGCGGTCGCGTAGTGCTCAGCGAAGACTGACGAGAGCGAGCCGCGCAACGCGTGACGTGCATTCCCGAACCCGGGGTACTCGCGCGGGAAAGCCGTCGGGCGTAGTTGACTGAGGGTGAGAGGCGGACGACCTTTCCGGTGCAATCTACCGAGGGAAGGGGCCAACGTCCCGATGCGATCCTACGCCACATTTTCTGCATGCTTTGCGCCTGTTCGCACCCGCCGCCATCCCGGCGGTTCGATGCGGCGCGTGTAGCCGCTTGCCGTCCCGGTTCCCACCGTGGCTCCGCGCACGCGCGGCAGGTTGTAGCGTGAGGAGTTTCGCGTGCCCCAACGCGCGCCCGAGCGCGCGCGCCGCTCGCCGTTTGTTTGTTGCCGTACTGTCGCTGGCAACCATGGGTATTGCGGTGCCGATACGAGCGGCAGCGGCGCAGGACAGCTCCTGCGATCGCGGTGACCGTGAGGTACGCGCGCTCCGCTTCACCGGCAACGTGGAGTACCCCGCGACGACCCTCGCCGCGACCGTTGTCACGGTGCCGTCGTCGTTCGCCGGACTGCCGCTCATCGGCGTGCGGCGCTGCCTGGATCCGCAGGAGTTTGCGCGCGACGTGCGGCGACTCGAGACGTTGTACCGCCGCCGCGGCTTTCCCGATGTCAAGGTCGACACCGTGGTGACGACGCTGCGTGCCGGTGCCATCGAGATCGTCTTTCGCATTGACGAGGGTCAACCGATGCGGGTGACGTCGTTCAGCATGCGCGGTGCCGAGCGTGACGCGGCGGTCCAGCTGGCGGTGCGTGACTTCCCGATGCGCGTTGGTGGACTGTTCGATCGCGGCGCGTTGGAGGCGGGACGAGACACGTTGCTGAAACGGCTACGCAACGTTGGCTGGCCGCAGGCCGAAGCGCTGTTGGCATATACGACGAACGTCGTCACCAGAACGGCGACCGTCGAAGTCACGGTTGTGCCGGGTACGCGTGCGCGTATCGGTGCGATCTCCATCGAGGTGGACACCACGGGCGTCGGGGCGCGTCGCATAACCGAGGCGACGATTCGACGCACCATGGCGCTCCGGTCGGGTGATTGGTATTCGGTGCGCGCCATCATTGATGCGCAACGGAACCTGTATCAGACCGATGCGTTCCAGCGAGTGGATCTCCGACCGGACAGCCTGCAACCGGCTGGCGATTCGACGGTCAACCTGACGGCGCACCTGGTCGAAGGGGACGCCTGGGCGGCGCGCGGTGGTGTAGGCTGGGCGACGCTGGACTGCTTCCGCATGCAAGGCACACTGACGGATCGCGATTTTCTCCGATACGCGCAGCGGCTGGAACTGACCGCACGGATCAGCAAGATCGGCATTGGTGCGCCGTTGGATGGAGCGCCGGCATTGTGTCAGGGACAGGCGCGCTCCGACCCGTACAGCCGGACGTTGAACTACTACACGGCGTTGACCATCAGCCAGCCGGTGCGCGCGCGCCAAACACGCGTGCCGACGTTGACGATCTTCAGCTCTACCCTGTCCGAGTACCGAGCGTTTCTGCGTCGAGCTCCCATCGGCGGGGCATTGTCCGTCACGAATCCGCTGCAACGCCGAGTTCCAAGCACAGCGTCGTATCAGGTTGAGCTTGGGCGCACCGAGGCGGAGCCCGCGTTTTTCTGTGCGGTGTTCAATGTGTGCGACGAGGCGTCTCGGAGTTTTTTGCAGCGAAACAACCGACTTGCCGCGCTCGAGTACTCCGTGGTTCGTGAACGATCCAACGATCCACTGCGTCCCACTGGCGGCAGTACCCTTCGTGGTGGATTGCGCTATGCCTCGACCTGGATTGGTTCCGACAAGTCGCAACAGTTCACTCGAGGCACCGGCGATGCGACCTGGTATCGCGCGGTCGGTCGAGGCATCACGCTGGTCGGTCACTTTCGTGCGGGCTTCGTGGTGGGCGGTGGCACTACGCCGAGTCTTGGCAGCTTCATTCCGCCGCAGGAACGTCTCTACGCAGGAGGACCGACCACGGTGCGCGGCTTCCGTCAGAACGAATTGGGTCCGGCCGTGTACATCGTGGATGGCTATCGCACCGTGACGGAAGGTGGGAGGGTTTTTTTCCGAGCCGATTCGGGAAGTGCGCAGGAACGCGTCGTGCCGACCGGTGGTAACGCACTGCTCGTGGCGAATCTCGAGTTGCAGGCGCCCAGTCCGTTGGCGCCGAGGCTGCTGCAGTTGGCCATGTTCGCGGACGCTGGCCGCCTGTGGAATCGTGCCGGAAGCTCGCAGGTCACGTCGGTGACCGACGACGGTGCGCCGGTCAAGATCACGCCAGGCCTGGGCGTGCGCATCGTATCTCCGTTCGGGACGATACGCGTGGACCTGGGGTACAATCCGTACCGATTGCCGGCAGGCGCGGCGTATTTCAATGCACCGCTCCAGGCGGGCGTTGCGCCGTTGTATTGCGTCAGTCCGGCCAATGCGCTGCCGGTGCGCGCAGCGACGCGTCCGGGGGCGCCGGCTGTTCAGGACGCCGGCCCGTGTCCCGCGTCATTTCGCCCGGACCGTCGTGCGGGGTTGCTCGGTCGGTTGAATCCGAGCATCTGGATCGGGCAGGCGTTCTAGCATGGCATCGCGCCGTCGCACCGTCGTGCTCGCAACGGCGAGCGTCTTGCTCGTGATCGGGGCGCTGTGTGCTGGTGGCGTCGTCATGCTGACGCAGACCGTGCGTGGTCGCGCCCTGATCACGCGCGCGCTTGTGCCGACGCTCTCCGCGGCGATTCCGGGACGACTGTATGTTGGCCGGGTGGGCGGGTCGTTGTTCACCGAGCTGACCATTGATTCGCTCGATATCCGAGAGCCCGATGGCTCGCCGTTCCTGAGCACGGGCCCGATCCGCGTGTCGTACGATCCGCGCGACTTGCTCGACCGCCGAGTGATTCTCAAGTCACTCGATGTCCAGCGTCCCACCGTGACGCTGGTGGACTACGGCAACGACGACTGGAACTGGAAGCGCGCCTTGCGTCGTGCTGGACCTAAGCTGCCGCAGCGCCCCGGGTCGCTCGGGCAGTTTGTGGCCGTGGATACGGCGACGGTGCATGAGGGCACGATGACACTCCGTCTGCCGTGGGTGCCAGCCGATTCGCTCAAAGGCGCGAAGCTCGACAGTGCGGTCGCCTTCGAAACAACGCGGCTCGATGGTGAGATTCGTCGCGACGGGAAGCGGTTTGTTCGTGTCTGGCGCTTTGTGCGGGGCGATCTGGCGTTGGGCCCATCGCGCGTGGCCGACCCGGATTCAGCTGGAATGCGTCTTGCCTTGCAGAAGTTTGATGTGGTCTGGGTGTACCCGCCCTTCTGGTTCCGCAACATGCGGGGTACGGTCCGCAAGCTGAGCGACACGCTCTGGTTCGACCGTGCTGCGTTCAGTTTGGCCAATTCCTCGGCACGCGGCACGGCGAAAGTGGTGTGGGGAAACGGGCTGCCCATTCGCTACGATATTCGTTTGCAGGGCGATACGGTCGCGATGGCGGATGTGGCGTGGATTGACCCCTCTCTGCCCACCACCGGCGGTGGCACCACGTCGTTGATGATCCGCAACGATCCCAGAAATCTGAATGTGCTCGAGTACGTCCTGCAGAACATGGATGCGCGGTCGATGCGCTCCCGGATACTCGGGAACATGACGTTCGCCGTTGGCGGTCCCGTGCTTCGCATTTCCGATGTCGCCGTGGACCTGGCACCGGTGCACACCGATTTGCTGCGACAATTCAACCTCGAACCATTCCCGTACGATTGGCAGGGCGACTTGTCCGGTCGCGTGGTGGCCCGCGGCGGACCGGTGAATCGCTGGATGATGGACAATGCGACGCTCTCTTTTGCAGACGCCCATGTGCCGGGTGCGGTCTCGCGCGCCTCGATCAACGGGATGATGAACATCTATCAGCCGTCTGAGGCCATCCTCTACAACGTCGGCCTGCAGATCGATCAGCTCGACCTCCGCACACCACGGTTTGTGAATCCGCTCTTTCCGGAACTGAACGGGTTCATGCGTGGTTCGATGCGCCTCGATTCGTTGTGGTATGACGCGCGCTTCTCGCAGGCAGCGCTCGATCATGTCGATGGCATCGGGCAACCGTCCCACTTCACCGGAGCGGGACGGTTTACGTTGCTCGATGCGGGTGTGCGGTTCGATGTTGAAATGCAGGCCGCGCCCTTGTCCTACACGACGCTCTCGCGCTCGTATCCCGCGCTTCCCCTTCGTGGGAGCGCCGTTGGCAGTATCCGCGCCAGCGGCATGGCCGAGGACTTTGCGGTGCGCGCCACGCTGGCCGGCGAAGGGGGAGAGTTGGCGTTCGATGGACGTGCCGACTCTCTCGAGCCAGAGTACGCGGCGTCGGGCGTGTACCGCCTCCGGGGCATCAACCTCCAAACGCTGTTTGGCGACGACAAGTATCCGGTGACCTCACTCTCGCTCGCGGGTGATGTCGCGCTGCGAGGTGCCGATCTCAATTCCATGAGGGGACCGTTGCGTGCCACGGCGGAACCACTCTCGCGTATCGCTGACGCCAGGATTTTCGGGGCCTCTGCTGCCATCGTGTTTGACTCCGGACACGTGCGCGTCGACACGCTGGCGCTTGAGAGTTCGGCGCTCCGTCTGACGGCACGAGGCGGCATCGGCTTGCTGGCCGCCAAGCGTGACTCCCTCGATCTCACGGTCGCGATAGACTCCCTCGGCGGGTTGCGTCCTTGGCTGCAGGGGTCCGATCCGACGGTGCCTGGTTTCGTGCTTCCGGACGATACGTTGCGGGGCGCGATAGAGATGCGCGGCCGACTGTCCGGTTCCGTGGATACCTTGGACGCGAAAGGCCTCGGGCTTGATCTCCGCGCGGACGCGACCGGACTCGTGGTGGCCAGCTCGCGAACCCAACGAGCCACTGTCGCGCTCGACATGCAGGATCTGCTGCGCAAGTACACGGGACGCTTGCAGTTCACGCTCGACTCGGCGCGTCTGGCCGGACTGGAGGTGGCCGCTGCGGCCGGGCGCTCGAGCTTTCGTGACGGACTCGCGGACACATTTGGAATGGAGTTGCGAACGCCGTCAGAGTCGCGCGTCGCGCTGCATGGTGGCGTGACCAAACACGCCGACACCAGCGTGGTCACGCTGGATTCGCTTTCGATCCGCGTGGACAGTGGCTTCGTCCGTCCGAGGGGGTTTGCCCTGCTCGCCCCTGCCGTACTTCGTGTGCGTCCAGGCAACGTTGGAGCACTGGATTCCCTCGTGCTCGTGCACACGGACACCGGACGGATCGCCATTCGAGGATCGTTGAGCGATTCCGGAAAGGTGACCGGTCGTGTCGACGCGGTTGCGGTACCCTTGGGCGATATCGGTCGATTGCTGCGTTCCACTCAGCTCGAGTCAGGTAGTGTGTCCGCCACGCTGACGCTGGCGGGAAATCTTGAGCGCCCGCGCCTGGATGGAGAGCTGCAGCTCCGTGAGGCTCTTGCCTCGCGCGTGAGACTGGGGGCGCTCTCCATGCGGGCGCACTACGACTCGTTGCGTCTGGGCATCGAGAGTGCGCTGCAGGTCCAGGGTCGGCCCGCGCTGCGCGTGACGGCGTCTCTGCCGCTCGACCTGGCGCTGGTGCGCAGGGGACAGCGCCAACTGGATGCGCCACTCGTGGGTCGAATCTCGAGCGATCGGACGGATCTTTCATTGCTCGAATCGTTGTTCCCCGACGTCACGCGTGCGCGTGGCCGTCTTTCTACCGACGTTGAACTGGCCGGTTCCTGGGCAAAGCCGCATCTGCGCGGACAGGTCGTGATCGATAGCGGGTCGCTGTCGCTCGACAACCTCGGTATCCGACTGGAGCAGGCGCGCGCCGATATCGGTCTGGCCGGCGACACGGTCTACGTGCGCCGGTTCGGTGCCAGCAGCGGGGCCCCGCAGGATTCGCTTGGTATCAGCGGCTTCGTGAGCTACAGCGATCCCGCCAACCTCGTCTTCGATTTGCGAATGGCGGCGAACAACTTTCTGGCAATCGACAAGGCACGTACGGCGTCGCTGACGCTGACCACGACGAGCCCATTGGCGTTGGTGGGGCCGAGCACCGCACCTCGGGTGCGGGGCGCGCTACGGATTGATCGCGGGCGGGTGTACATCAACGCGCTGGCACAGCGGCGTGGCCTCGATCTCAACGAGAATTTCGACATTGTCGATACATCCGCGTTCGGCATGGACGCCTTGCTGCCCGATGGTCCGAACGCGTTGGTGCGGAATCTGGTGCTGGAGAATGTGCGCGTCAGCGTTGGTGACGACGTCTGGCTGCGTTCTCCGGAGGCCAATCTGAAGATGGGAGGCGAACTGCGCGTCACGCGCGCGGCGGGACGGGATGGAGGCGATGCGCGTCTGACGCTGTCTGACTCCTTGACCGTGGAGCGCGGCACCTATCAGCTGAACCTCGGCATCGCGCGACCCGGGTTCGAAGTGGAGCGCGGCGTCGTCCGATTCTTCGGTGACCCTGATCTGCAGCCGGCGCTCGATATCACGGCACTGCATACCGTGCGTGAGACGCGTGCCAACTCGAACCGACAAAACGTCCGTATTCGTGTGGCGATCGGCGGGTCGTTGGATCGACCCACCCTCAATCTCAGCAGCGCAGACAATCCGCCGCTGCCGGAGAGCGACATGCTGAGCTATCTGGTGACCGGGGAGCCGGCGTATGCGCTCCTGGGGAGCACGACGTACACCGAGCAAGGCGCGACGCTCGCGCTTCGACTGGCCAGCAGCTACCTCTCGAGTCGACTCGCGGGCGGTCGTTTCGATGTCGTGCAGGTGGAACCCACCGCGCTGGCCCCGGGAGATGCCGCGAATCTGCGGGGAAACGGACTCGGAATTCTCGCCGCGACCCGCGTCGGGCTCGGCGGGCAGATCGCGCGCAACACCTATTTCACGTTCAGCACGGGCCTCTGCGGACTCGCGCCACAGAGTTCCGGAGGAGGGGACGCCCTCTCACTGTTTGCGCAGGGACTTGGCGCGAAGATCGAGCGGCGGTTCGATGGTGGCCTGTCGCTCTCGGTCGGTCTCGAGCCGGGATCGAGCGCGCAAGCCTGTGGTCGACTCGGGATCTCTCGAACGTTCCAGCAGACCCCTCCGCAAATCGGTATCGATTTCTTCCGCTCCTGGACGTTCTAGCGTCGGCGCGTGGCTGTTTCGGAGACCGAGGCCACTCGTCTTCCGTGTGCCCATGCCCTCTACGTTCCAGCCGGTACCCTCCCGTAGGTCCGTGACGCTCTCCGACTCGCTCGACGCCATTGATCGCGCCGAAGCGGGCGCGGCGCGCGCGCGCGCTGCGGCCGATGAGCTGGAGGCCCTCGGGTTTGATCGCGTCGTGATCACGCTGCGGGACGCTTCGCTGAATGTCACCGCCACGGTGAGCATCGGGAACGTGGAGCATCCGCAGTCGCAGCGTCACGCACTGCAACCGTTGCCTGGCGCGGTGTGGCGTCGCCGACTGCCGCAGCTCGAGCGGTTCCGTGTCGGCGACTTGTTCTTCCTCGATGGTGCGGACAGCTGGGTTGCTCGCGAATTCTTCGGGTTGGAGGCGGAGTCGAAGGCCGACGGAGAAATGTGGCTGCAAACCGATCTGTTGCTCGGGCTGCTTCGGGGCAACGCCGGCGAGACCATTGGCATCGTGAAGTTGACGTCGCCGCGGAGTGGCATGCGACCGGATGCCGAGTTGCTTCGGGACATCAGCGTGCTGTTGCGCCATCTGGCCGCGCGTCTGGCGTACGATGCCCTGCAACGACTTGCGCTGCAACGCGCTGAGCGGTTGCAACGCCTGCAGGAGGCGGGTGCCGCGCTGGCACGGTCGCTCGACGAGCAGGAGATCGTGCGAGAGCTGGCCAGACACGCCGCGCGCGTGTCGCGTGCCGACGGTGTAGCGGTCGTTTTCCCTGATCTGGATCGGGATGTCCTCACCACGGGCATCTGCCAGATTCGTGGTGTCGAGTATCCCCGCGAACCCACTCGCGTGGGCGATGGCATCATCGCAGAGGTCGCGCGAAGCGGTGTACCAGTGCGGGTCGGTGACCGCGAGGCCGATCGGAAGCGGGAACGGGACGGCCTGGCTCCGCCGCTCTCCCTGCAGGATGTGGTTGGTAAGGCACAGCCCATGGCATCCGCCCTCGCCGTACCGCTGCGCTCGGGCATCCAGCTCGTCGGCGTGCTGGTGGTATTCGCCGAGGAGCGTGAGGTCCTTTCCTCCGAGGATGAGGATGTGCTCGCGACCATGGCCTCACAAGCAGCGACCGCGATGGCGAACGCTCGACGGTATGCGGAATCGGAGCGCGAGCGCCGGCAGTCGGAAGCGCTCGCCGCAGTCGCCCGAGCCGTGAGTGAGTCATTACGGCTGGGTGAAGTGTTGCGGTTGATCCTGCGCCACGCGGTGGCTCTGCTTGGCGCCGAAGGCGCGTGTCTTGCCCTGCGGCAGGACGAATACTTGCACATTGTTGCGGCGGTGGGTGCTGCCGACGTACTCGCTGGCGTCCATCTCCCGCTGTCGAATAGCCTGCTCGGGCACGCGGTGACGACGAACGAACGGGTGGTCTCGAACGACTTTCCGCTGAATCGTAGCGCCAGCCGACTGGTGCAGCAGCTGGCCGACATCAAGCGTGCGGTGATCGCGCCACTCATCACCGGCAGCGGGACGATCGGAGCCCTCGCGGTGCTCAATCGCGAGGAGCCATTTGGCGACGAGGATGCCCGCGTCTTGCAACGTCTCGCGGACCACGTAGCGATGGCGATCGTGAACGCCCGATTGTTCGAAGAAGTGGAACGGGCTACGCGGGAATGGAAGTTGGCCTTCGACTCGATCGCCAGTGGCGTCGTGGTTCTCGATGAGAGTCGCACGATCCAACGATGCAATTCGCGGGCGGCGGAGCTGTGCGGTTGCGATATCGCGTCGTTGCTTGGCCAACGTCTCGACACGGCGTTGCTCGGCGAAGTCGTCTCGCGGGAGGATGGCATTCTCGCACAGCTGATCGCGCGTTCGCTGTCCACGCGACAACCGGTGCGTGACGTGCTGATCGACCAGCATCGGGCCCGCATGTTCGAGATCCTGATTTCGCCGCATCCCGACCAGGGATGCGTGCTCACCTTCGACGATGTCACGTCCGTGCATCGCTTGTCCGAGCGACATCGTCGTGTCCTCGAAACTGTTACCGATGCAATCGTCATTACCGGCCTCGACGGGCGGATTTCGTTCGCGAACGCCGCCGCCGACGAGTTGTTTGCTCACCACGAGTTGATTGGCCAGCCGGTATCAGCGCTGACCACGGTCGAGTCGTTGTCGCACGTGTTGGTCCATGAGGCCAAAGCGCGCGAAGGCGTGACGCAGCACTACGAGTGCGTCGTGCTACGCTCAACCGGTGAGCGTCGAGTCGTCGCCGTGAGCAGCGCTCCGCTCGTCGAACTCGGGCACGTCACCGGTACCGTGGCGAGCCTGCGCGATCTCACCGTCCAGCGCGCCGAAGGGCTGGCGCTGGCCCGATCGACCGCGCGGTACGAGCAGCTCGTGGAATCGGCGAGCGACGCAATCTTCACGGTGGACGCCCAGGGCGCGTTTACGTCGGTGAAACGCGCCATGTTGAGCAAGTCCGGGTACACGCGGGAGCAGCTGGTCGGCGCCCCGTGCACCCAGCTGGTGGATCCGGCCGATGTGGTGGCCGTTCAACGGCTCGTGGCGCAGAGTTTCTCCGGCGCAAAGGGCGAGCTCGAGCTGCGTTTTCGCGCGGCTGACGGTGCGATGCGCGTGGGGGTGGTGACCGCCGCGCCCATCGTCGAGGCGGACGTGATCGTTGGTGCGCTTGGCATCATGCGCGACGTCACGGAGCAGGAGCTTCGGCGCGCGTCTTCGGCCCAGCAGGATCAACTCGCGTCCATCGGTCGATTGCTCGGCGGTGTGGCCAATGAACTCAACAATCCGCTGGGTAGTTTGCTGGCGGTGGCAGAGCTCGAGTCGCAGTCCATGACGGACAATGCGCCTCATAAAGCGGTGATCGATCAGGTGCTGGAGGACGCGCGTCGCGCCTCGCACATCGTGTCGCAGCTGCTGGACGCCACGGTCGGCGCGGTGAATGAACGCGGGACGCTTGACCTGAACCGCGTTGTGCGCGGTGCGGTGGACGTACATCGATATGAGTTTCGCGAGCGCGGGATCTCGCTCGATCTCGCCACCACCAAGCCGCTCGCGCGGGTGGCCGCAGACGCGTCCGACCTGCAGCAGTTGGTTGCCAATCTGCTGGGGAACGCTGCACAGGTCCTCGAGGATTGGTCGGGGGCGCGAACTGTTCGAGTGCAAACGTCGCAGGATGCTGACTGGGTGCGATTGGACGTGCACGACAGCGGCCCCGGGATCGCCGCAGCCATGCAGTCACGCACTTTCGAACCGGTGTTGACCTCACGGTCGGCTCGGGCTGGGAACGGACTGGGGCTCGCCGTGTCGCGCGGGATTGCGGAGCGTCTGGGAGGCACGCTGACCGTGGACTCAGCGCACGGCGCGGGCACGACGTTCACCCTCGCGTTGCCGGTGGCGGAGCCGGCCCAGACCACCAGCGGCGGGCATGCCGCCGTACCTGGAGTCGCGCTGGGACGCTTGCTGCTGGTGGAAGACGAAGCCACACTGCGCGCGGCCATCAGCCGATATCTCACGCGCGCCGGGTACGAGGTGCGCGCCGCATCCGGCGGCGAGGAGGCGCTGGCCGCGCTGACTGCGGAGCGCTTCGATCTGATCCTGCTCGATCTTCGCATGCACGATATGGCCGGTGACGAAGTCTATCACGCCATCGAGGCCATCGATCCGGAGCAGGCGTCCCGGATCCTGTTCATCACGGGTGATTTGCATCGACACGAAGCCGCGGACTTTGTTCGCAGTACCGGGCGCGCTGTGCTGGCCAAACCGTTCGAATTGTCCGATCTGGGCGCCCGCATCGTCCAGCTACTCGCGCCAACCTGAACGACGGGCGCGCGGTGCCTGGCCTGAATTCGGCGAGTGCGCGGGACGGTGCGCGACCCCGTGGTGGCGTCGATAGTGCAACGGCCCGGTAGATTTCGCCCCATGAGTGATACCGCGTCATGGGGCCGACTGGGCCTTGCCATTGGACATGCCTCGGATCCGATCGGCGCAACGGGTTGCACGGTTGTCCGCGGCGTCGATGGACCGTTTCGCTGCGGGGTGGCGCTGCTCGGCCGGGCGAGTGGCTCACGAGAACTCGCCACCTGCGCGACGGAGCATCTGGTGGATCGGGTCGACGCCGTGCTGCTCAGCGGCGGTTCAGCCTATGGTCTGGATGCCGCAGCGGGCGTCATGCGCTGGATGGAGGAACGTCACCGCGGCTTTGATGTAGGGGCAGGCGTCGTCCCCATCGTACCAGCAGCCGTGCTCTTTGATCTGATGCCGTTCGGTCGGTTTGATGCACGTCCCACACCGGACATGGCGTACGCCGCATGTGAGGCGGCACGCCAGGATCCGAGCGACGAAGGCTGCATCGGCGCGGGCACCGGCGCGCTCGTAGGGAAATGCGCAGGCACGCGTGCGGCCATGAAGGGTGGTATTGGGCTCGGAACCGCCATCGGCGCTGGTGTGTTCGCCGAGGCCATCGCGGTCGTGAACGCGTTTGGTGATGTGCGTGACGCGGCTGGTCAGATTATCGCAGGCGCCCGCAATCCAGATGGCAGCTTCGTCGACACCGAGCGTTTGCTTCGCAGTGCCGTACCTCCGGAACACTTTTCGAGCGAAGCCGGATTTTCAGGCCGACGAAACACCACGCTGGCGTGCGTCGCGGTGAGCATTGCGCTCGACAAGGGATCGCTGACACAGCTGGCGCAGGCGGCGACGGCGGCCTTTCATCGGCGCATCACGCCAAGCGGAACACGCTATGATGGCGACGTGATCTTTGCGCTCTCGCCACTGACCGATGACCGCGATTCGGGCACGGCCGTGCCCCTGTCACGTATCGAAGCGGTCGCGGTCGCGGCGCTGGAGCAGGCAATCGAGCGCGGTGTACGCACGGCGCTCGGTCGCGACGGCATCCCCGGACTCGCCGACAACGTTCAGCTTACCATCTGACCGGCGGGGGCGGGTACCGTCGGTGGTACACCTCCGCGTACGTGCAGCAGCGCCGACGCGTGTCTTACCCCGGCGAGATCCACGTGCATGAGATAGTCACCGACGATGTCCAGCGGCAGATCCAGCTGCACGATGATCGGCATGTCCATGTCGCCCTGCTGCCCAGGGGCCGCGTTGATGGCCAACTCCGCAGATGATGACCACATTTCGACGCCACGCGGGTTGATCCAGCGCAAGGTCAGGGCGTGGGTCCCGACATCACTCACCGCTGCCTTCAGGCGAACGACGAATGTCGCGCGAGGATGGAGCGCCGGGAACTGGCCGACATGGACGGCGTCGAACACGCCGAGGACATTGAGCTTGCCTTCCTGTGACAGGTTGGCCGCGTCCGCGAACAATGAGTAGGATACGTGCCTGCGCGGAAGCTACACTCAGCGGCCCGCGAGTGCCTAGTTTTCAGCATGTCTCTCGTCGCCTCTGCCGTGCCGCCGGATCAACCCCTGAGTACGTCGCCCGACGCCCCGGTGCGCACGGAGTTCGGCGCGACCGATCTCGGTTTGATCATGATGGCGGTCATCT
>JANNEV010000220.1:0-3269 GCA_031379145.1 Gemmatimonadaceae bacterium
GCCAGCACAGACCGCCGAGGCCAGCTACGACCGCGTCGCGAAGGCGTGGGCGTCGCAGCAGTCGCTCGAAGCGCAGTTCACGCAACAAATCACGAATCCGCTGCTTGGACGCACCGCGTCATCACGTGGCGTGTTTCGACAGCAACGGCCCAACAAGGTCTCGATCACGTTCACTGATCCGGTGGGTGATCGCATCGTCGGTGACGGTACATCACTCTGGGTCTACCTCCCCAGCAGCGCGCCTGGTCAGGTGCTCAAACTCCCCGCAGACGCCGACGGCGCCATCGTGGCGGATTTGCTGGGGCAACTGCTCGAGGCGCCGCGCAAGGCGTTTGCGCTGAGCGGCGGTGAGGCGGTCGTGATCGACGGTCGCTCCACACGCCGGATCCAACTGGTGCCAAAGTCGCCGGGAAGTGTGCCGTTCCAGCGTGCGCAACTCTGGCTCGATGACAGGGATCCGCGGCCGATCAGGGTGCAGGTGATCGACCCACAGGGCGTAGACCGGACCATCACGCTCACCACATGGATACCGGAGGCGTCACTGCCGCGCGACGCATTCACCTTTCGGCCTCCCAAGGGCACCAAGGTGATCAAGAAGCTCCCAGGATAGCGCCGCCTAAGGAACCGGAACTTCCACGGGCTTCTTTTGCTCCAAACGGGCAAACACATCGCGCGGAGTGCGCGATCCCAGCATCAGCTGCAACGCACGTTGCAACGCCACGTCATCCTGCATGCGCCGAGCAAACTCAGCGTTGGCCCCGAGTGCGACACGCGTGAGTTCATAGCCGAGTGAGCGCGCGATCCACGGCGATGCGGAATCGAAGATTCGGCGTTCGGGTGCCACCTTTCGGCGAACAAGGTCCGCGTACAGCGCATCGAGCATTGCTGGCGTCACTGCTTCGTCCGCGGACTTCACCGAACGGCGCAATGTCCCCGCCAGACTCGCAATGGCATCGCGATAAGCAACGAGATCCTTCCCCATCGCGCGGGCCAACGCTTGCACCGGTATCGGCGTGGCGCTATCGCCGGCGACCAGGTCAGGCGTGATGCCGCCGCCGCCCAGCACCGTTCGCCCCGCGTCGGTGCGAAAACTCGGGCGAATCGTATCAGCGGGAAGTGTCACCGACGCGTTCTCGTCATCCGCGTCGGCGGGGTCTCGCCGAGCGGGCCGGTCGATGCTGCGCCCCACCGGAGTGAACCAGCGTGCCGTCGTCATGCGGAGCGCTCCGCCCGAGACCAGCGGATACACGTTCTGCGCGCTCCCCTTACCGAACGACGTGCGTCCGAGCACCAGCGCACGATCGTGATCCTGCAGCGCGCCGGCCACGATTTCGGATGCGCTCGCGCTCCCCTGATCCACCAACACGGTGATCGGCAGTGTCGGCCATCGCTGCTGATCCCTGTCGGTGAACGTCTCTGGCTGAGACCCAGGCCGTGCGCGCAGCTGCACAATGCTCTGACCGGGATCGAGGAACAACTCCGCGACAGCCACGCCCTGCTCCAACAAGCCGCCGGGATTCCCGCGCAGGTCAATGACGAGCGCGCGCGCGCCCTGCCGAACGAGCGAGTCGACGGCCGCGGACAATTCGACGACGGTCTGTGTGCTGAACACCTTCACGTCGGCGTAGCCAACCGCGCCAGAGAGCAACGCGACATGCGGAACCGCGCGGAGGTGCACCGTATCGCGCAGCACGGTCAGGTTGAGCCGCTGATCGCCGCGCTCGATGCCGAGGGAGACGCGAGTTCCCGGTGGCCCTCGCAGCGCCCGCGACGCTTCGGCGTTGGTCCAGCCTTTGGTGCCGTCGTTGCCGACGCGAATGATGCGGTCTCCCGCGAGCACACCGGCCCGGTGTGATGGCCCGCCAAGAATCGCCTCGATCACGGTGGGCCAGCCCTCGCGCACATCCATTTGCAGTCCTACACCCGCATAGGTGCCGCTGATCTGCTCATTCAGTCGCTTGAGCCGGTCTTCCGCGAGAAACGTCGTGTACGGATCGTGCAGCTCCTGCAGGAGCCCGCGAACCGCCTTCTGGTAGATGGTATCGATGCTGAGCGAGTCCACGTAGCTGCGGGTCACCGCCGCGAGCACCTGATCAAACAGGTGAGCGCCGCCGAGCGAAGGGCGTGATGGGGCGACCTCGGGCGCGATGTTGCGACCAGCCCACCAGCCGCCCACGCTCAACAGGCCAACGAAGAGACCGGCGGCCGCTACGCCGCGTGACCTGCGTCGTGAACGCTTGGGCATCTCCGGTAGTTCATCGACCATAAGCGGCACTCTCATCGGCAGAAGTGAACGACGGGCTGATGGAAGCGAATCGATCCGGCCAAGACAGCGCCAATTGCGCGAGACAGCGCGCCGTTACCTCATCGACGTCACCGACCGCATCGATGGACACCACGCGACCGATTTCCGGATGTCGGGCTTGCCATGCGGTTGCCGTCGCCTCCTGAAACGCCGCGGTGACACGTGCGTGGAACTCGACCGACTCACGCTCCATTCGATCGGTGCTTCCGCGCAATCGCATGCGCTCGAGGGCGTGCTCCAGCGACATCGAAAGCAACAACGTGAGGTCGGGCGCGAGCCCACCGGTCGCCAGGTGATTGGAAGATCGCAGCTCCTCGAGGGCGAGTCCCCGCCCCGCTCCCTGATATGCATACGTCGACAGCAGAAACCTGTCGACCAGGACGACGGCACCGCGACGCAACGCCGGCCGAACGACTTGCGCGACGAGCTGCGCGCGCGACGCCGCAAAGAGCAACGCCTCGGTTTCCGGTGCCAACGTGGTCGCGGGATCCAACAGGACATCCCGCAGTACGTCGCCGGCGGGCGTGCCACCGGGCTCACGAAGCGCCACGACCTCCTGGCCAGCCCCCTGCAGCCGGGATGTCAGCGCCCGCCACTGCGTTGTCTTGCCCACGCCCTCGCCACCTTCGAGCACGAGGAAGAGTCCGCTCATCGACATGCCTGAACCCGCGTGCGCCGCCGGATGGGTCGGATCAGCCGAGGATGATCTGACTGGTGGCGCCGGCGCGGATGCCATCCGCGATCCAGCCATTCACGCGCAGCATCAACTTGTCAAAGTTGTCCTGCGCCGAAATCGCACTCTGGTAGGACGGATTGGTCTGCACACTCTGCAGCAGCGCGTCCAATTGCTGCTCCATTTCCGCGGTCGGCTCCTGTCCCCGATCGATCAGCGCCTGCGCTTCGGTCCTGATCTGCTCCATCTGCTTCAGTACCGTCGACGCTTCGCGGTCGCTGTTCAGCGCCT
>JANNEV010000228.1:0-11511 GCA_031379145.1 Gemmatimonadaceae bacterium
GAAGTGGTGGGGGTCATGCCCCATGCGCTGGTTGAACGCGAGGTTGCCCATCACGGTTTGACTTCGCTGCAGGTGGTGGACTCCATGCACGAGCGCAAGGCCATGCTCGCTGAGATGGCCGACGCCTTCGTCGTGTTGCCAGGCGGACTTGGCACCCTGGAGGAGCTATTCGAGACGTGGACGTGGGCGCAGCTTGGTGTGCATCGCAAACCGGTGGCGTTGCTGGATGTGGAGTCGTACTGGGCGCCGCTGGTTCAGTTCATGGCACACGTGGAATCAGAGGGCTTCCTGCGGGGTACGCCAGCGGATTGGCTGGTCGTCGAGTCGGAGCCGCAGCTGTTGTTGGATCGATTGACGACGTTCGCGCCGCCGCCGGTACGACGTTGGCTTCGCTTGGGCGATACGTAATCGTGTGACTTTTAATCGCGTTGGCGGCGCGTCCCGATTCGGGAATCCGTGTCGCAAGGCGCAAGGCGCAATGCAAGGAGAATTCTTTTTGTGGCTGCGAGACTCGTGACGAATGACTTGTTGTCGTTGGTGGCAGAACGCTTTCGCGCACTGGGAGAGCCGGTACGGCTGCAACTGCTGCACGCGCTTCGACAGGGCGAGCAGTCGGTAGGCGATCTGGTGGCGGAGACCGGGCTCGGACAAGCCAATGTCTCAAAGCACTTGCAGGTGTTGCACGGGCTGGGTTTCGTTCACCGGCGAAAGGACGGCTTGTATGTGTTCTACATACTGGCCGATCGCTCGGTGTTGAAACTCTGTGACCTGATGTGTGGACGAATCGAGGTGCAGCTTGCGGCTCAGCAGCGGGCGCTGAGGCCCTGAGCCTTCCGCCTCCAACTTACTGGAGGCCAGGTGCGAATCGAATTCAGTGGTGCGGCACGCGAAGTAACTGGGTCGTGCCACATTCTCCGTGTGGGTTCCCGTTCGATTCTTCTGGATTGCGGGCTGTTTCAGGGACGCCGTGCGGAGAGTCACGAGAAGAATGCGCGCTTGCCGATGCCCATCGAGGACATCGATGCTGTGATCTTATCGCACGCGCATATTGATCATGCGGGACGCCTGCCGTTTCTGGTGAATCGGGGCTACGCGCAAACGATCTGGGCCACGGCCGCCACCCGCGACCTCTGCGCCGTCATGCTCGCCGACTCGGCACATATCCAGGAAAAGGACGCCGAGTTTCTTGAGCGACACGGTCGGCCGCACCGGGCGCCGTTATACACGATGCGCGACGCGACGAAGACCCAGGAGTGCATGATCGGAGTGCCGTACCACCGCTGGTTTGACGTGACCGACGGTGTTCGCGCGAGGTACACCGACGCTGGACACATTCTCGGCTCGGCGTCGGTGTTGATTGAGGCACATGAAGAGGGCGTCACGAAACGCCTGGTGTTCTCCGGCGACATAGGACGCGCAGGTCTGCCGATCATTCGTGATCCTGAAGCCCCTGCCGGCGGGGCCGATGTGATTCTCTGTGAGTCCACCTACGGCGATCGCGATCATGAATCGGTGGACGGTGCCCGTGAGCATCTGGCCCGGGTGATCCGAGATACGGCTGCGCGGGGTGGGCGCATCCTGATTCCGGCGTTCGCGGTGGGACGCACCCAGGAGCTGGTGTACGACATTCACGAGCTGCTGCGGGACGGGAAAATCCCGAGTATTCCCGTTTATGTAGACTCACCGTTGGCGATCAATGCCACGGATGTGTTCAAGTTGCACCCGGAGGTTTACGATCGTGCCGAAGCATTGGTTCGCGAGACGCCAGACCTCTTCGATTTTCCTCTGGTGCGATTCACGCGCGATGTTCGCGAGTCGAAAGCGCTGAACAGCGCGCATGGTCCCATGATCATCATCGCGGCCTCCGGCATGGTGGAATCGGGACGGATTCTGCATCATCTTCGGCATGGTGCCAGCGACCCGCGGAACACCATCCTGATCGTCGGCTTTCAGGCGGAGCACACGCTCGGGCGGCGCATCGTCGAGCGGAGACCGGTTTTGCGCGTGTTGGGTGACGACGTAGAGCTGGCGGCGCAGGTTGAGGTGTTGAACGGCTACAGTGCGCACGGCGACCGGACGGAGCTTCGCCAGTGGCTGGATCGTGTGCGAGACGGTGGCGTCCGTGAGGGACGGGGAACGCCGCGCGTGCACTTGGTGCACGGCGAGCGGGCGTCACAGGACGCCTTTGCCGCGTCGCTACAGCTGAGCGGGTATGTGGTTGATGCCCCCGAACCTGGAGAGCATCGCGCGCTCTGATTTCTGCGAGATGAG
This sequence comes from Gemmatimonadaceae bacterium, assembly GCA_031379145.1. Classification (GTDB taxonomy): domain Bacteria; phylum Gemmatimonadota; class Gemmatimonadetes; order Gemmatimonadales; family Gemmatimonadaceae; genus Gemmatimonas. The sequence goes on from JANNEV010000228.1 coordinate 2,272, forward strand.
CCACGTGGTGCGTGATCCGCGCGTCTTCGCTAGGTTCAAGTCTTATGTCTCGCCGAGCTTCGCGCGTCGCGGTGCGCGCGCTCGCCATCCTGGGTGCCGGGTGGATCCTCTGTCTGGCGACCATCATCGGATGGTCGTACCGCGAGTCTGCGGGTAGCGCTGATGCCATTGTGGTGCTCGGCGCGGCGCAGTACGGAGGTCGTCCTTCTCGTGTGCTTGGCGCGCGTCTCGACCACGCACTCGATCTCTGGCAGCGCTCGCGCGCGTCGCGCATTGTCCTGACCGGTGGACAACGTCCTGGCGATTTGCTGAGTGAAGCGGCAGCCGGGCGTCGTTACGTGATGCGGCGTGGCGTTCCCAAGCAGGCCATTCTCCTGGAGAACACCGGGCGAACATCGCTGGCATCCATCCATGGTGCAGCGCGGTTATTGCATGAGCCAGGACAAGCGCTGCCGTCGCGGCCTCGCGTGCTTTTGGTGAGCGATCCGTTTCATATGCTGCGACTGGATCTGTTGGCGCGTTTGCACGGTATGGAGCCGCTCCCGTCGCCCACCCGCACGAGTCCGATTTCCGCCAATCGCTCGCTGGCCCTCGAGTACATCGTCCGCGAATCGGTGGCGATTCCGGCGGATGTCCTGCTGCTTTTGTGGCTTCATCTGACAGGACGTAGCGCCACCCTGGATGCCGAAGGCTGACGCTCCGACGTCCCCATTGGGATATCGAAGCGTCGCGCGTTACGGTTTGCTGGTTCGTGCCGGCCGAATCAACCGATGGCGTCCAGACGCATCCACTTCATAGAGTGGGATGTTGGCGACATCGTTTTCGAGCGGCATTTCCAGTCCGAAGCCTTCGCGAAGCGAGCCCAGCAGACGAAACGGGTCTGCGTTGTTGAGCGAGACCGTGTAACCGAGGTCCGCGAGCGACGCTGCTGTCACGCGACTGAGCGGCATTCCGCCGGCGCGGGCAAACCCCTGCATCAGCTCGCGTCCGAAGAGCGAGTTACGCCAGTGACTGTCGCGCGTGCCGGCGCCACCGGTGTTTTCCACGGGTACTGGCGTTCCGGAGAAGATGCTGCCGCCAATGCCGGGGAACTCCGCACGAGCTCCGGCGCCGGTGAAGAACGGGTCAGTAGTACCCTTACCCGAGAGCAGCTGCCGACCTGACGCTTCCCAGAGTGTCCCAATACCGAGCACGTGTCCCATTTCGTGCAGCACCACGTCGTCGATGGTGCCGTTGTTGATAAGGGAGGGCAGGTCATCGAGGTCGAATTCCATGAGACCGTACAACGTGAGTCTGGACGCCAGACTGACTAGGCATGGCCCCGCCTGCGCGAGCGTGCGGCCAACGCCATCGATGGGCGTGATACGAGCAAAGATGACGACGTCGCTGATGACCTCATTAATCGCCGGGATCCAGGAGGCACAATATCCGGCGACCTCGTTCAACCGCACGTCATGCACATGTCCGACGATCACCCGGCGCCATTTGGCGGCGGCATTGGTGAATGCATCGCGCTGCCGGGCCGTACCGCCGTCGCCAATGAAGCGAACATCGATGTTGTAGAGCGAGACGGTGGCGTTGGCCGTGAACGTGAGGGTCTTGCCCGGTACCAGACCGCTGGCCGCCACGAGGGTTTGCTGCGGCTGGTCGCCCAGGATCCAGGCGCCGACAAACGCAACGCCAGTGGCGGGATCGGTGAGTGCCACGCCGCCCGTCACCCGACCGGAATTGGGTCCGGGGGTAAACGACACCGGGATATTGCCGACCGGATTGTTGAACTGATCAACGACGCGCACCCCAGGCGGCAACGGAATGGGCGCCGCGTTGAGTCCGTTCTGGTTGTCTCCGCCCGCCTTTGCCAGGTCTGCCGGGGCTCCCGGGATGGCGACGGCCGAGAAGGCGGCCTGCCCGACGTTGGTGACAGTGGCGCGCGCGAACTGCTGTCCGGCGCGGGTCCCGAGTTTCCAGGCGGTGGCCGTGGCAATGCCCTGCGCGTTCGTGGTCTGTTGTGGGCCGTCGATGGTGCCGCCGTCTCCGGTACTGAAGGAGACGGAGACATTTGACACCGCATTCCCGAACTGGTCTTCGACCCTCGCGGCAGGCGGTGTGGCAACGACCGTGTTGACCACTGCCTGCTGCGCGTCCGTGCTGGTACGCGTGACCGTGGTGGCCGGTCCCGGCGCCGCTTCGGCGACGAATGTCACCGGTGTGCTGATGCCGTCGGCGGTGGCTTGCAGTGTCTGCGTGCCTGCGATTGTACCGAGAGTCCACCCGCCGGATGACGCGTCACCGGCGGGTGACGTTCGAACCGAGTCGTTGACAACCTTGCCCGCGCCCGCGGTGACTCGCCAGCGCACCATGACGTTCTTGATCGCCTTGCCCTTGGCATCGAGCACCTTGACGGACGGCACTGCAGTCAGGCCGGTCGCGACGACCGCGGATGACACGAGTGTCGTGGTGGCGGCGGCCGTGGTGGGGACCTGCGGGGCATCGCCACAGGCCGCGACCAGGAGTGCGAGCAGGAGTGCGCCGCTGATGGACAGCGTGGTCTGGGCTTCGCGAATTCTGCGCAGCGAACGCGAGGGATTCTGGGGCATGAGACGGAGCGACCTGGGATCGGCGACTGATGTGCCGGAGGGGCAGTCAGGCGCAAGCCGGATGAAGGCGTAGGTGCGTGGAGCAGCGGGATTTTGCAACGGGGTTACGGCGTTCGTGACCCCTACCAATATTGGGTCATGCGCATTCCAGTCGAGAGTTATCGCCTCCCGAACGGCCTGCATGTGGTGCTTTCAGAAGATCACACTGCGCCGATCGTTGCGGTCAATTTGTGGTATCACGTCGGTTCGGCGAACGAACGCCCGGAGCGGACCGGCTTCGCCCATCTGTTCGAGCATATGCTGTTTCAAGGTTCGGCGAACGTTGAAGCGAACGAGCATTTCGAATTGGTGCAGCGGGCTGGTGGGACGTTGAATGGCTCCACGTGGCTTGATCGAACGAACTATTACGAGACGCTGCCCTCCAATGAACTCGCCATCGCGTTGTGGCTCGAGGCGGACCGGATGGGGCGGATGCTGCCGGCACTGACGCAAGTTAAACTCGATACCCAGCGTGACGTGGTAAAGAACGAACGTCGCTGGTCTGTGGACAACCAGCCGTACGGTACCTGGTGGGAGCGGCTTCCCGCGCTGTGTTTTCCTGAAGGGCATCCGTTCCATCACTCGCTGATCGGATCGATGGAGCACTTGTCCGACGCCTCGTTGGAGGACGTCGCCGAGTTCTTCAGCACGTATTACACCCCGGACAACGCGGTGTTGACGATCGCCGGCGATTTCGAGAGAAGCGAGACAATCCGGCTGGTGGATGAGTACTTCGGATCCATCGCCGCCGGAGTCGCCCGCCCGCCGTTGCGTGACATGACGGTAGCCCCTGTCTTCGGAACCACCCTACGCGAAGTTGTGCCGGACGCCGTGGCATTGCCGCGATTACTGGTCGCCTGCCGTACCCCTGTGTTCGGTACAGACGGGTACTACGCGGCGAGCTTGGCCGCAGCGGTACTGGGATTGCGTACGGGATGCCGGCTGGAGCAGTCATTGGTGCGCGGGCAGCGTGTGGCGTCGCAGGCCACGGCGTTCACGTATGATCTGGCCAAGGGAAGCGATCTGTTGGTGGTGGATGTCACCGCGCACCCTGAGGTGACACCAGAGGCGTTGGAACGTGCCGTGCTGGGCGAGCTTGATCGTCTCCATGCGGAGGGTGTGACGGAAGCGGAAGTTGCGCGCGCACGCGCGTTGATCGAAACGAGCTTTGTGACCAGTCTGCAGTCGGCAGCGGAGCGGGCCGACCAACTGAGTCGTTTCGCCACGTATTTCGGCGATGCCTCGCTGGCGAATGAACAGGTCGCGCGCTATCAGGCGACGACCGCTGCCGACGTATCCGCGTTGGCGCGGGAGCGTCTGGGTCCGGACAATCGCGCGTTGTTGATGTTCGTTCCGATGGTGGACGGCGAGACCGCTGCGGCGCACGCGCATGTACAGGTGGAGGTCGCGTCGTGAGTCTGCCAATGACGACGGTGGCACCGCCGCGGCCGACCGCCGCCGCGCCACGCCCGTACAGTTTTCCGGTCTTTGAAACACGCATCCTGGCCAACGGGCTTCGCGTGATCGTCTCACCCGTTGCCGCGTATCCTGTGGTGACCATGTTGGCAGTGGTTGAGGCGGGCGCGACGCGTGATCCGCGGGATGCCGAGGGCTTGGCGCAGATGACCACGCGCGCGTTGGCCGAGGGCACACGAGACATGGATGCGTTGCAGTTGGCTCAACGACTTGAAACGTTGGGCACGACGCTGGATACCGGCGCCGACTGGGACTCAGCCATCGTGCAGCTGACGTCGCTGGCCTCGCGGGTGCAGGATGCGTTCGCGGTTCTGGCCGAGGTCTTGCGCTTTCCGTCGTTTCCAGAGAGTGAGCTGGACCGGTTGCGCGCGGAACGGATGGCGGATCTCGCGCAATTGCGCGCCGAGCCCCGTGGGCTGGCGGATGTGTTTTTCTCGCGGTTGCTGTACAGCAGGAGTTCGCGGTTCGCGCGGCTCGCGGGCGGCGACGAGCTGAGTGTGGGTGGCATTTCTCGTGCGCGGACCGTGGCGTATCACGACCAGTACTATCGGCCCAACTCCACGGCGCTGATGATCGTTGGAGACATTTCGGTGGATGACGCCGTGCGACATGCCACCCGCTATTTCGGCGACTGGTCAGGTACCGCGCCCGCGGTCACTGAACCAGCCGATGAGGCGCGATTCAACGAGCCGCGCGTGCATGTGATTGACAAGTCCGATGCGCCGCAGTCGGAGTTGCGCGTTGGCCATGTGGCGGTGCCGCGTCTCCATGAAGATTACTTTCCGCTCGTCGTCATGAATGCGATTCTGGGCGGGTTGTTTTCTTCCCGACTGAATCTCAACCTGCGAGAGGCGCACGCGTACACGTACGGTGCACATTCTGCGTTCGATTGGCGCCGCGCTGCCAGCCCGTTCGAGATATCGACGGCCGTGGAAACGGCCGTGACGGCCGATGCACTGCGGGAAATTCAACGCGAGCTCACGCGCATTCGTGAGACGCCGGTGACTGAAGCGGAGCTGTCGTTGGCGGCGGACTATCTGGTGGGAGTGTTTCCCATTCGGTTCGAAACAACGGCCGAAGTCGCGGGTGGTTTGGCCAACGTGGAAATTTTCCGTTTGCCCACCGACTATTTCGACAAGTATCGTACTCGTGTGCGCGCCGTCACGGCTGCCGACGTGCTCCGAGTTGCGCAGCAACATCTCGATCCGTCGCGCCTGCAAGTCGTGGTGGTGGGCGATGCGTCGGCGATTCGCGAACCGCTGGCTGCGCTTGGACTCGGTCCGGTCACCGTATACGATCTGACGGATACGGACGACGCGCCCGTCGCGTAGTTCTGTCGCTCTTTCACCTCCTGCCTTTCCTCGTGCCCGCTGCCAAGCCGCCAAAGTCGCCACTGTACGAAGTTCGCCGATCGCGCATTCAGGGACGCGGCGCGTTTGCCATCCGACCGATCCGAAAGGGGCAGCGGATTGACGAGTACCTGGGCGAACCGATTTCCCATGAGGAGGCGGATCGCCGCTACGATGATGCCGATGGTCGGCACCACACATTCTTGTTCATCCTGGATGATGATATCGTGCTCGATGCGCGCCGGCAGGGCAGCGATGCGCGCTTCATCAACCACTCCTGCGATCCCAATTGCGAGACGGTGATCGATAACGGGCACATCTACATCAAGGCGACCACGGCCATCAAGCCCGAGACCGAGCTCGCGTACGACTATCGCTTTGAGTGGCAGGACGAGTACGAGCCAGAAGACGTTCGCTACTACGCGTGCCGCTGCGGTACCGCCAAATGTCGGGGGACGATTCTTCGGGTTCCCGTCTATCTGCGTCCGACGATTCGGAAATGGTTGGCGGGCGACGATGTGCCGCTGCCGAAGAAGCCTCGCAAGAAGCCTCGCAAGAAGTCCTCGGCGAAGAAGGTCGTGAAGAAGACTGTCAGAAAGTCATCGAAGAAGGCCACCAAGAAATCCGTCCGCTCGTGAGCGACCCCATCGGACGGATCGGAAGTCGCCGAGCCTACACCGGCCGGGTTATCTCGCTGGACGTGGACGAAGTTCGATTTCCGGATGGAAGTACGGGATCGATGGAGATGGTCCGCCATCCTGGGGCCAGTGCTGTGGTGCCACTGCTCGATGCGTCGGCTGATGATCCGGAAGTGCTGCTGATTCGGCAGTATCGTTATGCCGCCGATGGGTATCTGTATGAAGTCCCGGCCGGTCGGCTGGATGCGGGGGAATCCCCGCTGGATTGTGCCAAGCGTGAATTGCGAGAGGAAACCGGATACACCGCTTCGCGTGTCGAACCGCTGTTCACGATGTTCACGACCCCTGGGTTCACGGATGAGAAGATCCATCTGTTCCTGGCCACCGGTCTGGTTGCCGGGGACAGCGCCCGCGAGGCCGATGAGTTCATGGAGCTGGTGCCGACGAAGCTTTCCCGTGCGCTCTCAATGATTGAGCAGGGGGAGATCCAGGATGCCAAGACGGCACTGGCACTGCTGTATGCGGCCGGATTCAGACTGAACTGAGCGGCTTTTTCCTCCGGAGCGGCAGAGGGTGGTGTCCTCGTGATGTGTCCTCTATTTGGGAACCGGAAGCGAGTCTTGGAGATGGATCGCGCAGCGTGATCCAGGATACATCCAGCTAAGCTGCTGTGACGTATTCAGTTGCGAGACAAAGTTCCGTCGGGTTCCCCACGGCACGCGGTGTGCATGACTCGGTACCGCGTGACGTGATGGCATGCCGGATCGACCGGCATTTCGACTGGACGCGCCGCGAACCTCGGGTTCGCGTCACCGTGGGAGGAGGGCTCCGAAGATGGTCGCACTGGCTCGTACGCACCTAACCAACCAGACGCTCACCGTACCGGTCCGCGAGCATCTGCGTTCGCTCGAAGACGGCGACGTCGTGTCGGCCTTCCTCGCGGGTGAGGAGCGGGCGTTCGAAGAGCTGGTTGACCGTTACCAGGGACGCCTGCTCAACTTCGTGTACCGTACCATCGGTGACCGCGACCGCGCCGAGGACTTGGTGCAGGAGGTGTTCATTCGCGTTTACCGCCATATTGGACGCTTTGACCGCTCCAAGAAGTTCTCAACGTGGATTTACACGATCGCTTCCAATCTCGGGAAGAACGAGCTGCGGAACCGGTCGCGGAATCCGTTGGTGCTCTTCCAGGCGATCAAGGCCAAGTTCGAGGACGAGGATCGGCCGCTGCAGTTCGAGGATGTGCACACACGCCCGGACGATCTGTACCGGAAGCGGCATTTGCGTGAGGTGGTCGAGCAGTCGGTCGCGAAGCTTCCCGGCCATCATCGCGAGGTGTTTGTCTTGCGCGAACTCGAGGGAAAGTCGTACGAGGAGATCGCCGAGATCACAGGTGTGAACCTGGGTACCGTGAAATCACGGCTGAATCGCGCACGCACGGCGTTCGCCGAGATCGTCGGCCCCCTGGTTCGGTAAACCGGGGGGTGTCCCCGCCGGCTTCCGGTTCCGGTCGCGTCGGTCACAACCGAACGCTCCCGGAACCGGTTGCGTATGAGCGGGTATGTTTGTCCAGCGAACAAGCCCGGACGAGCGATACCCAGACCCTGTGCCGATGGACTGCAGAGCGTTTCGAAAGAATCACCTGGCATACCTGGACGACACACTGTCCGGAGACGAGACACGCGCTGCTCTGCAGCACATCCTGTCGTGTGATTGCTGTGCGGCGCACGATACGCTGGTTCGGCGTTCATTGATGATCGCCCGCAGCATGCCGGGCATCGAACCGTCGGCCGAATTTCAGTCGCGGTTGCGTGAGCGTCTGGCCTCCTGCCGCGAGGACGCCGCTACGAAGTCCACCATGTCGGCCCAGCGGTCCCCCTTCTTTTCGTCGGTGCGTTCGGCTCGCGCGATCGCGGTTGTGGCGGTCGGCGCCGTGATCGGCACGCTACTTTGGCGCGGGACTGACGATGCGGCCCCGCCAACGATGGCCATGCAGCCGGTGATTGCTTCGCAGCCGGCGGCGGTTGAGCCCGCGTTCCTGTATTCCCCGGCACTCATCAGTGCGATGTCCACCGGAAATCCGGTGTGGCCGGCGGCCATGCTGATGATCGACGAGGCGCCGACGCAGCTGGTCAGCTCGGACTTTCAGCTGGTAACCGACGGCCGCTGAGCGCGGCGCGCGCCGAACCGGCGAGGTTATCTTTTCGCCATGGTTTCTCGTCCCGCTGCATCCCGCGAAGCGTCACCAATCCGAGTCGTTCAAGCGGCGGTACAGTCGCGCACGTTCGCGCCAGTGTACTACCTGTGCGGTGACGACGATTTTCTGAAGGACGCGGCCCTGCGTGACCTTCTTGAGGCCGCCATCGACCCGGCGACCCGGGACTTCAACAGCGAAGTGCGACGCGCCAGCGAGCTGGATGCAGAAACGCTCGGCAGTTTGCTGGCCACGCCGCCGATGCTGGCAGAACGACGGGCCGTTGTACTGCGTGACGTGACCCTGCTCAAAAAGGGCGCGCGTCAGCAGCTCGATGGGTATCTCAAGCGGCCAGCGAGCGACACCCTGTTGTTGCTGACCAGTCCCGCAGGTACCAAGCCAGATGCAGCGCTCTTGGGGGTGGCCACCGTGCTGGAGTTTGCGCCGTTGTCGCCGGAACGCGTGCGCAAGTGGATCACGCATCAGGCCACAACGGCGCTCTCGATCGCCGTGTCCGACGAAGCGGCGCAGCTGCTGCAGCAATCCGTGGGCAACGATCTGTTGTTGTTGGCCGCTGAGCTCGACAAGTGTGCGAGCTTTGTTCGCGGTGCGTCGACATCAGCGGCCAGCACTGATGTGTGTATCGATGCCGATACGGTGGCGGCGGTTGTTGGAGTACGGCGCGGCGAAACGGTGACGGATTTGCTGGATGCCGTGGCGATGCACGACGCGGCGCGTGCGATCACGCTGGTGGGCCACGTGCTGGGACAACCCAAGGTGAACGGTGTGCAAGTAGTGATGATGCTCAGCACCCAAGCGTTTGCACTGGCGTTCGGTCGCGCGCGACGAGATGCCGGTCTACCCACCAGTCGCCTGCCCAGCGAGTTTTTTGCGTTTCTCAAGGAGAATGGCGGGTATCCCGGACGTCCGTGGGGCGAGGCGGCGTC
>JANNEV010000238.1:0-2069 GCA_031379145.1 Gemmatimonadaceae bacterium
CCTGTACGGCCTTACACGCACCGAGCTTGAGGGCCTGCTGGTGCGCTGGGGCATCAAGCCAGTACACGCGGCGCGACTGTGGAAGTATCTGTACATCGATCTTGTTGCGTCCCTCGACGAAATGCCCGACCTGTTGCCGTCGCTCGCCGAACGCCTTCGCAGCGAGACAACTCCTGGCGTCCTCCCCGTCGCACTCGAGACGGCGTCGAGTGATGGGTTCACGCGAAAGTACCTGCTCGCGCTGCCGGACGCCGAGCGGATCGAGACGGTGCTGATGCGTTTCACCGGGCGGGTCACCGCGTGCGTGAGTTCGCAGGTGGGATGTGCGATGGGCTGCGTGTTCTGTGCAACTGGACAGATGGGCTACACTCGCCACCTCACTCCCGGCGAGATCGTGGCGCAGGTGGTGCATGTGGCGCGCGTGTTGCGACGCGAAGCGCCAACCGGCGCCGGCACGCGCGGTACGCGACACGCCCTCGGATCTGGGCTGCGCATCGTGGTGCTCATGGGTATGGGCGAGCCGCTGCACAATTACGACGCCGTGATGCACGCCATCGACATTCTCCGAGATCCGCACGGACCATCGTTGGCCGCCGATCGCATTACCCTCAGCACCGTCGGTGTCGTGCCGGGCATTCTGCGCTTGGCCGAGGAGCGACGCCCGATGCATCTGGCGGTCTCGTTGCACGCCGCCACGCAAGCCGAGCGCGCTGCGTTGGTCCCCGCGGCGCGCAAGTGGCCGCTCGATCAGTTGATGGCGGCCTGTCGCATGTACAGCGAGCGTACCGGACGTCGAATCTTCTACGAGTGGACGCTGATTGCCGGGAAGAACGACAGTGCGGAACACGCGCGTGCTGTCGGTGAACTGCTGCGTGGCCTGCCAGCGCAGGTGAATCTCATTCCGCTCAATCCCACCACGGGCTACGATGGCGCGCCCACACGTAGCGACGCGGCCAAGCACTTTCAGCAGATCCTCTCACAGGAGTACGGGTTGCCGAGCACCGTGCGGCAGCGACGCGGCATCGACATCGCGGCAGGGTGTGGGCAGCTGGCGGTGATGGGGTAGAGCGTGCCGCGTCGCTGCCGATTGCCTCGTTGCTCCCACTAGAGATACGTCGCCGCGACTACGCCCCGTATTGCTCCAGCAGTGCCGCGTGTTTGCTCTCGTCGATGTTTCGTCCGCTCAACAGCAACACAATCGGCCCTTTCGCATTGGCAATCTTGCCATGCCGCAGCGCCGCAACCGTGACGGCACCCGCGCCTTCCATGCGGAGTCCATCGGTGCGCCAGAGCCACGCAATCGTCTCGCCGAGTTCTTCCTCGGTCACGAGCACCATCTCGTCCGCGCAGTACTGGCCAATGTGCAGCCCATCGTCGTCAATCAGCCCGGCCAGTCCGTCGGCGAGCGTGGGGGTGGAGGGAATGGGCACGACATGCCCAGCTGCCACGCTCTTGCTCATGGCCGCCGTCTCCACGCTTTGCGCGCCAACAATGCGAACCGACGGCGCAAGCGCGCGGAGCACCACGCCCATGCCGCCCAGCAGTCCGCCGCCACCGGTGCAAATCACAACCGTATTCATGTCGGGGCACTGTTCCAGCAGTTCGAGCGCAACGGTGCCCTGACCGGCCAGTAACTCGATCCCAAGGCACGGGTTGATGTAGCGCACGTGGTGCGTTGCGCCGTGCGCCTTGGCGACGACCATGGCCGCGTCGTAGTCCGGCTGTTCGTCGTTCACGGTGGTGCCCAGCGCGGCGATGCCGTCTTTCTTCACTTGCGGGGCGGTCCTGGGCACGTAGAGCATCGCCGGCGCACCGAACGCGCGCGCAGCGAAGGCCACCCCCAACCCGTGATTGCCCGCGCTCGACGCCACGACGCCGCGGGCGCGCTCCTCGGGTGTCATGGACGCCAGCACGTTGTAGGCACCACGCACCTTGAACGAACCGGTGGGGTTTTCGAACTCGCACTTGTAGTACACTGCGGTGCCGAGCGCGTCCGACAACGCCGTGGCGCGCAGCAGGCGCGTGCGTTCAAGCACACCATGCAGCCGTGCGGCGGCGGCGCGAACGGC
>JANNEV010000277.1:0-5739 GCA_031379145.1 Gemmatimonadaceae bacterium
CCGCACAGTCTCGCACCCCCTGACGCGCTGTTGCCGCTACGCTGGATGATCGGTGACTTGCGTGACCGCGCCTACGTTGCGCGCGTCGCGCGGGCGGCGGCCTACGACTACGTCGTGCACTTGGCAGCCATTTCGCATGTGCCGACCGCCGAGGCGGACCCGGTGCTGGCATGGGAGGTCAACGTCTCGGCCACCGCGCGCCTTCTGCAGGACATCGGCGAAGCCAGACAGTCTGGCCTCAGCGATCCGACGGTCTTGATCGTGGGGAGCGCCGAGCAGTACGGTCGACACGATCATGGTGCCCTACCGCTCACCGAGGATGCGGTTCAGTTGCCGCGGACCGTCTACGCTGCGACCAAGGCCGCGCAGGAGATCCTCGCATTGCAGCAGTGGCGCGCCACCGGTCTTCGCGTGGTATTGGCGCGCAGCTTCAACCACAGCGGTCCCGGTCAGGAGCCGCGGTTCGTTCTCCCGGCATTGATCGCGCGCGCGATGGCCTTGCGCCATGCGCCGGACGGTACGCCGCTCTCTCTCGGGAATCTCACGCCCGTTCGCGACTTCCTGCATGTTCGCGACGTGGTTGCTGCGTATATTTCCCTCTGTCAGCGGGGGACGCCGGGGGAGGCGTACAACGTGGCCAGCGGCACCGGCCGATCGGTGCAGGCGATCGTCGAAGCGGTTCTCGCGCGCACTGGTGTGCGGGCGGACATTCGGGTCGATCCCGCGCTGGTACGCGCTGTTGATGTCCCAGCGCTCGTCGGGGACTCCCGCAAACTGCAGCACGCCACGGGGTGGCGTGCAACGCGAACTTTCGACGACATCATCGACGATCTGATACATGCCTCGACGCTCTGACCTGCATCGCATTCTCGTCATTGGTTCCGGGCCCATCGTCATTGGACAGGCCGCCGAGTTCGACTACTCCGGGACGCAGGCGATCAAGGCGTTGCGTGAGGAGGGTTACGAGGTCGTGCTCGTGAACTCCAATCCGGCCACGATCATGACCGATCCCGAGTTCGCAGATCGGACGTACGTCGAGCCAGTGACCGCGGAGTTCGTCGAAAAGGTGATCGCGCGTGAACGGCCGGATGCGGTGCTGCCCACGATGGGTGGTCAGACGGCGCTCAACGTGGCGTTGGCACTGTACGACAGCGGCGTACTCGAGAAGTACGGATGTGAGCTGATTGGCGCCAACGCGCGCGCGATCCGCGTGGCTGAAGACCGGAAGCTCTTCGCCGATGCGATGGAGAAAATCGGGCTTACCTGCGCGGCGGGACGCACAGTCACGTCGTTCGAGGAGGCGCTGGCGGGAGTGGAGGAAACGGGTTTCCCCGCCATCATCCGGCCATCGTTTACCTTGGGCGGCACGGGCGGCGGCCTCGCGTACAATCGCGAGGAGTTCGAGCGCATGGTGCTGCGCGGCCTTGACCTGTCGCCGGTGCACTCGGTGCTGATCGAACGCTCGCTGCTCGGATGGAAAGAGTACGAACTTGAAGTCATGCGTGATCACGCCGACAATGTCGTCATCGTGTGCTCCATCGAGAATCTCGATCCGATGGGCGTGCATACCGGCGATTCCATCACGGTTGCCCCCGCGATGACGCTGACGGATCGCGAGTATCAGGTGATGCGTGACGCCGCACTCGCCATCATTCGCGAGATCGGCGTCGATGCTGGCGGTTGCAACATCCAGTTTGCGGTCAATCCGCAAAACGGCGACTTGATCGTCATCGAGATGAATCCTCGTGTGTCGCGGTCCTCGGCACTGGCGTCCAAGGCCACCGGATTCCCCATCGCGCGCATCGGCGCCAAGCTGGCCGTTGGGTACACGCTGGACGAAGTGCAGAACGACATCACGAAGACCACGCCCGCCAGCTTCGAGCCGGTGCTCGACTATGTCGTGGTGAAGTGTCCGCGTTTCGCATTCGAGAAATTTGCGGCCTCCGATCCCGGGCTCACGACCCAAATGAAGTCCGTCGGTGAATCGATGGCCATCGGACGGACCTTCAAGGAGGCGTTTCAGAAAGCCCTTCGTGCGCTCGAGAATGGACGTCCGGGTTGGGCTGTTGGCGAACGTCTTATCGATGATCGCCTGACGGAGCGTTCGCGCGAGGCGCTGCGCGGCGCGTTGCGACGGCCAACGCCTGAACGAATCTTCCAGCTCAAGCACGCCATCGAGCTTGGCATGGACACCGCCGAGTTGCACGAGGTCTCCGCGATCGATCCGTGGTTCCTGGAACAGCTGCGTGAGTTGGTGGAGGCGGAGGCGTGGTATGCAAAGCTGCCCGCCGTGGACGCCGATGCCTTGCGTCACATGAAGCGTATGGGATTCTCTGATCGCCAACTTGGCGCATTGCGAGGCGAGACCGAGCTGGCTGTGCGCACGCAGCGCTGGGCGCTTGATGTACGTCCGGCGTACAAGATGGTGGATACCTGCGCGGGAGAGTTTCTCTCCAGCACGCCGTATCTGTACGGCTGCTACGATGAAGAGAGCGAAGGGGCAACTCCGGGACGGCGCAAGGTGGTCATTCTCGGCTCCGGCCCCAATCGAATCGGGCAGGGTGTGGAGTTCGACTATTGCTGCGTGCGCGCGGCGCTCGCACTTCGAGAGCAGGGCTATGAGACGATCATGGTCAACTCGAACCCCGAGACAGTGTCGACGGATTTCGATATCTCGGACAAGCTGTATTTCGAGCCGCTGACCTTGGAGGATGTACTCGAAATTGTCGAACGTGAGCAGCCACTTGGTGTCATCGTGCAGCTTGGCGGACAGACGCCGCTCAAGCTGACGCGAGGGCTCGAGGCGGCCGGTGTTCGGATCCTCGGCACATCGCCGGATTCGATCGACATTGCTGAAGATCGGCGTCGATTCGAGAAGATCACACGCGAACTCGGCATCATGCAGCCGGCGAACGGCACCGCCACCAGTGTGGACGATGCCGTCACCATTGCCGAGTCGATCGGCTATCCCGTGCTCGTGCGTCCGTCGTACGTGCTGGGCGGTCGCGCCATGGAGATTGTGCATGATGCGACATCGCTGCGTGACTATTTCGAACGGGCGGCCCGCGTCAGCGAGGATCGACCGGTGCTGGTGGACCGGTTCCTCGAGGATGCGTTCGAGGCCGATGTGGATGCGTTGAGCGATGGCACTGATGTGGTGATCGGTGCGGTGATGGAGCACATCGAGAGCGCCGGCATTCACTCAGGCGACTCGGCCTGCGTGTTGCCGCCGTACCTCATTCCGAAGGTGGCAGCGGATCAAATGCGGACCCACACGGTGGCGTTCGCGAAAGCGCTGGGTGTCGTCGGACTCATCAACGTGCAATACGCCTACAAGGATGGCGTGGTATACGTGATCGAGGTGAATCCTCGTGCGTCGCGGACCGTGCCGTTCGTCTCCAAGGCGATCGGGGTGCCCTTGGCATCGATGGCGGCGCGGCTGATGCTTGGCGAGACGCTCGCGCAGGTGGGCTTCACCGAGGAGATCATCCCGCCCTATGTGAGCGTCAAGGAAGCGGTCTTCCCGTTCAACAAGTTTCGGGAGTTTGATCCCGTGCTCGGACCGGAAATGCGGTCCACGGGCGAAGTGATGGGCATCGACGAGGGATTTGGCGCGGCGTTCCTCAAGTCGCAGCTGGCGGCGGACAACGCGCTTCCGCGCGAGGGCGCAGTCCTGCTCACGGTCAACGATAGCGACAAGCCCGCCGCGGCTCGATTGGCGGCACGCTTTCACGAGCTGGGGTTCAAGTTGTTCTGCACCAGTGGCACCGCCGCATTCCTTCGCGCACAGGGCGTTCCCGTGCAGACGGTACTCAAGGTGCACGAAGGTCGACCGCACGGCGTGGACCTGATTCTCAATGGTGATGTGCAGTTGCTCGTCAACACGCCGTTGGGCAAGCACGCGCAGGTGGATGATGAACGACTGCGGCAGGCCGCGATTGGTAATCGGGTGCCGTACACCACCACGCTGTCCGCTGCGAGCGCCGCATGCGAAGCCATCGCGGCCCGCCAGTCCCGCGAGCTCGAGGTCCGTCCGTTGCAGGAGTGGCACCAGCGGCTTGATCTGCATCGCGGCGTGCCGGCTCGCGTGGCGATGCCTGTGGGTGCGGTGCTCGCGTGAGCGCAGGGCGGTCGATGGTCAGCGAGCCCGGCGCCGGGCATGTGGGTGCGGCGGTCACGCTCGGTCTCGGTGCACAGGTGCATGAGTCGGCGTACGTGGACGACGGCGCCGTACTCGGTGCCGGGACGCGCGTGTGGCACTTTTGCCACGTGCTTGGCGGCGCCACGATCGGCGAGCGCTGCTCGCTCGGCCAGAACGTGGTGGTGATGAATGGCGTGCGAATCGGCAACAACGTCAAGATTCAGAACAACGTCTCAGTGTATGAGGGCGTGGAGCTCGAGGATGACGTGTTCTGCGGTCCATCCATGGTGTTCACGAATGTGTTCAATCCGCGCAGCGCGGTATCGAGAAAGGATGAGTATCGGCGGACGCTGGTTCGACGGGGGGCCAGCATCGGCGCGAACGCCACGATCGTCTGCGGTGCGACGATCGGCGCATTTGCGTTCATCGGCGCCGGAGCCGTGGTGAATCGTGACGTGCCGGACTACGCCTTGGTCGCTGGCGTACCGGCGCGCCGAATAGGTTGGATGTCAGAGGCCGGATTCCGGATGGAAGCACTCACCGATCCGGTCACCCTCGGCGAAGACGAGCGCCTGCGCTGCCCGGGAACGGGCGCGTTGTACCGGCGCGTGGGCACGGTGGTCACTCGAATTCCGGAGCTCGGATGACAAACGGTACCATTCCGCCAAGCCAACCCGTCCGGATTGCGCTGTTGGGATGCGGGAGGATCAGCAAGAACCACTTTGACGCGATTGGCAAGATCGATTCGCTGGCACTGGTCGCGGTGTGCGATATCGTGGAGTCACGCGCGCGCGAGGCCGGTGAGTCCCATGGCGTACCATGGTTCACCAGCTTCGAGGCCATGCTGGCCGCGGTCCCATCGGACGCTGTCGTCATCGCCACGCCGTCGGGATTGCATCCGCAGCACGGCATTCTGGCGGCTGGCGCCGGGCGGCACGTGATCTCCGAGAAGCCCATGGGGATCTCGCTCGCCGCCGCCGATGCGCTGGTGCAGGCGTGCGACGACAACCATGTGCAGCTGTTCGTGGTCAAGCAGAATCGACTGAACCCGGCCGTACAGCTGCTCAAGCGCGCGATCGACCGTGGGCGTTTCGGGCGCATTTACATGGCCAACTGCACCGTGCGCTGGCAGCGACCGCAGGAGTACTACGATCAAGCCCCGTGGCGCGGCACATGGGAGTTCGACGGCGGTGCGTTCATGAATCAGGCGTCGCACTACGTCGATCTCATTCAGTGGCTGATTGGCCCGGTGGAAAGCGTCATGGCAAAGACGGCCACCATGGCCCGGCGCATTGAAGCAGAGGATAGCGGCGTCGCGATCCTCAAGTTCCGGTCAGGAGCGATCGGTACAATTGAGGTGAGCATGCTGACGTTCCCCAAGAACCTCGAGGGTTCGATCACGGTCCTCGGCGAGAAGGGGACGGTGAAGATCGGCGGCACCGCCGTCAACAAGGTGGAGCACTGGGTGTTTGCCGACTACGACGACGACGATAAGCAAGTCGACGTTGCAAGCACGAACCCGCCGACGGTGTATGGATTCGGGCACGAAGCGTACTACCGTAACGTGTCTGCGGTGCTGCACGGTGAGGCGAGGGCCG
>JANNEV010000298.1:0-3347 GCA_031379145.1 Gemmatimonadaceae bacterium
AGCATGGATCCCATCATCACGCTGGAAGCGCCCGCGGCGAGTGCCTTCACGATGTCGCCGGAGTACTTGACTCCACCATCGGCGATCACTGGCACGTCGCCGGCTCCCTGGACGGCATCCATGACTGCGGTGAGCTGCGGAACTCCGACCCCGGTGACCACTCGCGTTGTGCAGATGGAACCGGGGCCGACGCCGACCTTGACCGCATCCACCCCCCGCTCAACCAATGCCGCCGCCCCGGCCCTGGTCGCAACGTTGCCGGCGACCAGCTGCACCTCGGGATACGCCTCTCGTATTCGCGCCGTGGCGACGAGCACTCCGTCGCTGTGTCCATGCGCCGTATCGATCACGAGGACATCAACACCAGCCTGGATCAACGCGCGCGCACGCTCCAGATAGTCTCCGCCCGCGCCGACGGCCGCGGCAACGCGCAGTCGGCCATGCCGGTCCTTGTTGGCGTCCGGATACTGTCTTCGCTTGTGGATGTCCTTTACGGTAATCAGGCCCTTGAGGGCCCCGAGCTCATCAACAACGGGCAACTTCTCGATGCGATGCCGACCAAGAATCCGTTCGGCCTCATCCAACGTGGTTCCGACCGGCGCAGTGATCAGATCGTCTGCCGTCATCACCTCAGACAGCGGTCGATCGAGCTCACGCTCAAACTGCAGGTCTCGGTTCGTCAGGATGCCAACGAGTCGACCTCCCTCGTCCACGATCGGCACGCCGGAGATCTTGAAGCGCATCATCAGCGTCACCGCTTCCCGCAACGACGCTGTGGGCGAGAGGGTGATCGGGTTCAGGATCATGCCGCTCTCGGAACGCTTCACGCGATCCACCTCGGCGGCCTGCCGATCGATGGACATGTTCTTGTGCAAGACCCCGATGGCACCGGAGCGTGCCATGGCGATCGCCATTTCACTCTCGGTGACCGTGTCCATCGCCGACGAGACGAGCGGCACATTGAGGGCGATACCGCGCGTGAATTGCGACTTGAGGCTCACATCCTTCGGGTGCGTGAGCGAGTGTCGCGGCGCGAGCAACACATCGTCGAACGTCAATGCCAGATCGTCGCGAATCCGCGAGGGAAACCGGGCGTCGGCGGCGCTGATGCCGTTACGCGAAAGCCCGCGCTCGGCGGAATCGCCGGCGGCGGGCTTGGTGGGCTGAGTAGTCGAGGGTGCCATTATGAAGCATAGGCGGACAGCCATGCGGTGTAAATGGTCGCCGCACCGTATTTGTGGCGCTCTACGCCTCGGATTGGGCGCTCGCGCTCGCGACTCGCGCCAATCGCCGCCGGAGGCTTGAGGGGAGAAACAACGCAGCGGCTCCGAGCACGCGCGAGACGTTGGCATCCGACAAGTCCTCGGGCGCTCCTCGCCAATGCTGCAGGAGTACCTGACGACCGGCGCCGTCCATCAGCCGTTGCACTGCGAGCATGACAAGGAACAGGTCGTCGACTTGTCCGAAGAAGGGAATCAGGTCAGGGATAAAGTCCAGCGGCGAGACAACGTAGAGGAACGCTCCCAGCACGAGCGCGCGGTCCAGTCGAGACACGCGATGATCACGCATCAACCCGAAGAGCATTCGAACGAACGACGGGATGAGCCGAATCGCACGCAGCATGGTGCGCTTGGCACCGGTCCGCGGCAGCACAGCCCCTGAACTCACGCCCCGGTTCCGGTGCCCGCGATTGGCGGCGACGGCGGTGGCTCGGGAGGAGACGAGGTGGCCGCAGGCGCCGCCGGAGGCGCCGCCGGAGCACCGACCTGATCCGCCGCAGTCTTGGCGGCCTGCACGACATCGGAAGCCACGGACATGGTGGACTGAGCGACTCCGTTCAACGCGCCCATCGCGCGGTTGAGCAGCCCCATCGTATCGGAGATCGTGCTCACGGCCACACCACCAGACCTCAATTTGTCTTCCACGCCCTCGGCGAAGCGGGTGAACACGTTCACGGCCGAGACCGGCTTTTCCGCGTACTTCGCTTCCAGGAACTCTACGTAGTCGAGGACCTGATAGAGGCGCTCGTCGTTCAGGGTGTCGAGCTTACGATTGATGCGCTCGCGCACATACGGATTCATCTGGCTTCTCCAGCGTCAACGGAGGACGCGCATGCGGGCACAACACTGCGGCGACTGGGTTCCCATACGCCGAGAACCCGCCCGTCGATTCAACCGCGCCAGCGTTTCCGTTCACCACGCGCGTCGATGTGGCAATATGGTGTCGCGAAGCGACGGCTGGAGTACACGCCGAGACCGCCCGCCATCTCAGGGTGGGTCCGCTCCACCCATTCGACCGCCATTTCCACGCGGTAGGCGTCAAAAATGGTCATCTTGCCATCGCCGTCGGCGTCAATCGCCACGTCGGCGGCGTCGCCATAGAGATGCCTGGAATCACGAGCAGCCCCCTCGACCCCGGCGTTGTGTAACGGCGTACGAAATCCGCTGTGCACCTCGATCGAAAAGTTGATACGCTCTTCGCCTCGGCGACGCGACAGCTCGCGGAGCACAAGCTCAATCTTGTCCAGCACGCGCGGATCGATGGCTACGTAGCGTGGCCACCTGGTCTGGGAATCGTGGGTGATGAAGTCGCCGACCTTGAGATGCCGAGTCAGCGCGACATCAACCTGCCCTTCCTGAACCTCCACGAACCCTTCGGGACGCTCGCCTTGCTCGTCGCGCGACCATTCGGCTGGATAGCGACCGATCTGGTATCCGTTGAGCGTGCTGCCGAGCTTGAGTTCGAACGGGACCAACACCGCGAGGCGCGGCGTGTGGATGCGCTGGGTGAGGCCGGAACGAGCGACGCTCAACTCGTAGAAGCCGGCCTCGAGCGGTGCGAGCAGCGTATCCCCGTCGAGCGGTCGCGCCACGTCGCCACTTTCGTCGGAACCGACGCGCACCCATTGATAGGTGAATCCGACCGGCGCGCCGTACACCTTGAGGGGAAACGCGACACGCTCGCCGGCGCGTACGAACTGCATCTGGACGTCGCCACTGAGGCCGTACGAGACCTTCGCCGCCTCGACCACCGGTACACTGGCTCGCGCGCTTTCCGCCGATGATCCGGCCAACAGTTCACTGGGCGGCTGGTACAGCTCCACCGCCGCAATTGCGGCGCAGCCGCTGAGCACGAGCGCGACGCGGCGACGCATCAGAGGGATCCCCAGCGCGCGCGCGCTCCCCGGACATCGACGTGCACGAACGGACCGTGCGCCGTCGTGGCCGGATACACACCGACGCCGCCGAGCAACTCGGGATGTGCCCGTTCAACGCGATCGGCGGCGTCGGCGAGCACGCGCGCATCCCGTGTATCCACTCGGCCGTCGCGGTTGAGGTCGCTCATGT
>JANNEV010000332.1:0-1921 GCA_031379145.1 Gemmatimonadaceae bacterium
ATCTTCTTGATCGGGCAGTCGGCCGGCGGCCACATGACCTCGCTGGCGGCGACGCTTGGTGACGGAACCTACCCTCGCACCGGCGGCTGGGAGAAGGAGAGCAATGACTTCCGCGCGGCGATCAGCGTCGCTGCGGCTTACGACCTGGTCGCTCTCGATTGGGGCAATCTGTGGACTCCGCCGGGAGTTGATCCCACCGAAGCTCGTGCCTACGCCTCGCCGACGAAGCATGTCACCAAGACGTCGAAGCCGCTGCTGATTCTGCATTCCGACAACGACAAATCCGTGCCGATCGCGAACGCTCTCACGATGGTCGAGGTGCTAAAAAAGGCCGACGCGCGGCACAAATTTCACCACTATCCGGATTTGGGCCACATGCAGATCACCGACGAGGTCATCGCCCGAACGCGGGAGTTCATCAAAGACGTGTCGGCGAAGTAGCCACTCAGTCGATGCCTGAGCCGAACGATTCGTTGTCTTCGTTGTGGCTGAGGTGGACCGAAGCTCTAGCCGGTTCGGACTGCGGCATCTTGAGGACGTGCGGCTCCGCTGGGCCTTCGCAGTGTTGCGGCTGGTCGATGCGGATAGTCCCTTCGCGGCCGGGAGCCTCACGGCGCGGGATCGTGGCGGCGATCGGTTCGTCCTCGTAATCGTCTTCGCCGTAGTCGTCGTAGCGACAGACGTAGCCGGCTTGCTGAGCGAGGATTTTCTCCTGCTCGAAGGCGACCATGACTTTGGCTTGGATTTTCTCGCGGCACTCGCAGTTGATGGGGTGCGCGATGTCGGCATAGAGCTTGGCTCGGCCGTCGAAGTCCTTGGCGGAGCGATCTTCGCTGAGTGTTCCGCCACAGTGGTTGCAGAAACGTGACCGCAGGTGGTTCTTCGTGTGGCAGCGCGTGCAGCGATCCATCAGGCGTCGGCTGGGCATCGCCACAAAGCAGCCTTTGCCCCCTTGGATGATTTTGAGATCGCGAATGACAAAGCTGCCGTCGAGCGTGATCGAACAGAAGCCCATCAAACGGTCGTTGGGGTCACTCATCAACTTTACGCGAACTTCGGTGATTTCCACGGCAGCACTCCTTCACTGAATGAAAACCAAGCTCACAAATCACGGTTGAGTCGAAGCCACAAACACATCATCGCATCCTGCCGAACGGACTCGGGCCGCGAGGGCCGTCGCCTGATTGAGTTGCGAACAGAGACCGAAATACGACGTGCCGCTGCCGCTCATCTGATGTCCGAGGAACGGCAGACGGGAGAAAGTGCGACGCAGGCGGACGACGTCTGAGTTGAGTTGCTCGGCCGGCGGTTGCAGAGCGTTGTGCAGTTGCTGAGCGGCGACCGAAAGACGTCCGGCGCGCAGCGAATCGACCAATGGCTGAGTGGATCGGGGCGACGCGGCGGGACGACATTGCCGGAACACGGCGGCTGTCGAAAGCCCGCTGGTTGGTTTGGCGATCACGAAGTGCAGTCTCATGGGTGCAGCCACTGGTTCGATGATTTCACCTCGGCCACGACAAACGGCAGCCGAAGTCCGCGTCAGAAAGAAAGCAATGTCACTCCCCAGCCGAGCCGCCAGTTCCAGCAATCGCTGGTCAGACAGACCCAACTTCCACAACCGGTTCAAGGCAAACAACGTCGCAGCACAGTCGCTCGATCCTCCTGCCAATCCAGCGGCCATCGGAATGCGTTTGGTCAACTCGATGGACACTCCGCGCTGAGTGCCCGTGACCTCACGCAACAACTCCGCCGCCCGCACCACCAAATTGTCGCTGCCCGTCGGGATTGGTCCCGGAGAGAACTCCGGCGACCCGGCCCAGCAGCATGACAGGTGAATGTCGGACGGCAGACCAGCCGCAGACACTGCCGACGCAGATCGCACCGGCGAAGCAGAAGAGTCGTCCTCCGTGAACCGCAACGT
>JANNEV010000335.1:0-2541 GCA_031379145.1 Gemmatimonadaceae bacterium
AGACATCTCCAAAATAGTAACATTATGTGGTAAAAGAACATAAGAGACTTTTTTTACACAGAAACATGAGCGACATCCTGAATTATATTGAAGAGAATCATAAAGAAACACAGCGATTAATTGGTGTGGAATATGAACAGTTACAACACTTGCAGCAAAATGCCGAACGATTACATCATGAAAAACAAGCTTTACTAGAATCCAAGAAAGTGAGAATTATTGCTGGAGGAGGAGGTCGAAAACCCAAACTATCTATTCCCGAACAAATAATTCTCACCTTGGTCTATCTTAGGCATATGACAACATTTCAACTTCTGGGCATCCAGTTTAGAGTAAGTGAGTCTACAGCTAATGATATATTTAACTATTGGTTTCCGTGCCTGCGAGAATTGCTACCATCTAGCTTGCTAGAACAAGTAAAAAAAAACGCTGCTGACCATGCAATAGTTAAGGAAATACTCACAGAATATGAATTAATAGTAGATACCTACGAACAAGTCAGAGAGAGACCTGGAACTCGTGATGAACAAGAAAAATACTTTTCAGGCAAGAAGAGTAATCATACATTTAAAAGTCAAATAATTGTCATGCCAGATGGTAGAGATATAGTTGATGTTGTGGCAGGACAACCTGGACCTAAAAGCGATATAACCTTATTCCGAGAAGATCGTTCAGAATTTGATTCTCAACAAAGATTTAAGGGAGATAAAGCTTACGTGGGAGAAGATTTAATAACAACTCCTATTAAAAAACCCCGAAAACGAGAATTAACAACTGAACAAAAAGAACAAAACAAAGCGTTTTCGGCTCGACGAATTTTTGTCGAACATCGAATTAGAACGGTTAAAATATTTCGAGTTGCCCAAGAAAGATTTAGATTAAATCCCCAAAAATATGAGCAAGTAATTTTAACGATTTGTGGAATAGTAAGGTTACGAATTGGAGCGCTAATATTACCATTAGGAAAAGGGGTGAAAGCGTCAGATTGAAATTAACACAGCTCACTCAATATTTTGGTCTAATTATCAACAATAAATATCTCAAAGTCTTGTTTTGTCGTATACACTAGTACAGCTCGGCGTAAATACACAGACTATTAAACAGCCAAGACTTTACCCTTATATGTCCACTTAAAAGGTTTGGCCATTGTTTGATTAAAGTAGTTAATAAAATTGAGGATACGATTTTTAAGATCGTACTGACTGGTGAAACTTGCTCTTTTTAGTAACTTCCGCACCAAAATGCTGAACCAAATCTCTATTTGATTAAGCCACGAAGAATGTTTTGGTGTGTAATGGAAAACAATTTGATGTGTTGGGTCACTTAAAAAAACAACGCGAGATTTCATAGATTGAAGTATGCCGCTTTTTCCCTTAATACCGAGGTCGATATCTAAGCCTTCTTTTTCGGCGACCAAACGCACCAGTGATTCAGATTGGTGAGTATTCAGACAATCCATAATTAGATGCCATTTTTTGGCATCAGGGTCAGTTTCAATGATGTGACGAATATTCAGTACAAAATCGGATTCTGTTCTCGAATCTCCGCAAGTTGGCTCGATAATCTTACCAGTGGCAATATTGAAATTAGCGATCAAGGTCTGCGTACCATGACGAATATATTCAAACTCTCTTCTTGCAACTTTTCCTGGTCGCATTGGTAAGTCTTTTTCGAGACGCTCAACAGCTTGAATCCCTGTCATTTCATCAACTGATATAGTATGTTCTCCATTTTGACTGCGTTCAATCGCAGTCAGATATAAGTTTGTAATATCTTTAACTTTTGCATCAAATTCTTCATCCACAGGGGGGGGTTAACCAGTAGCGCGAGGCGTGTGGTTTAATTTCTGCTTCTTCTAATAATCTGCCAACATGGCGGACTGATATACTTTCAATAATGCCTTGTTTCATGATTTCCTCCGCCAGTTCTCTAGCTGTCCAGTGACTTATTGGTCGTCCATAATCGGACGGTGAGGAACAGGCGAGTGCAAATAATTCGGTTACTTGTTCCATACTAAATTTTACTGGTGCGCCAACACGCTCTTGATCTTGTAATCTTTGCAAAATCGATAAGTCTTTTCCCTCGCTCTCCAACCATCGGTTTCGCCATAAACTAGCCATCTGCCGGTTAATCCCTAGGCTTCGGGCTATTTCACGATGGTTTTGATCATCAGATGCCATGAGAATGATTTTGGCTCGTAGCACGATCTGTTGCGGCGTGTTGTGTTTCTTGCTCAACTGGTGAAGTTGATGACGCTCGTCATCGCTTAATTTTAAGGTTTTAGGCATTAATAAGGCCATATGTGACTCCTTTATTACCTACTGAAACTGGTCTAAACTAACTATGTTATTCTACCACAAATATAGTCTGTCTACTTACGCCGAGCTGTACTAGCTATCAACTATCAATCGGGGGTGTGAGTTATGGATAAGTTAATTGTTCTGAAATTAGACGGGGATTGTGAGCAAGGTTTTCGCTGCACTTTAAAAATTGGGGAAAACAATCAATTTCCGTCTACGGATTTTACGGGAAGCGAAAACT
>JANNEV010000396.1:0-3541 GCA_031379145.1 Gemmatimonadaceae bacterium
ACAAGGTGCTTGCGAGTCGCGGCATCGTCGCGGCGGCGCCGTTTGTCCAGACGCAAGGACTGGTGCGTAATCTGGCGGGCTTCATGACCGGAGCCGCAGTGGTTGGTATCGAGCCTGACGGGACCAGAGGCGCGAATGTCACATCGATCCGATCGCGCGCGATTCTTGGCGATTTCCGGTTCGTTCGCGAGGGAGTGCCGCTGCCGGGTGCTGTACTCGGCAAGCTGCTGGCGGCGAAACTGAACGCGTTCCCGGGCGATACGATCGTATTGCTCGGGGCGAGCAGCCTGGAGATGAACGCGTCAACTGGGGCCGTGATTCCACGGGCCGACAGTCTGGTCGTTTCGGGCGTGTTCGAGACGATGATGTACGAGTACGACAACAACTACCTGTATCTGGACTTGCGCACGGCGCAGCGGTTTGCCGGCCTGGGAGACGACGTGACGGGCATCGAGGCGCAGACGGCAGATCGCTGGCAGGCGCCGTCGATCGCTGATGCGCTGCGCGACTCGATTGATGCGCCGGTTCGCGCGGTGGACTGGCAGGAGCAGAATCGTTCGCTCTTCTCTGCGTTGAAGCTGGAGAAGCTTGGCATGGGCGTAATCCTGCTGCTCATTGTGGTCGTGGCGGCGTTTAATATCGTCGGCACGTTGACGATGGTGGTCGCGGACAAGACCCGCGAAATCGGGATTCTCCGTGCGATGGGCATGCCGGCGCGTTCGATCCGTCGGATCTTTCTGCTTCAGGGCGTCCTCGTGGGCGCGGTGGGGACTGGCGGCGGGCTCTTCGTGGGCATCGGCGTGGCCACCCTGCTGGAGCGTTTCCAATTGATTGCGCTCGATCCTTCCATCTACTTCATCGATCATCTGCCGGTCACCATGCAGTGGCTGGATATCGTCGTGATCGTCGCGGCGAGCATGGCCATCGCGACCCTCGCGACGCTGTATCCCGCTGCGCAGGCTGCCCGCATGTACCCCGTCGATGCTATTCGCCACGACTGAATCGGTGACTGGGATCGAAGTGGCACCCGTAGTCGTTGAGGCGGAGGAACTCGTGAAAGAGTTTCCGGGCGTCGACGGCAGCGCCATTCGCGTGGTGGATGGCGTCTCCTTGTGCGTGCGGCGTGGCGAGATGGTGGCCATCGTCGGGGCCAGTGGGTCGGGGAAGAGCACCCTGTTGCACTTGCTTGGTGCGCTCGAGCGGCCAACGTCCGGCCGAGTTCGTTTGGCTGGCCAGGCGGTTGACGGGCTTCGCGACGATGCGCTGGCAGCGCTCAGGAACCGCGCCGTGGGCTTCGTGTTTCAGTTTCATCACCTGTTGCGCGAGTTCTCCGCGCTGGAGAACGTGATGATGCCGCTGCGTATCGCGGGCGTGACCGAGCGGGCCGCCCGAGGGCGGGCCGAGGCGTTGCTCGAGCGCGTGGGGTTGTCAGCGCGTCGCGGGCATCGGCCGAACGAGATGTCCGGCGGAGAACAGCAGCGTGCGGCGGTGGCGCGGGCGTTGGCGGCGGAACCGACGCTCCTGCTGGCGGATGAGCCGAGTGGCAATTTGGATCTGCACAATGCAGAGCGGCTGCATGACCTGTTCGCGGAACTGGCTCAGGACCATGCGCTGGGCTTGGTCGTCGTCACGCACAATCAGTCACTCGCGTCCCGAGCCGATCGGGCGCTATTGTTGGAAGGAGGCCGTTTGTTGGTCACAGATGGACAGCGGAAGGAGGACTGATGGTCTGCGATAACTGCAAGGTGGCCGACGCGGTCGTGAATCTCACGCGCATTGTCGACAACGCCGTGACGCAGTTGCACCTGTGCGAAAAGTGCGCCGCTGAGAAGGGTGTTGAGACGACGCTGGCACTGCCCCAGCACCCGTTGGGGGACATTCTCCAGGCGGTGCAACAGCAGGCGTCGTCCGCGTCCGAGGACGCGCCATCGTGTTCGTTTTGCGGATCGACCGCGCGCGACTTTCGGGCGACGGGCCGATTGGGGTGTCCGCATTGCTACGACGCAATGGAGCGCAGCCTTCGGGAGCTGCTGCGTCGGCTACATGGCAGCTCCAAGCACGTTGGCTTGCGCTACGAGACGCCATCGGCGCACGTGGATTCGAAGCCGGACATGTTGCACGATCTTCATGATCGTTTGCACCGGGCGATTACTTCGGAGCAGTTCGAGCTGGCGGCTGAGCTCCGTGACCGCATCCGGGTACTCGAATGAGTACCCGCGGCGGGCTTGATCTCTCGCTCCTGCCGGATGGCGGCGTCCGATGGCTTGATGCTTCCGGGCCCCATTGTGACGTTGTCATCTCGACGCGTATGCGTCTCGCGCGAAACGTCTCCGGGTATGCGTTCACCGGACGAGCACGAGACGGCGAACGGCTGCGGATGCTGGCGCAGGTTCGTGACGCCATGGGCGCGGTGCCGTCGCTGCGAGGGAGCTTGTTGCTGCGACTGGATGACATGGCGACTCAGGACCGCCAGTTGCTCCACGAGCGTCACCTCGTCAGCAAGGAGTTGGCCGGGCTGGATCAGCAGCATCCGTTGCGTACGGGGGCTGCGGTGTTTCTTGGGGAGTCCGTTGGGCTGTTGGTGAACGAAGAGGATCACCTGCGTTTGCAGGTGCTCCAATCAGGCTTTGCGGTGCCGCAGGCCTTTGAGTCGGTCCAGCGCTTGGACGCCGAGCTCGGGGGGCAGGTTCCGTACGCGTTCCATCAGGAGTTCGGCTTCCTGACGGCCTGTCCGACCAACGCCGGAACGGGGCTCCGCGCCTCGGTGTTGATTCATTTGCCCGGTCTCGTGCTTACCAAGGAGATTGGCAAGGTGCTGGCGGGGTTGCAGCAGATGGGTTTGACATATCGTGGGCTGTACGGAGAAGGAAGTGAAGTCGTCGGCAATTTCTTTCAGCTGTCGAACCAGACCACGTTGGGACGAAGTGAGGAGGAACTGCAGGATTTGCTTGTGCGCGTGGTGCGTCACGTGATCGAGCGCGAGGAGGAGGCCCGGCGTGTCCTCGTCCGGGATGCCGGGTATATTATCGAGGATAAGCTGTGGCGATCCTACGGTACGCTTCGGTACGCACGGAGCTTGTCGTTCGACGAGGCCATGAATTACCTCAGCGGGGTCCGTCTGGCAGTCGGACTGAAACTGATCACCGGCCTCAGTGTATACACGCTCAACAAGCTCCTGATCTTTGCACAGTCGGCGCATCTGGCCCACCTTGAGGGGCGAGTGCTGACTGACGGTGAGGCAAATCTGGCTCGCGCGCGATACGTGCGAGAAGCGCTGGTGAACGAAGGGAGCGGAGTCGAATGATCCGCTTTCACCCGACCCTGAGGGGACGATGAACGGCTATAACTTCACCGAGCGAGTGCGCAAGGTTCTCGCGATGGCACGCGAGGAGGCGGCACGCCTTCACCATGAGTACGTGGGCACCGAGCATATCCTGCTCGGTCTGATCCGCGAGGGTGAAGGGGTCGCGGCCGCGGTCATGCAGAATCTGAACGTCGATCTCGACGACGTCACGCAGAAGATCGAGGAAACGGTCAAGAA
>JANNEV010000436.1:0-6718 GCA_031379145.1 Gemmatimonadaceae bacterium
ATCCACACCCGCCGTCGGTTCATCGAGGAATACGAGATCCGGTCGATGCGCCGTTGCACAGGCCAGCGCCAATCGCTGCTTCCATCCTCCGCTCAACGTACCGGCGAGTTGACCGAGTCGTTGCCCGAGACCGAGGTCCGCCACATGCTCAGCAAGTCGTTCCGCGCGCTCAACCCCCACCAGGCCGTAGACCGTTGAATAGAAGTGCAGATTCTCCGCGACCGTGAGCTCATCGTACAGTCCATACCGTTGCGACATGTAACCGATGCGGCGACGCACCTGCTCGGTCTGCGTGTGCACATCAAACCCGGCGACCGTTGCCGTGCCGCCTGTCGGCTCGACCAGGCCACACAACATCCGAATGCACGTGGTCTTGCCCGAACCGTTCGGACCAAGCAGACCGAAGACCTCGCCGCGTTCGATGACGAGGTCGAGTCCGTGTACGGCCACCAGCGTCCCGAACACCTTGCGAAGTCCGGCCGTTCGGACGACCGGCGGTGGCCGAGTACCGTCCGAATCTGTGGTCCGCACGGACTCCGCGTCCGCGCCGTTCCCCGCGACACTCATGGGCGTCGAGGTGGCAGCGACACGGTAATCGGCAGGCCCGCCTTGAGCCGACTGCCGCTGTCGACAAATTCGATCTTCACGCCGAACAACAGGTCGGCGCGCTCCTGATCCGTGAGCGCGACCCGCGGCGTAAACTCCGCCTTGCTGGCAATGGACGCCACGCGCCCCCGAAACGTGGTGGTGTCGCGATCCAGCCTGGCGGTCACGGAGTCGCCGACCCGAAGCGACGGCACGACGTACTGCGATACGTAGATGCGCGCCCACGGTCGTCCGGGCTGACCAAGCGTGACCGCGCTCTGGCCGGCCGCGAGCACCTCGCCTGGTTCCGCGTTCCGACTGAGCACAACACCCGATGTCGGCGACAGCAACACCAAGTCGGCAGCGGTGGCCCGCAAGGCCGCACTGGCCGCACTTGCGCCGCGAACGTCCGCGGCGGCGGCCTGGCGACGCTCGGTTCGGGGGCCTTCGCGAAGCAGCGCCAGCGACGCGCGCGCCATATCCCGTCGCGCAGAGGTCGCACGCGCCATCGCCGCAGCGGCATCAAGCGCCGCACGGCTCACGTCACCACGCGCCGCCAATGGTTCCACGCGCTTCAGGTCCGCCGCGCTGCGCGTCGCGTCGGCGTCCGCCATCTGCAACTCGGCTTCGGCGCGCGCCAGCTCGCCCGCTCGTGCGCCACGCGTCAGCTCACGCTCTGCCTGCTCGGCTGCGGCCAACCGAGACTCCGCTTGTCGTTCGGTGGCGGCCATGTTCGGCACCATGAAGACGGCCAACGTATCGCCCGCTTGCACCTCGTCGCCCTCATGGACGTCCACGCGAAGGGCACGCGCGGGCTGCAGCGGCCCGACGTCGAGCTCCACCATCTCGAGCGTCCCGACGGCGGTATCCGCTTCGTCGGCTTTGTCGCAGGCAAGTACGACGACACACAGCAAGAGCCACAGGCAGCGATGCATCGGTAGTCAGGGCGAGAGGAAGCACGAAAGGTTCTGATGGGACCCCAGCACGTCAATGCGCCAGTGATCAGTTGCTCGGACGCCGAAGCACAGCGTTTCCCTCTCACCCGCGCTCGCGCGGATCGAGCGAACGCCGTATACTCGGCGGCATACCTGGCCGTGACTCGATGTCCTTCCGTGGCCCCGGAGCATACTCGCTCTGACAAGGAGATCGCCGCGCGTGGCTGAACCAATGACGTTACGAAACCGCACCGCCGTCATTACGGGCGCCGGCAGCGGTATTGGGCGCGCGATAGCGGTATCGTTGGCGCAGCGCGGTTGCCATCTCGCATTAGCCGACGTGAACACGGATGGTCTCGCGGAGACGGTGTCCGTGCTGCCAGCGAATGGC
Source organism: Gemmatimonadaceae bacterium (assembly GCA_031379145.1). Classification (GTDB taxonomy): domain Bacteria; phylum Gemmatimonadota; class Gemmatimonadetes; order Gemmatimonadales; family Gemmatimonadaceae; genus Gemmatimonas. The sequence continues at coordinate 1,912 of JANNEV010000436.1, forward strand.
GTACGTGTGACACAGCATCATCTGGACGTGGCCGATCGCAACATGGTTGCGGCCATGCCAGCGATGGTCATGGCAGCGCATGGCGGCGTCGACCTGCTCGTGAATAACGCAGGCGTGGCCCTGGGCGGGACCTTCGAGATGGTAAGCGAAGCCGACTTCGACTGGTTGTTCAGCATCAACTTCCACGGTGTGGTCAGCATGACGCGCGCGTTTCTTCCGCTGCTACGCGCCAGTACCGAGGCGCGACTGGTGAACATCAGCAGCATCTTCGGCATCGTGGCGCCGGCGGAGCAGGTGGCATATGCGGCCAGCAAGTTCGCCGTGCGCGGCTTCTCGGAGGCGTTGCGTCACGAGCTGGACGGAAGCACCGTGGGCGTCACGGTGGTGCATCCGGGGGGCGTGCGCACGAGCATCTCCGACAACGCGCGCGCGCCGCAGTACGTGGACCAGGCCGAGATCGCGCGTCGTCGTGCGGCCTTCGCCAAGTTCCTCCGCATGCCGCCGGGTAAGGCCGGGGAGATCATCGTCCGGGGTATCGAACAGCGAAAGAAGCGGGTGCTCGTGGGAAGTGATGCGGTCGGCCTGTCTTTGCTCGCGCGACTGGCCCCGGTTTCGTACTGGTCGGTGATGGCGAAGGGGCTGCCGAAGTAAGTGACGCTGCGCAGCGCGCCGACGGCAGGATCACGTTGGTCTCGGTCGCTCACTTCTCGATACTCGCCATGATGGCGTCGGCGCGGGGATCTCGGCGGAGCGCGTCGTAGCGCTCGGCGCGGTTGTACATCTGCAGCCAGCTATCCGGCTGCTTGACGGCACGTTCGATCATCGCCAGCGCAGCCGCATGATCACCCAGTTGTTCCAGCGTCGCCGCCAGCACGCCCATGGCCGGCATCGCGCCGCCATTCTTCACCCGCAGGTTCTCCATGGCACGGCGCGCATCCGCCGGGCGACTGGCACGCGCGTACACATACGCCAGAATGCCTTCTGTCTGATTCGGGAGATTCTTCGGCAGCTGTTCCAAGTTGCGCTGCAGCGCGAGAATGGCCTCGTCGTGCCGGCCGAGGTAGCTCAGCGCCTCGCCGCGCGCATCCCAGGCCAACGCATACGTGGAGTCCATCGACAGGATCGAGCGCGTGGCCGAGTCGGCCTCGCGGTAGCGGCGTTCCGTCATGAGAAGCTGGGCGCCCCAGGTCCGTGCGATGAGCGACGCGGGTTCTGCCGCCTGCGCGCGGGCCGCGTGGTCGCGAGCTTCGTCGAACCGTCCCATGTGCACGAGATTGAGCGCGTGCCACCCCCAGAGGATGGCAATACTGGAATCGAGGGCCTGCGCGCGTCGGTAGTTCACGTCCGCACTGCGATTGTCGAACACGCCCATTTGCGCCGACGCGATTGCGCCCCAGGCTTCGGCTACCGTGGAGTCGATGGCGATGGCCTTGCGCGCGGCTGCGATGGCCAGCGGTGCCGTGGTGCGTGCGGTGCCCTGCTCGTAGAACGGGATCGACGCCAAGGCTAACCCCAGTGCCGCGTGGGCACGCGCGAACTGCGGGTCACGCGCCGCCGCGCGTTCGAACAGCGCAATCGACTGCCGCACCGTTTGCGCCGTGCGACGCCCAAACAACACTTGCCCCTGCAGATAGAGCGCGTAGGCCTCGGGATCGGCGGTCTCCACTCGCGTGGCCTGTACCGTACGCGCGCCGCCGAGTGCGCCCAGCAGCTTGGTGGCCACCGCGCGCGCGATCTCGTCCTGCAACGCGAACACATTCGTGAGTGGCCGGTCGTACTTCTCCGTCCACGTCACCGCGCCATCGGTGGCCGACACAAGCGAGACGTTCACCCGCACCTGTCCCACCGCGCGCTGCACACTGCCGGTGAGCAACGACCCCACGCCCAGTTCACGCGCGATGGCGCTTTCGTCCATGCCGCGCGCCTGAAGCGCACCGGCGCTCGAGCGTCCGATCACGCGCACACCGGTCTTGGACAGCGCGCGCGTCATTTCTTCGGCCAATCCGATGCCGAAGAAGTCATCCGCCTTGTCACCGCTCAGGTTGGCTAGCGGTAGCACGGCAATCGAGCGATTCACGGCCGCCGCCGCGGTGCTCACCGCCGTCGTCGAGGCCGGCACTGATGACGTCGAGCCGACACTCCCGCGCTTGACGACGACCGCGATGATTGCCGCAACCACCAGCACGCCGCCAGCCAGCAGCATGGTGTTCCGTCGCCCGCCGCTCGACGTCAGTGCGGCCTTGGATTCGCGAGCCCCCGTCAACCCACGCGGCGTCGCCACACTCTCCAACGCCTGCAACACTTCCTCCGCGTTGGCCGGCCGACGTGTGGCGTCCTTGGCCAGACACTGCTGCACGAGATCGTTGAGCGCCGCAGACACGTCGGCGTTCCGCGACGTGAGCGGCGCCGGTGTTTCGGCGAGATGCGCGGCGATCATTTGCGCGCTGTTGGCTTTGCCGGCAAACGGATGCGCACCCGCCAACAGTTCGTACGCCACCACGCCCCACGCATAGATATCTGCGCGATGGTCCACGTCGTCGGCGCCCACCGCTTGCTCCGGCGCCATGTACGCCGGCGTCCCGATCGACCCACCCGCCTGCGTGAGCGACGTGCTCGCCGCCGCACCGGCCACGCCGTCCTGCGTGCGCGACGCACTGAGCGCTTTGGCGATACCAAAGTCCGTCACTACCGCCGTGCCACCGGACAACAGAATATTCTCCGGCTTGATGTCGCGATGCACCACGCCCTGCGCATGCGCGTAGGCCAGCGCTCGGGCCACGTCGCGCAAGATGCTCACGGCTTGCGACACGGTGAGTCGCGTGCCGCCAGCCAGTCGCGCGCGCAGCGATTCACCGGTCACGAACGGCATGGTGTAGTACGGCAGCGAGCCCGAACTGCCGGTGCTCAACACCGGTACGATGTTGGCCTGCTGCAATCGCGCCGCGAGTTTCACTTCGCGCGCAAAGCGCTCGGCGCTCACGCCTTCGGCGAGTTCGGGAGCGATCACCTTGACGACGACGGTGCGTCCCAACGCGTTTTCGTGCGCCACGAACACGCGCGACATGCCACCGCCGCCGAGCTCGCGCTCGAGGGTGTAGCCGTCGCCGAGGGTCTGTTGAAGTGTCGCGCGGAGCCCGTCGTTCATGCGCTGATCCACGTGAGTGCCGTGCCGCGGACTCGGGGATCGAGCGCCGGCACGGTGTCGAGTCGTGACTCGAGGACGTCGGCCATGACCACACCACGCCGCACGAGTGCGCGACAGAACTCGCGATCCTTCTCCCGCCCGGCCACCGCCTTCGAGACCCACAGATCGTGGAGTTCCAGACACCACGCCGTGACGCCGCGCGTCCCGGGCGTGTCGAACGGCACGAGCCGCGCCTGCCACCCGTCGGGAACGCGCGCGGTGGATTCGACGACACCCTGCGCGTAATACCCGAAGGTGTCGTGAAACATCGACGCCTCGCCGATCGAGCCGTCGATCAGGTCTGCCAGTCGCCCCTCGACGTCGCCGCGCACGGCGACATCAACTTCCACCGAGCGAGACGCTTCGATCGGCAACGCGCCGGCCATACTTCCATGCACCGCCTGGCTGCCGATCACCAGCAGCTCCGTGACGCCCAGCACTGCGCCTGCAGCGCGAATCGCGTGCTCAAACTGTTCACGAGTCATGACGCCTGGTCGAGCGAGACGGTGTGGTCCGACGCATCGTCGCGTTCGCGCTGCGCGAATGTGCGATACACCTGCGCGCGTTCGGCCGCGGATAGGATGCCGGTGAACGGCGTCACGTGGCGGAGTTCACGCGCCCATGGCATAGGATCGGTGAGCACCGGCAGCAGGGCGTCGAGCGGGCGACGCAGGAGGCACTGCCATTCGTCCAGCATCGGACGCGCTCCGGGATGCAGGGCGCGCATGCGGGCCAGTGAGGCGCGCGCCCGGGACAGCACCGCTGTGGGCTCCGCACGCAGTCGCGCGGCGACCGCCCCGTGCAGCAGCAGCGAACGTCGCTCCTCACGTGTGAGCGCGGGCACAAATCGCACCTCGGCCACGAAGCCCGCCGCCCATGCCAACCGCTCGACAGTACGCCATGTCGGGCTCTTGCGGTCGCGTTCGTAGGCGGCGATGGCCGATTGCGAGGTCCCCGCCAGGGTGGCGAGGTCCTGCTGCGTCCGGCCGGCGGTGAGGCGGAGGAGGTAGACCGGATTCATGCGTCAGTATATCCGATCGCATATGGCAGTGGTAGTCGCGACCCATGCGCCAAGGCAGGCGAGGCCGACGGTGCGGCACCCGCCGGATTTTGAGGGCGAGTGCGCAGTCAATCAGATGGCCGCAGCGTGCGCATCGCTAATCCATCACCTTCCTGACGGTCAATGCACCTGTCCCGAGGGTGACCTCAAAACGGTTATACCGACACACGTCCCGGAACTGCTGTCCATGGAATGTGAAGTTTTCGCAGGAGCTGGCGGCGGAGTCGCCGTTCCGGGCGCGACCGTTTCTCGACGGCAAGGACGCTGTCACTGTGGCGACGGACATCCTCGCGCTCGATCAGGAGGCGTTCAGCGCGGTCTTCCGGAAGTCACCGATGAGGCGGGCGAAGCTGGCGGGGCTGCGGCGGAATGCGGCGGTGGTATCGACGAACCTGGGGCCAGCTGACGATCAGCAAAGCATCCCGAGATGACGGTCGTGGGTAGCGGTCGGACAGGGAGGCTGTGAGGCGTTGCACGATGTCGCTCATGAGGCCACCACGCTAACGCCCCGCCCCACTCGACCGCCGTACGATCCAGATGTTCGACTCCACCTGCTGCGCGCC
>JANNEV010000458.1:0-34586 GCA_031379145.1 Gemmatimonadaceae bacterium
CGGCGCGGTGAGCGGCGGCGATTGAGGCCGGGGAGCTGGTGCCTGCGGTACGGGCGGATCACGATTGTCCGCCGCGAAGGCGTCATCACGATCCGCATTCAGCATGCCGGAGCTGCCGAAGAGCGGCAGGCGCTCATCCGCCTCTCGTTCGACCGTCGGGGTGCGGTTCATCCGTAGCACCGCAAAAACCGCAATCACCACGACACAGGCGAGAGCGGCCAGCAGTCCGATCATGGCTGGCGACATCTGTCTAATCTGCGCAACGGTTGGGGCGCTGCCAATGCGGCCACTCGAATGTGTCGAATTGTCGGAGAAACCATGTAGCGGCGGCGTGTGCGCAGGATCACGATTCCTCGACGACGAGGCCATCGCATCCGTTTCAACGCGCCGTCGCGGCCGAAGCTCGGGGGCGGCGGATTCTCGGTTCCCGACCTGACGCCAGCGCGATTTCAGCGTAGCATACGCGATGCTCTCCACGTGGTGCTTCCGAATGTCTGGCGTCTCGCGCCGTATCTGGGCGCTGGCCGGCGATCGCGTTACACATCGGGCCGGCGCCACGCTGTACATGGCGATCCTGCTCGGCGGCGGCGCGCAAGCGTCGTTCGCGCAGGCGCAGAACGCGCCGATTCCCGCCCCCGTGCCGCAGGCTGCGGTGAATCCGGAAGCGGTCCCGCGACCGGTCATGACGGCCACGCGCACGCCACGCCCCATTGTCGTGGACGGTCGCATCGATGAGCCGGAGTGGGCGGCGGCACAGGTGCTGACCGACTTCGTGCAGCAGTTGCCCAACACCGGTCGTCCGACCCTGTTCCGCACCGAAGTACGGGTGCTCTACGACGAAGACCACCTCTACGTAGCGAGTATCAACTACGACCCGGAGCCAACCAAAGCGATCACGGTCGGTCTCGAGCGCGACTTCGTCTCGAACAACAGCGACATTTTCGGACTGGTACTCGACACGTTTCACGACAAGCGGAATTCGTTTCTGTTTATCGTGAATCCCAAGGGGGCTGTGCGCGACGAGCAGACGTTCAACGATTCGCGAAACATCGTCGAGGCGTGGGACGGCATCTACACCGTCAAGACAGCGCTGCAGGATTCCAGCTGGACCGTCGAGATGACAATCCCGCTCAAGACGCTGCGATTCGACGCGCGCCAGGACCCGCAGACCTGGGGCATCAACTTCATTCGTCGCGTGCGCCGCGTGAACGAGACCTCATACTGGGCGCCGCTGGAGCGACAGTATCGCCTGCATCGCATGTCGAAGGCCGGCAGCATTGAAGGACTTTCCGGCCTCAAGCAGGGACGCAACCTCCAGGTGAAACCGTACGCGCTGAGCTCGAACTCCACCGGGGCGCAGGTTCCCAGCAGCTCGCTCGGCACCAAGGCCGACGTTGGCGGCGACATCAAGTACGGGCTCACGCCATCCCTCACGCTGGACCTCACCTACAATACGGATTTCTCGCAGGTAGAGGTCGACCAGCAGATCGTCAATCTGACGCGGTTCGGTGTGCTGTTCCCGGAGCGTCGTGAGTTCTTCATCGAGAACTCGGGGTCCTTCACCTTTGGTGACGTGGTGGAGCGCAACTATCGCATGGGCGCGGCGCTGAGCGACTTCACGCTGTTCAATTCGCGACAGATCGGACTCACGCCAGACGGATTGCCTATCCCGATTGTCGGTGGGGGTCGTGTGACCGGACGCGTGGCCGGCTGGGAACTCGGACTGCTGAACATGCAGACACAACGCGCACGGGCCACACCGGCGGAGAATTTCGGTGTCGTGCGAGTGCGCCGCAATCTGTTCGGCAACTCCGACATCGGCCTGCTCTTCGCGAATCGCCAGGCAACCGACAGCACGACGTTCAACCGGTCGTTCGGCCTCGACGCCAACATCCGTCCGTTCGGCAATCTGATCATCAATTCATATCTCGCCACAACGGACGCGGACAAACTGACATCGAACGGCGGCGCCGGTCGTGTGTCGGTGGCCTATCGCGGTCGGCTCTGGAACAGCTCCGCGATGTACAAGCGCGTGTCCGCCAACTTCGATCCGGGTATCGGATTTGTGCGCCGGCGCGACTTTCAGCAGCGGTACGCGACGGCGGGCATTCACGCGCGGCCGAAACTGCGCGGTATTCAGGAACTCAATCCGTACGTTGAGGCTGACTATTACGCCGATTACGACGGGCGGGCGCAGTCGCATCAAGTCACGGCCGGGCTTGACGTCTTCTTTCAGCCGGATGGAGAGCTCAAGCTGGAGGTCAACGACTGGTTCGATCGTCTGGATCGTCCGTTCGCTCCGTTTGCCGGACGCTCCATTCCCGCCGGTGCGTACGCATATCGGAACGCACAGCTCTCGTATACGACCACGCAGCGCTATCCGGTGTACGGCAACGCCGGGATCAATCTGGGTGAGTACTATGATGGGACGCGCCTGGCATACAACGGCGGTCTCACCTGGCGCCCGCGCTACGACATCAGCTTCGAGGGGACGTACCAGCACAACGACGTCTCCCTCAAGAGCGGGAATTTCCTGGCCGATCTGGCGGGCCTGCGCGTGAAGTATGCGCTGTCCACCACGTTCTTCGGCAGCACGTTCGTGCAGTACAATACGCAGAGCAAGAGCTTCGTGACGAACGCGCGCGTGGCGTGGCGCTACTCGCCGCTGAGCGACGTGTTTCTGGTGTACACCGAACGGCAGAACACGGAAACCAACATCCGCAACGAGCGCAGCGTCGCGCTCAAGGTCACGCGGATGATCGCGTTCTAGTGTGGTGCCCCGCGCGCGAGGTCGGGACACCACCCCAATGCAGCGCTACGGTACGAATCCTCGCGGCGGCAGCGTGATGATATGCGGGGAGCCGGCGAGCAGCTGATTGATCTTGCCCACGCGGTCGCGAATGATGCCCTCGAGTCGGGTCTGCGCGCCGTCCGTCTCCACGCGCAGCTCACCAGAGCGCATGGTCTCACCCTCGGTTGGCGGACCGAACGGACGCGCGATCATTTGCTGGACCGACTGTACTTCTTCGCGCAGGCGCGGATACTGCCGGTAGCCGAGCCCGGGTAGTGGGCGGGCGAGCACGGAATCGCGGAACTGCTTGAGCTCTTTGAGCGTGATGTCGATTTCGGCGAGGACCACACGAGTGGCCGCCCCGCTGGTGTCGCCAGGCGAACGAGGCGCGCGACGCAGTTGATCCTGCAGTCCATTCAACTGACGCGCGATATCGTCGATCGACCCGATCGTGCGGTTCACACCCGCGCCGACCGCCTGAATGCGCTGCGTGGCTTCGGCTTGCGCAACGAGCTGCGCTGGCGTCATCTCCGAACGAGGATCGGGACGAACCTCCACCGTTTTGCTGTATCGCTTCCCGTCGGCCACCAGCGTGACCGTGTAGGTGCCGGGGAGCACGGTAGGGATGCTGGCTCCACCAAAGCCCTCCCCTTCGCTCGCGCCACCGCCGGCGTCCTGCGCCGCCAGCCGACGACGCGCGCGCAGCGCGGCCAGAGTCGTGTCCTGCACGGCAGCCGCGGCTGCGCCGCCACCGCGTCCTCCGCCGCCGCCCGCTGGCGTTTCACCTCGCAGATCCCATGTGGCGCGATTGACTCCCGCTTCATCCGACACGCGCGCGAGCCGCCGTACAGCCTTTCCAGTGGCATCGGAGATCAGGATGTCCACCGGCCCGGCAGGCTGCGACTTGAGGAAGTACGACAGGATCGCCCCCGACGGTGGATTCTCACCGGCCCACTTCTTCTGGCCGAAGTTCCCGTCCTTGCTCCACGTGACCCACTCCGTCGCCGGTCGGACATCGAACAGGGCGGCATCAACCGTGGTGGTGGTACCCAGCTGCTGCAGCGCCGTGATGTCATCGAGGATGAAGACGCCGCGTCCGTGCGTGGCGAGAATGAGATCGTTCTCTCGCGGATGAATCTTGATGTCGCGGACTTGCACGACGGGCAGGCCATTCAGAATGGAGACCCAGCGTTTCCCTCTGTCCCACGAGGCCCACGCGCCCATCTCGGTGCCGATGTACAGCAGATTGCGATTCTTCGGATCTTCTCGAATCACGTGCGCCCAGCCGGCGTTCTCCGGCAGGTCGCCGCGGACGCTGGTCCACGTCTTGCCGAAGTCGGTCGTCATGAATGCGTAGGGCGCGTAGTCATCGTCCTGATGATGATCCGCCACCACGTAGGCGGTCCCTGCGTCGAATCGCGATGCCTCGATCGTGGGCAACCACGCGAACGGCTTGAGTCCCGGCGGGTTGGTAAACACGTTGCTCCACGTCTTCCCGCCATCACGGGTGACCTGCACGTTGCCGTCGTCCGTGCTGATCCAGATCAGGTTGGGGTCGAGGGGGGATGGGGCAATACTGAGCAGCGTGGTGTGAAACTCTGCGGCGGTATTGTCGACTACCACGGCGCCACCGCTGGAGACCTGCTTTTTCGGATCGTTCGTGGTGAGATCCGGGGAAATGACCGCCCACGATTGGCCGCGATTGGTGCTCTTGAAGAGCACGTTGCCGCCGAAATACACCGTGCCCGGATCCTGCGGGGACAGTTCGATGGGTGAGTTCCAGTTGAAGCGATACTTGTGGCCAGCCATCGCATCACCCACCGACCCGATGCGATTGGGGTACGGATAGATCATCTTCTGCGAGCCACTGCGCCGATCGGTGACGTAGATCATGCCTCCCTGCGCATCAGAGTAGATGATCCATGGCCGTTCAAGATCGGGGACGCCGAAGAAGCCGTCGCCGCCCGAGACGGTGTACCAATCACGACGCAGAATGCCCTGCGGGCTCAACGAATTGGACGGACCGCACCAGGTCCCGTTGTCCTGCAACCCGCCACACACCCAGTACGGATTCTGCAGGTCGAAGTGGATGTGGTAGAACTGCGTGAATGGGAACGTATTGATGATCTCGAAGTTCTTTCCGCCGTCGTTGCTGATCTGCCAGCCGCCGTCGGAGCCGGAGAGAATGCGACGCGGATCCGTCGGATCGATCCAGAGTGCCTGATGGTCGCCGTGGATGTCGCGCGCGATGGTCGTGAAGTTGCGGCCGCCATCTTCTGAGAAATACAATCCGCCCGAGAGCGTGAACACACGATTGGAGTTTTTCGGATCGACGCGAATGTCCGCATAGTAGAACGGGCGGAAGTTGATGTTGGGATCGCGGTTGATCATGCGCCACCGCTTGCCGCCATCGTCACTGCGCCACAGCTCGCCTTCTTCTTTCGTTTCCGTCAGCACGTACACGATATCGGGTTCGCTCGGACTCACCGCGACGCCGATCCGGTCCATGTCAGTCTTCGGTAGGCCGTACTCGCGATCCTTCCCCGAGAGCCGTTCCCACGTCTCGCCGCCATTCACTGACTTCCACACCGCGGTGTTGCCGCCTCCGCTTTCGAGATGCCACGCCCAGCGCCGATACGTGTACATGCCGGCGTAGATGATGTTCGAATTGTTCGGGTCGGCCGAGATGTCGGAGCACGCGGTCTGGGTGTCCACGTACAGCACCTTCTTCCACGACATGCCGCCATCGGTGGTCTTGAAGACGCCGCGCTCCTCGCTGGGGCCCCATTCCCGGCCAATACCGCACGCGTACACGATATTGGCGTTTTTCCCGTCCACGATGATACGCGCGATCTTGTCCGACTTGGGCAGTCCGATATGCGTCCAATGGTCGCCGCCATCGACCGACTTGTACATGCCGTCGCCCACCGAGGCGTTGTTGCGCGGATTACCTTCACCGGTACCCACATACACGATGTGCGGGTCGCTGGGCGCCACCGCGATGGCGCCAATCGAGATCGACGACTGTCGGTCAAAGATCGATTCGAAGGTCACGCCACCGTTGGTGGTGCGCACGATGCCGCCATTCGCTGCGCCGACGTAGTACGTCATCGGATCGCCTGGCACACCGGCCACCACCGAAATGCGCCCCGCCTGATTGATCGGACCGATCGAGCGCCAGCGCAGCGCGCGTAGCGCTTGCGCTTCGGGCGAATCGTCACGCTGGCCGGGGCCGGCAGCGAATCGCGCCGAGGCAGTCCTCGAAGCTGCGGTGGGTTGCGTGGCGGCGGTGGCGACGGGAACCGCGACGAGGGCGAAACTGATGGCGAGACGTCCGTAGATCGGCAACACGGCTGGGGTCCTCGAAGAATGGAAGGGTAGCGGGCGCGAGTCGGCGAAACGGCATGCCCGGTGTGGTGCACCGTCTATGGTGAGCTTGATACGACGCGAACGTTTCCCAACAACGAGACGTCCGCATCCACCACCACTGCGCGCGGCGCTTTGGCCAGTACGAGAGGGAGCGTGAGCGTGCTCGTGGCCTGCGCCGGCACCGCGACGCGAACACGCCGCACAACGCCAGCGTCGTCAGTGACCTCCAGCGCCAGCGAGAGCCGGTATGGTGCGAATCTGGAGCCCTGCTGTACCGTGAGCTGCATCGTTCGCTTCGTGGGGCTCCAGCGCCAGCTCGTGGTCAGGTCGGCGTAGCCGGGCCGTCGCATCCACTGATCGAAAAACCATCCGAGCGGCCTCTTCGCTTCGCGCTCGAATGCGCGCTCAAGGTCGGACGTTGTCGCGTTGCCGTGTCGATGCGCCGCATAGTACGACCTGATGCCGCGAAAGAACGCAGAATCCCCGATCTCGCGCCGCAGCATATGCAGCACGAACCCGGCCTTCTGGTACACGTTGCTGTTCAAGACGCGGCGGAGGTCATCGAGACTGTCATCAATAACGGGCCTTTTCGTTGCGATCGCCGATGCGAGCACTGTCGTGCGCATTCGCGTCAGGTCCGCACGAAACGCGCTGTCGCCGTGCGCGTGCTCCGACCAGAGCGCGGCAAAGTAGGTGGCAAAGCCTTCGGACAACCACACATGCGGCCACTCGCGCACCGTCACGGCGTCGCCAAACCACTGATGCGCCGTTTCATGTGCAATCAGCCCTTCCCCGGGTGATCCGGGCTTGAACAGGCCATCCGCGTAGAAAATCGCCGCTGCATTCTCCATGCCTCCGTACCGCGTCGATGAAGCCACATGCGCCAACTTCTCGTACGGGAATGGGCCCACGCGGGTCGAAAAGAACGACACGATGTCACCTGCCCTCGCGAATTGCCCGGGCAAAGCGCCCTCGGATAGCGCGGCGCGCGTGGCGGGACTCGTCCACACGGACTGCGCCACGCACCCCGGCAGTTCACCGAGCCCACACGCGGTGGCTCCAATCTCCTGCACCGCAAAGGGCGCGACGCCGATGACCATGACCGCCGTATAGATCGGACGCACGGTGCGCCAATGGGTACGCACGATGCGCTGGCCGGGTTCCGCGGCCTCCTCGACGAGGGCGCCGTTGGCAATCACGCGATGCGTGGCCGGCGCACGCACAATCCAATCCACCAGGGCCTTGTCCGACGGATGGTCGACGGTGGCCAACCACTGTCTGGCGCGATCAGGAAAATTGTCGCCGAACGCGGTCCAGCCGAGCAGAGAGTCGCGCCGCACGATCAAACCGTCGGTGGGGAGTCCGCGATAGAACACCGTCACACGGAGTGTATCCGTGGAGCCCACCGGCAGCGCCACGCCCACCGAATCACCCGGCCGCGTGAACGCCACGCGAGCTCCGTTGACGTTCACGGAGTCCACTCGCATGGACGCAACAAGGTCGAGGGTGAGCGAGGCGGTTGCGGCAGTTCGCCTCGCCGTTGTGGTGGCCGCGAAGCGAATGGTATCCGGGAACGCCACCGTCGGAAAATCCACGCGAAACTCGTAGTGCAGCACATCGATACCTGCACGCGCACGGCCCGTGAAGCCGGGGCGGGCTTGGGCCGCCAGTTCACGCGCGCCCATCGCCGTGCACACGAGAACCGCCACGAAACGGAGCATCAGGACTAGCCGCCTACATCTTGAGATTGTCGATCATCGACTGCGTAATCAGCACCACGCCCTTGTCCGTGCGCCGAAAACGCTTGGCGTCCAACGCCGCATCTTCGCCGACGGCAAGACCAGCGGGAATCCGGACCCCGCGATCAATGACCACGTTGCGCAACCGCACCGAGCGCCCGATGTCCACGTACGGCTGCACCACGGCGCCATCGAGATACGCGAAGGAGTGAATCTTCACGCCGGTGAACAGCAACGACTTGTGCAGGCGAGCACCCGAGATGATGCAACCACCGGAGACAAGGGAATTGAGCGCCAGCCCACGACGTCCGTCTTCGTTGTGAACGAATTTGGCGGGTGCGGTGATCTCGCTGTACGTCCAGATCGGCCAGTTCTGATCGTACAGGTCGAGCGACGGCACCACGCTGGTGAGGTCAATGTTGGCCTCCCAGTACGCATCGATCGTCCCGGCGTCTCGCCAGTATGCCTCCACTTCCGTATCGGACTTCACGCACGACGTGCTGAACCGATGCGCCACGGCCTTGCCGTTGGCGACCACGTACGGAATGATGTCCTTGCCAAAGTCGCGGCTGGACTCCGGATCGGCGGCGTCACGCTTGAGCAGCTCAAACAGGAACGCTGTTTTGAAGACGTAGATGCCCATGCTGGCCAACGCCATATCGGGATTGCCCGGAATGCCTGGCGGGTCGGCAGGTTTCTCCAGAAACGAGACGATATGATCGTCATCGTCCACGTGCATCACACCGAACCCGGTCGCCTCGGAGCGCTTGACCTCGAGGCATCCAATCGTCACGTCCGCGTTCTGATTCACGTGCTGCTCGAGCATGAGCTCGTAGTCCATCTTGTAGATGTGGTCACCCGCGAGGATGACCATGAACTCCGGATGATACGCCTCGATGATGTCGATGTTCTGGTAGACAGCGTCTGCGGTTCCCTCGTACCACTGCGTCTCCGACACGCGCTGACTGGCAGGAAGGATATCGAAACTCTCGTTGCGCTCTGGCCGGAAGAAATTCCAGCCGCGCTGCAGATGTCGAATGAGGCTGTGCGCCTTGTACTGTGTTGCCACGCCAATACGCCGAATGCCCGAGTTCATGGCGTTCGACAGCGCAAAGTCGATGATGCGCGTCTTGCCGCCAAAGTACACGGCGGGTTTCGCACGTCGATCGGTCAGCTCGTAGAGCCGGGAACCGCGCCCGCCCGCCAGCACATAGGCCATGGCGGAGCGCGCGAGCATGCCGGAACGGTGATGGGGAGTCATGTGAGTTTCGCTGAGGCGCGGGTCGTGTCAGGGAGGCCCGGTGCAACCCGGGTCCATGCAAGATGGGAGGCTCCGTCATTCTGCGCATCGGTGCCGCGCCGCGTTAGGGGGCAATTCCTCGAAAAGCGCCCGCGGGCGGACGGCGCGGTACATTTGCACGAACGCCTGCCGACCCGGCGAGTTCGATGCCCTTCAGCCCGATCCCTCTCGTGAACATCCTCTTTGTGGCCGCCGAGGTCGCTCCGTTCGTCAAGACAGGTGGGCTGGCTGACGTCGCGGGCGCGTTGCCCGCCGCCCTTCGGGTTGCCGGCCATGACGCACGCGTCGCGATGCCCCGCTATCGCGAACTGCGCGAACGGGACGTCCCGGTAGAGGGACCGATTTGTTCGTCTTTCCTGCCCGCCGGAGAGCGGCAGGAGGAGCTGCGCGTCTGGCGCGCCCTGGAGAGCACGACGCCAACCTATATGCTCGATATCCCCGCCGCCTTCGAACGCGCGGCGATTTACGGCGACCGGGACGACGATCGTCGGTTCATCCTCTTCGCGCGCGGTGTGCTTTCGCTCCTGCAGCACCTGCGGGAAGTCGACGGGTGGCAGCCCGATGTCATTCACTGCAACGATTGGCACTCGGCCCTCATTCCGAATTACATCAAGACGTTCTACGCCTACACGTTCGGGCATATCGCCACCGTGTTCACCATTCACAACCTGGCGTATCAAGGGCAGTTCAGCACGGCCACGTTGCCACTCGCCGGGTTGAGCGAAGGCGGGCTCGTGGAGGGTGGCATGGGGTCCGGCATCGCCGGTTCATTCAATTTCATGGCGCGCGGCATTCTGTACAGCGACATCGTGAGCACCGTGAGCCCCACGTATGCGCAGGAGATCATGACCGGCGAGTACGGCGAGCGATTGGACCCGCTGCTCCGATCGCGGCGCGACCGGGTCGTGGGGCTGCTGAACGGTATCGACACGGTGACGTACAATCCGGCCACCGATCCGGACATCGAAGCGCCATTCGACGTGACCGACCTGTCCGGGAAGGCGGTGTGCAAGGCGGCGCTTCAGGCTGAACTGGGCCTGCACATCAGTCCCGAGGCACCGCTCCTCGCGATCGTCTCTCGGCTGGCCGAGCAAAAGGGACTGGACCTGCTGAGTCAGGCCGTTCCGTGGCTTGTGGCTCGAACGGACGCTCAGCTGGTTGTGCTGGGCTCGGGCAGCGTCGGCCTGCAGGAGGCGTTTCGGCATCACGCACGATCCAACCCCGGCCGCGTGGCCGTGCGCATCGGATTCGACACGCCGCTCGCGCAGCGCATGTACGCTGGCAGTGACGCCTTTCTCATGCCGTCACGATTCGAACCGTGCGGCCTCGGACAGATGATCGCGCTCCGGTATGGCAGCGTTCCGATTGTCCGTGCGACCGGCGGTCTCAATGACACCGTGCAGGAGGGGTTCGAGGGCAACGGGTTTCGTTTCCACCCGTTCGAGATCCGGCACTTTACCGAGGCGATTTCGCGCGCCCTGTCGACCTATCGCGATGCGGACTCCTGGGCACTGCTCCGCGACCGGGGCATGCGCGAAGACAACTCATGGACCCACGCCGCAGAGCAATACGCACGCATGTATCAGTGGGCGTTGCGCTCCATCGGGCGCTAGCGTGCACGTAACTACGCCAGCCGCTCGGTTCCTCCGGTCTGCTCCATGGCTCATGGGCGCGGGCATTCTGGTGAACGCCTGCGCCTCGAAAGGCGGCGCGGTCGCGAACGAGGCAACACATGAGGTGCGTGTGCTCCCGCCGGAGGCGCCAGTACCGCCCATCTCCGACGGCATGCCCGCTGGTTTCGGACCGGCCTTTGCCGCAGCTGACGCGAGTGCACGTTCGGTGGTGTACTACCAGCAGTGCGCCGCGACGATGGTACGACTTCGTGCCACCGGCAAGTTCGGCCCGGCGGCCTCCGCGCCGCGACTGGTACACTGTGAGCGGACCGCGGACGGTGTACCCATTGGCGGGGTCTTCGACATCGACTCGGCATTCACACGCCCACGACGCCTGACACTGATACGACTGGACGGCGCACGCGATCGCTACACGCTGGCGGTTGACTCCGCGCGAATTACGCGTGAAGCTCGGCTCATGCGCGATGTGACGCGGGAGATCGTGCTGGTGCTGCGCCGACAAGGACGCGCGGTGACGGTGTCACCGCTGAGTCAGAACGGAATCAGTGAGGTGTGGCTGCTGCCGGCCGTTGCGGCCAGCAGCAAGGCCATCGTCATGGGGGGCGACATCGGTGTCGTACGCGCTGCAGACGGCACCCTGCGACGCAGCATCGATCGCTCGACGCTGCGTCGGGTGGTGAACGTTCCAGCGGCCGGTGTGGTGACGCTGCAGAGCGCGGAGCCGTCCGTCCCGGCCGTCGCTGATATCGTCGTCGCTCGATCGCTGGCGGAGCGAGGCCGCGACGTGGTACTGAACACCGCCGCGTCGAAGAGCGCGCTTGGCGTCGCGTTCGATCCATCCACGGGTTCGCGATTTACCTGGGTGCACTCACGCATCACGCCGTAACGGCACCGTCGTACGAACGAGTCTCAGTACACGCAGCCCGTGCGGGCGGGCACTCGCACGCTCACACCACTCGCGGTGCGAACCGGCGCTCCGCAGGCGCCGACAACGGGAACACCGAGCGCTGAGACAGGTAATGCGAGGTCCACCGCGTCCGTCGCGTTGTTCAGCAGAACGATCGTGTTACCGCGACGATAGGCGAACTGCTGTTCCGTTTCGACCAGGTGCTCGGTCTTGGCGGCACGCAGGTCGGGTCGTGCCGCACGCAGCTTGAGCAGCGTCTGCACATGCGACCACACCGACTGCTCTTCTGGTGAACGCCCGCTCGCGTCGAACGCGTTGCGGGCATCACCCCGCCAACCACCAGGGAAGTCGCGACGATTGTCCGGGTCCACCGCTCCCGGCAATGCGATCTCATCCCCGTAGTACACCAGTGGCGTACCGCGCACGGTGAACAGCAGCGTGAACGCGAGACGCAGTCCGTCCAGCGTGGCCCCGGGTTCGTTCATGAAACGCAACACATCGTGCGAACCCAGCTGGGTGAGCAGCGAACGGTGGGCGTTCTTGTACACGTGGTCACGCGACAACATCTGCGCCACGTCTCGAATGGGCTTGCCTTGCCCAAAGGCACTCCGAATCACGAAGTGCATCGGATAGTCGAACAGCATGTCGACCTTGTCGTCCACGCCATCGAATTGCGTCACGCCGCCTTCGAAGAAGCTCACCTGCGACGCGTCGCCGTCGAGCACTTCGCCGACGACTCGCAGCGCCGGGTACTGCCGCTTGATGGCTACCATCCAATCACGCCAGAACGTGCGCGGCACGTACGGCCACGTATCCTGCCGGATCCCATCCATGCCACTGATACCCACCCACCAGAGCGTGTTCTGGATGATATAGCGGGCCACCTCCGGGTCATCCTGATTGAGGTCGGGGAGAATATCGATGAACCATCCATCCAGCGTCGGACGCTTGAGTGCCGCGGTCGCGTACGGATCAGCGATGGTCCACGTCTGCCACGTGTTGTTGGGATGCTGCTCTGGAGTGCCGTGAAACCACGTCGGCGTGGGCGGATCGTTGGCCCACGGGTGATACGGCCCGGTGTGATTGGCCACCATATCCAGCACCACCTTGATCCCTTGCGCGTGCGCCGCGTCAACGAGCTGTCGAAAGCCGGACACCGTGCCGAGGTGTTCGTCGACGTTGTAGAAGTCCACGGCGCCGTAGCCGTGATAGTCGGTAATGGGCAGTCCGTCGTACTTCTCCTTTTCGTTCAACCGATTGGCGTTGTCGTAGATCGGGTTGAGCCAGATCGTGGTGATGCCCAGCCCCCGGAGGTACGGCAGCTTCTGCTGCACGCCCGCGAGGTCGCCTCCGTGGTAATACCGCCCTTTCGCCCGATCGAGCATGCCAGGCGTCACGCCGTGATCGTTGGTCGTATCACCGTTCGCAAAGCGATCCGGCATGATGAGGTAGACCGCGTCATCGACGCCGAACCCTTGGAATCTCCCGGTGCTGGCCAGCGTCGGCGCCACAGAAAACGGCACGCTGGCGGACCCGCCGGCGGTTCGCAGCTGGAGCGGGTAGCTCCCGGGCTTTGCCCCTCTCGGAATGGTGACGTCGACAAACGCGTACGTGCCCTTGGCATTGGACGTCGCCGCGCTGCAGGTCACTCGAGGACAAATAAATCGCGCCCCCGCCAGATGCTGTCCGCGAACGAGGAGCCGCACCGGATTGATGGAATGACTGCCCCACCAACTTGGCGGCTCCACTTTCTCGACGACGGGAACCTGCGCGCGCCCAGCCGACGCCGCCAGAATTTGCCCCAGCACCACCAGCGACCACCGTGTCATTGCCTGCCTCGCAACAGAGAGTTCAACCGACAAGTGCGCCTCAAGTATGCGCCGCCTACGCCGTGGCCAGCTGCGGCCGCGCCGTCTCGGCGGCTTCATTCACATCCTTCACGCGCAACGTCAGCAGGGCAGCCAACGCCAGGAACACGCCGCCGGCGATGACAGCGGCCAACCGGTTGTTGTCCAGGATGTGATTCATGACCCAGCCGAAACCGAGTGATGCGACGATTTCCGGAATGACGATGAAGAAGTTGAAGATGCCCATGTACACGCCGATCTTGTTGGACGGCAGCGAGCCGGCCAGGATGGAGTACGGCATGGACAGAATGCTGCACCAGGCAATGCCGATACCAGCCATGGACAGCAGCAGCAGCTGCGGATTGGTGATCACCGCGATGCTGAGCAATCCCGCAGCGCCACAGAGCAGACAGATGCTGTGGGCCGCCTTGCGGCCAACGGCCGCCGCCAGCTTGGGCAGGAAGAACGAAAACACGAACGTCACCGCGCTGTACGCGCCAAAGCACACGCCGGCCCACTCCACGCCCTGCTGGTACAGTGGTGAGTTCGAGTCGGGGGCGCCGAACACGTTGCGCGCCACCGCCACCGGAAAATAGAGCCACATGCAAAAGAGACCCAGCCATGTGGCCATCTGTACCAAGGCCAGTTGCTTCATGGTGTCCGGCATGTTGCGCGCGGCCTCGAAGATCTCGCTTGCCCCGGCGAACGGCCCCCTGCTGGCAGCTTTCGCTCGACGGAACGCGTCCATGTCCGGCGGTGGCGTCTCACGCGGAGGCATGAACACGGTGTACATCACAGCGCCGAAGAACGCTGCGGCGCCGACAAAGAACGACAGCTTGACCGTGAGCGGAATCGTGCCGGCAGCGCTGGCCTCGACGCCGAACCAGTTGGTCATCATCCAGGGCAATGCCGAGGCGATGACGGCACCCAGTCCAATGAAGAAGCTCTGCATGGCAAAACCTTTCGTCCGTTCGCTCGGCGGCAACACGTCCGCCACGAAGGCACGAAACGGCTCCATCGAGATGTTGATGCTGGTATCAAGAATCCAGAGCAGTCCCGCCGCCATCCAGAGCGCGGTCACGTTCGGCATGGCAATGAGTGCGAGCGTGCTGAGGATGGCACCAACCAGGAAGTAAGGCCGCCGACGACCAAGCGACGGGACCCACGTGTTGTCACTCATGTGCCCGATGATCGGCTGCACGATGAGACCGGTGAGCGGTGCCGCGAGCCACAGCATGGGAATCTGGTCGGCGCTGGCGCCCATGTACTCGTAGATAGCGCTCATGTTCGCCATCTGCAGCGCCCAGCCGAATTGAATGCCGAGAAAGCCGAAGTTCATGTTGAACAGCGTCATGAACTTGGTCGGTGCAAACGGCGCGGTGCGTTGGGTACTCATGTGCGCTTCCGGTCGTAGGTGTCGACCAGCTCGGCGAGCCGGTTCGTGATGTCAGGCGTGAGCTGCTCCCAGGTGAATCGAAATCCCCAATTGCCTGCTTGCCGCCCTGGCAGGTTCATGCGCGCCTCGCCGCCGAGGCCGAGAATGTCCTGCATGGGCACGAGCACGGTGTTGGCCACCGAGGCCAATGCCGTACGAATGAGGACCCAGTGGATGTCTGTTCCGTCGGTATTCAGGTAGCGCATCGCGTAGTCGCGCTCCTTGGCCACATCCGCTGCGCTGCGGGTTGAGTCGCCGGCGCCAGCCGTCCACCAGCCCACCGTGGTGTCGTTGTCGTGCGTGCCCGTGTACACCACGCGATGCCGAGGGTAGTTGTGCGGCGTGAAGTCGCTGGCACTGCCATCGTTGCCAAACGCGAACTGAAGGATGGCCATGCCCGGAAAGCCGAGGCCGTCGCGGAGCGCGGCCACCTCCGGCGTGATCAGACCGAGATCCTCGGCAACGATGGGCAACGGTCCCAACGCACGCTCGATGGCGTGAAAGAGCTCCGCGCCCGGCCCCAGCACCCACCGACCATTCATGGCGGTGGTATCGGCGCCGGGCACCTCCCAGTACGATTCGAATCCGCGGAAGTGATCGATACGCACGATATCGAACAACTGGAACGATGCCTTCATGCGCTTGATCCACCAGGCGTAGCCGTCGGCCTGCATCGCCTCCCAATCGTAAATGGGATTCCCCCACAGCTGCCCCGTGGCGCTGAAGTAGTCGGGAGGCACTCCCGCCTGAACCGTGGGCAACCCGGCAGCATCGAGCTTGAAGAGGGAAGGATTCGCCCAGACATCGGCGCTGTCGTGCGCCACGTAGATGGGCAGGTCACCCATCAACTGAATGCCGCGAGCGGTGGCGGCGCGTTTCAGATTATGAAACTGCGCGAAGAAGAAATACTGCTGGATCTGCACGCGCTCGATTTGTGCGACGAGCTTCGTACGCCAGCGCTGTATGGCTTCCGGCTCGCGCGCCGCGATATCAGCATCCCATGCGGTCCACTGCACACCACCAAACGCCTGCTTCACCGCCGCGAACAACGCGTAGTCGGGCAGCCATTCCGCGTTCGCCTGCACGAACGCGCGATAGCGATCGTCCGGCACAAAGCGTTCGCAGGCAGCATCAAGTAGTGCGGACTTGTGCGCAATCACCCGGTCCCACTCCACCGCATGCGCATCGAACGTGGCGGGTTCTCCTGGTAACTCGATCAGCAGCGGGTTGCCGGCGAAGGCGGAGAAGCACTGGTACGGAGAGTCACCGTACCCCGTGGGGCCAAGCGGCAACATCTGCCAGATGGTGAGTCCGGTCGCACTCATGACATCGAGAAACCGGTGCGAAGCGACGCCCAGATCTCCGATGCCATGGGCACTCGGAAGCGATGTGGGGTGCAGCAGCACGCCGGCATTGCGAGGGAATGACATGACTACAGCGGACCCGTTCGAGGTTCCGCGCGCGACGCCGCACGCGCAAGGAGAAGGAAGCACAGTCCCGTGAGGAGCATGACCACACCCCACCACAGGTTGATGTTCGTGCCGCCCGATTTCACATACATCTCGGTGCGTGACGCGGTGGCCGCACCAAACCCCGCCAGCAGGATACCGAGCGCCACGAACAGCCCGCCAATCGGATAGCGCAGGTCGAGACTCGATCCACCACTCATGGCCGCCTCACAGGAACAACAGGTTGAGCAGCAGCGTGGCGCCAAGCACTGCACCACCGAACACGGCAGGTCGTTGGTACCACGCCAGAGCGCCATCGCTCGGCTTGGGCGTGAGCGAGTACACCAGTCCAACAAGTTCGGACTCCGGGCGCGGCCTGGTGGAAAGACTCACGACAATCGACGCCAGCACGCACGCAGCGAACGCCACGATGGCGGTCCAGAACGTTTGTGCCATTTCGCTCGGATACGTGTGCAGCAGACCGAAGTACCCACCTTTTACCCCGGCGGTCGAGCCGAGTGGGAGCGTGAGTCCATGATGGAGCAATGCACCCAGCATGCCAGTCACCAACCCCCAAAACGCCCCATGCCCCGTGCTCCGCTTCCAGAACATGCCAAGCGCAAAGGTGGCGAACAGGGGCGCATTCACAAAGGCGAAGACCAGCTGCAGCAACTCCATGATGTTGTTGAACGCCCCGGCCACGTACGCTGCAGCAATCGACAACGCCACGCCACCGATTGTCGCCGCGCGCCCCATCCACAGATAGTGCTCGTCGCTCGCGTGCTTCCGGATATGGCTCTGATAGATGTCGTACGTCCACACCGTATTGAACGCGGTGACGTTACCTGCCATGCCGGACATGAACGAAGCGAGCAGCGCGGTCAGCCCAAGCCCCAGCATCCCTTCGGGGAAGAGCTTGATCAGCAGCATGGGGGTGGCCAGATCAAAGTCGAGCACCACACGTCCGGCGCTGTCCAATAAAGGCTGCCCCAGCTCGTTCAGCTTTGCCGGGATGATGCCTTCGCCGCCGTTGGTTCCCCCCATGCTCGTCAGCGCCAGTGCGATCATGCCGGGCAGAATCACCAGAAACGGAAAGAGCATCTTGGGGACTGCGGCGATCAACGGCGTGCGACGCGCCGCGAGCATGCTGTCTGCCGCCATCGCGCGCTGCACTACCAAGAAGTCGGTACACCAGTAGCCAAAGGAGAGCACAAAGCCCAGCCCCATCACCAGCCCGAACGCTTCAACGCCGATGGGATTGGTAGCCGCACTGGTCATGCCCTGCCACGCATGCGTGTACGCCCCAGCGGCGAGCCCGCGCGTTGCCGCCGCTTCCGTGAGTTTCGCCGTCAGTCCGGCCCAGCCGCCAACCGAGCGCAGGCCAAGAAACACCAGTGGCGCAAAGCCAAAGGCAATCATGAAGAACTGCAATACTTCGTTGTAGATCGCGCTGGTGAGCCCTCCCGCGAACACGTACGCCAGCACGATCACGGCCGACACCAACACGCTGATGTCGAAGCTCCATCCCAGCAGCAGGTTGAAGAGCTTGCCCATGGCGTACATCGAAATGCCGGACGAGAAGATGGTCATGACGGCAAAACTCACGGCGTTCAACGTCCGCGTCTTCTCGTCGAAGCGCAGCTTGAGATATTCGGGCACCGAGCGAACACGCGATCCGTAGTAGAACGGCATCATGAACAGCGCCACGAACACCATCGCCGGAATCGCGCCAATCCAGTAGAAGTGCGCTGTGGCGATTCCATACTTCGCTCCCGACGCCCCCATGCCGATGACTTCCTGGGCACCGAGGTTCGCCGAGAGGAATGCCAGGCCCGTGACCCAGGGCGGCAGCGATCGGCCCGACTGGAAGAAATCTGCGCTCGTTCTGGTGGAGCGGCGGAGGACGAACCCGATGCCAAGGACCACAGCGAAATACAGCGCCATGACGGCATAGTCGATCCACGTCAGGTGCGTGATCGGGGTGAGCTCCAATTCTGATTCTCGGCGTCGGCGGCTGGTCGGGACGGGGTAGGGACCGGCAACGGTACCGCCCGTACATCGTGGGATCAACCCTTCCGCGCTCCCACGCGTTCGAGATGGACAGCGTTCGAGATGGACAGCGTCCGCGCCGACTGCTTTCTTCGCTCGCGCTGATGCCACCGCGGCAGCGTCAGGCCTCGTCGGCCCTTCCCTCCTCGCGTCCCAACTGTATGACCGGCAGTCGCTTACAAGATTCTCATCAGCTCAGCACCGATCAGCTCGCCTCTTCGCGCTTGCTGCCGTTCCTCCTCGTGCTCTTCGTGGGCAGTGGAGTGAGCGCGCTCATTTATGAAGTGGTGTGGTTTCAGCTGCTTGAGCTGGTCATCGGATCGTCCGCGATCTCGCTCGGTGTGCTGCTGGCCACCTTCATGGGTGGAATGTGCCTCGGCAGCCTGGCCCTGCCTCGACTGGTGTCGCGCGCGCAGCATCCGCTGCGAGTATACGCGCTGCTCGAAGTGAGCATTGGCATCATCGGACTGCTGGAGTTGTTCGCGATTCCGCTGGTCGGGCGACTCTACTCGCCCGCAATCGGACATGGCGGGGCCGCCCTCGCCCTGCGTGGCGTCGTGGCCATGCTCTGTCTGCTGCCGCCCACCGTGCTGATGGGCGCGACACTCCCCGCAATCGCGCGATGGGTTGAGTCGAGTCGGCGCGGCGTCTCGTGGCTCGGTTTCTTCTACGGCGGCAACATCATTGGTGCGGTGATCGGCAGCGTACTCGCCGGGTTCTATCTGTTGCGCGTGCACGATCAAGGGTTCGCCACGTACATCGCCGTCGCGGTGAATATCATCGTCGGCGCACTGGCCTGGGCAATCTCGCTTCGCGCGCCCGCCGCCGATTCCACCGCGACCGCCGCGAGCGATGTCACTGATGTTGTCGCGTTTCAGCCGATTGGTGGTGATCGAGCGGTCTATGTCACGATCGGGCTCTCGGGCGCCTGCGCACTGGCCGCCGAAGTGGTGTGGACACGACTGCTGTCGCTGACATTCGGCGCCTCCGTCTACACCTTCTCCATGATCCTCGCCGTCTTTCTGACGGGGCTGGGTATCGGGAGCGCCACGGCCTCCTGGCTCGCTCGAGTCGTCATCAGTCCGCGTCGGGCACTGGCGTGGTGCCAGCTCTTGCTGACGCTCGCCATTGCCTGGGCAGCGGTGGTGATCTATCTGGCGCTCCCGAACTGGCCGATCAATCCGTCGCTCGCGCCAAGCGCCTGGTATTCGCTGCAGCTGGATCTCGCGCGTTGCGCGCTGGCCGTTTTGCCGGCCGCCTGCCTGTGGGGAGCCAGCTTTCCGCTGGCCCTCGCCGCGCTGGCACGCCCGGGACAGGACACCGCACGTCTCGTGGGTGGCGTGTATGCAGCCAACACCGTGGGGTCGATTGTCGGTGCCGTGCTCTGCAGCCTTGTGCTCATTCCTCAACTGGGCACCCAGGATGCGCAGCGTGTGCTGATCGCCGGCGCAGCCTCGGCGGCCATGCTCGTGCTGGGCTCCCGCGCACGTCGCGGCCACACCGCATCCGGCGCCGCGTCATCTTCGGCACGCGTGCTGCTGCTCGTGGCTCCGTTGCTTGCGGTTGGACTCATCGTGTCCATGCCGGCGCTGCCCGGTAGCCTGGTGGCGCATGGTCGCTACGCGGTCACCTGGATCGGCAAGACCGAGATGCTCTACATCGGCGAGGGCATGAACAGCTCCGTCGCCGTGACCCGGGTGCTCGCCAGCGGCGCCACGCAGTTCCACGTGAGTGGCAAGGTCGAGGCGTCCAGCCTGCCTCAGGATATGCGTCTGCAGAAAATGTTGGCGCACCTGCCGGCGTTGGTGCACCCGAACCCGCAGTCCGTTCTCGTGGTCGGATTCGGCGCCGGTGTGACGGCCGGCTCCTTTCTGCCCTACCCATCGGTCAAGCGACTGGTGGTGTGCGAAATCGAGCCGCTCATTCCACAGGTGGTGTCCACCTGGTTCACGAAGGAAAACAACGACGTGGTGAAGGACCCGCGCACGCAGATCTACTTCGATGACGCGCGCAGCTTCGTGCTCACCAGTGATGAGCAGTTCGACGTGATCACATCCGATCCGATCAATCCATGGGTCAAGGGCGCCGCGTCTCTGTACACGCTGGAATACTTCAAGGCTGTCAAGGCGCACTTGAAGCCGGGCGGTGTCGTCACGCAATGGGTGCCGCTGTACGAAAGCACGTTGGACGCGGTGCGCAGCGAGCTCGCCACGTTCTTTGCCGTGTTTCCCGAGGGCACCGTGTGGGCCAACACGATCGATGGCCGCGGCTATGACATCGTGCTGCTCGGCCAGGAGGGTCCTTCGCGCATCGACATCAATACAATGGAGCGGCGTTTTCAGGACGCCGGGTACATGCAGGTGGGCGGATCGCTGGTGGAGTCCGGCTTCCAGTCACCGCTGGACCTGTTCGCGACGTACGCCGGGAGCGGACGTGACCTCGCGGAGTGGCTGAAGGGCTCCGAGCTCAACACAGATCGCAATCTGCGTCTGCAGTATCTCGCCGGCGTCGGGCTCAACAAATACACGGAAGCGGACATCTTCAGCGAAATTGTGCGGTACAAGCGGTTTCCTGAGCAGTTGTTCGTGGCGCCAACGGAATGGACCGCGTCGCTTCGACAGGCAATCGGCGGTGTACCCTGATACACCGGAAGGCCTGACACCGATACGGGTTCCGTCACGTACGGGTCGCAACCCTCCTTCGGACCATCAACGTCATGCCGTCCTCTGCGCTACCGCTGCTGATACTCGCGATGCTCCTCTGCACATCGAACACACCGGCGGCGTCGCAATCCACTCCAGTGCGTCGCCTTGATGGATCCACGATCTCGCCAGTGGAGATCGAGCGCACCGTGGCACGACTGATGACGGCCGCACACGTGCCGGGACTCGCGCTGGCCATCATCAACGACGGTCGTGAAGTCTATCGCGGCACGTTCGGGCTGCGGGACGTAGAGCGCCGACTTCCCGTGACGGATTCTACCGTGTTCTCGGCGATGTCGATCACCAAGGGCACGTTCGCCTTTCTCGTCATGCTACTGGTGGACGACGGCGTGATCGCGCTGGATACGCCCATCTCCGCGTATCTCCCAAAGCCACTGCCAGAGTATGAGAAGTATGCCGATCTCGCCGCCGACGATCGGTGGCGTCGCATTACGCCGCGCATGCTGCTCAGTCACACAGCCGGGTTTCCCAACTATCGATTCCTGAACGAGAGTGGGAAGCTCGATATCAAGTATGCTCCCGGCTCCCGCTACGCGTATTCCGGCGAAGGCATCAACCTCATGCAATTCGTCGTCGAGACCAAGACTGGGCAGTCGGTCGGCGACCTGATGCGGACGCGTATCTTCGAGCTGTTTGGCATGCAGCGCACCAGCATGACCTGGCGCCCCGACTTCGCGTCGGATGTGGCCATGGGCTACGCCGCCAATGATTCGCTCATCGGCCATTCCCGTCGCTCATCGCCGCGGGCCGCGGGCTCGATGGACAGCGACATTCGCGATATGTCCCGGCTCATGGTCGGCCTGATGAGTGGCACCGGCATCTCCGCGCGGAGCCGTGCCGAGATGCTGTCGCCACAGATTCGCATCCGTTCGCTGCATCAGTTTCCGACGACGGACCCGAGAACGACCTCGCGCGATGACAGGATCCAGCTCTCCTACGGGCTCGGCTGGGGTTTGCTACGCACTCCGTACGGACTGGCGTACTTCAAGGAGGGCCACGATGACGGTGGCGCGAATTACACGATCTCGTTTGACGCGCGCAAGACCGGGATCGTGATCATGTCCAACAGCACGCATGTGGAGTCGATCTACAAGGAACTGCTGGAGACCTTGATCGGCGACCGCTATACCGCTTGGGAGTGGAACGCCTACGTGCCGTACAACGCGGTGGGAAAACCTTAACGCGCGTCGGACCCGCGACGGCGATAAATCGGGGCCGCAACGCGGTTTCCAAGGCGTGCGCGCGACCGTATGTTGCCGTCGCAGCATCCCGCCCGGCGCCCGTCCGCCCATTCGAATCCCGTAGTGCAGGAGTGTCTTCTCGTGTCCTTGCGTAGTTCCAAGACCGACACGCAGTACGACGTTATTGTAGTGGGCTCCGGGGCCGGCGGCGGCATGGCCGCTTACCAACTCGCGGTGGAGGGACTCAAGGTCCTCCTGCTCGAAGCGGGCCGTGACTACGACCCGGTCACTGAAACGCCGATGTTTCAGACGCCCAAGGACGCGCCATTGCGGGGCGGGGGCAATGCGGACAAGCCGTTCGGCTTTTACGACGCCACCGTGGACGGCGGATGGCGCGTGCCGGGCGAGCCGTACACGAACGCCCCCGGAACCGACTTCATGTGGTGGCGTTCTCGCATGCTCGGTGGCGCACGAATCACTGGGGACGTATCTCGCTGCGCATGGGTCCGTACGACTTCAAACCGAAGAGCCGAGACGGTCTCGGCGCCGACTGGCCGCTGACGTACGAAGAACTGGCGCCCTACTACGACAAGACCGAGCTCCTGATTGGCGTGTACGGCGGAGACGACGATCTCGAGAACACGCCGCGCTCTTCGCCGGGCGTGTTGCAACCGCCGCCAGCGGCACGCACCTACGAGCTGCTTACCAAGCAGGCGTGTGATCCGCTCCGGATTCCCGTCATCCCGGCGCATCGGGCCGTGCTCACGGCACGTCAGGACGCGTCGACGCTGCCGGCACGCTTGCATCCAGGCAACGCGCTCGCACAGCGCGTGCTGAAGCAAAGCATGCTCGAGCGGCAGGCCTGCTTTTACGCCACCGATTGCGGTCGCGGCTGCTCCATCAAGGCGAACTTCCAGAGCAGCACCGTGTTGCTTCCCCCCGCGATGGCGACGGGCAATGTCACCATGATCACCGACGCGATGGTTCGCGAAGTGACCGTGGATGCCAAGGGTCTGGCCTCGGGCGTGCACTACATCGACAAGCTCACGCGTATTGATCACCACGTGAAAGCCAAGGTGGTGGTGCTCGCCGCCAGCGCCTGCGAGACGTCGCGCATCATGCTCAACTCCAGGAGCGCGATCTTTCCCAACGGTATCGCGAACAGCAGCGGCGTAGTGGGCAAGTATCTCATGGACACGGTAGGCGCAGGTATTTCTGCGCAGATTCCGCGACTGGAAGGGCTGCCACCGGTGAATGAAGACGGCACTGCGGGCATCCACATGTACATGCCATGGTGGCTGTACGGGGATCAGGCGGCCAACAAAATGTCGTTCGCCCGGGGTTACCACATCGAGTTCGGCGGCGGACGCGCCATGCCCGGGCCGGGCATTTTCGGCGGCCTCGAGAACTACACCAATGGCGCGTACGGCAAGCGGTTCAAGGAAGAGGTGCGCCGGTACTACGGG
The DNA here is from genome assembly GCA_031379145.1 of Gemmatimonadaceae bacterium. GTDB lineage: Bacteria > Gemmatimonadota > Gemmatimonadetes > Gemmatimonadales > Gemmatimonadaceae > Gemmatimonas. The sequence goes on from JANNEV010000458.1 coordinate 23,890, forward strand.
TCGTTCATGTATTTCGACGGGCGCGGCGAGATGATCCCCAACGAGCAGTCGTATTGCGAACTGGACCCCGAGGCGGTGGATCAGTGGGGCATTCCCGTGCTGCGTTTTCACTGGAAGTGGTCGTCGCACGAGACCGACCAGGCTGCGCACATGGTCAAGACGTTCGCCGAAATTGTGGACAAGATGGGCGGCAAAGTGCAGGGCACCGTGCAGACCGACGGGGCCAAGGCCATTGCGAAGGGCGGTCAGATCATTCACGAAGTGGGCACCGTACGCATGGGCAGTGACCCAAAGACCTCCGTGCTCAATGCACACGGACAGACGTGGGACGTCAAGAACCTGTTTGTCACCGACGGGGCCGCCTTCACCAGCAATGCGGACAAGAACCCGACGCTCTCCATTCTCGCATTGGCCTGGCGCAGCTGCGACCACCTCGTGGCCGAGCTCAAGCGAGGCAACCTCTAGTGTCAACGTCCATGAACGAAAACTCCGGCGCGCACGCGGCAACCTCCAGCATGCCACGGCGCGACGCGCTCAAAGCAATGGCTGCCGCTGCGGTCGTACCCATGCTTCCCGATCAACGCGAGGGCGGCACTGTGGACGGCGCGTTCGAGGCTGCCGTCACCGAAGCCACGCGAGCACCGCTTCCGGTGCTCGCGCCGCCACCGGCGAAGGGACCGCGAGGTACGCCGAGCGACCCCGTGCTGATTAACGCCAAGGCCACCTGGCCCAAGAAGCTGATGCCGCGGGAACTGCTCACGCTCACCGCGCTCTGCGACATGATTATCCCAGCCGACGACAAGAGCCCAGCGGCCAGCACGGTCGGTGCGCCGGACTTCATCAACGAATGGGCCAGTCGCCCAGGGGGCGATGCATCGCTCATCCGCGTCCGCGGCGGACTGGTCTGGATTGACCGCGAGTGCGTGACGCGCTTCGGCACGCGATTCCATCTGGCCACCAACGCGCAACGCACGGCCATCTGCGACGACATCTGTTTCATCGCCAAGGCCAAACCGGGGTATGTGTTCGGCGCGCAGTTCTTCGACACCATCCGGGACCAGACGGCCACCGCCTTTTACACGACGCCACAAGGGTGGAAGGACATCGGGTATATCGGGAATGTGCCGCTGCAGAAGTTCACGGGGCCGTCCGCCGCTATTCGCAAGCAAATCGGAGTGGACTGACACCGTGCGCGTCTGGCGCGCCGCCCGACGTGCTGTCGCACTTGGTGTCATTGCTGCGGCCGGCGTTCCGGTGCCGACCGCTGTCGCGCAGAGTGGCTTCGGCCCGGGAAATCGAGTGCTTCTGGACGCGCATAACGCGTACCCCGAGCGCGGGCGGTGGGCCGACCGAATCGACCGCGCATTGGCGACTGGCACCCCGATCGCGATCGAACAGGACCTGTTCTGGCGGCAACGAGCCGGGTCGTCGCAGTATGACATCGTTGTCGCGCATGACAAGGACGCGCTGGCCAGCGCACCGACGCTGGAAACGTACTTCCTCCAGAAGATCCGTCCCTCCATGGAACGCGCCCTCGCGGAACAACGGCGCGCGACATGGCCGGTGATCACGCTCAACCTCGACTTCAAGACGCAAGAACCCGCATTGCTTGACGCGGTGTGGGTGTTGCTCGGCAAGTACCGCGCGTGGCTGACCACGGCCCCGCGCGCTCGCACACCAGCGCAAGTGTCGCCGCTCACCGTGGGGCCACTCCTGGTGCTCGCCGGGTCCAACCCGGCACAACGTGCGCGTTTTCATGATGCCGTCGCGGTGGGCGAGCGCTTGCGGCTGTTTGGTGCAATTCCACCGGTCGACGCGCCCGGCAACAGCGACGACGAGCGTGAATCCAATCTGTTTCGCATGACACCCGCGCAGCTCATTGCGCCGCGCTCATCCAACTATGCGCGTTGGGTGAACTTTCCGTGGCTTGTGGTGGAAGCTGGGGGCCCGACTCATGCGGGAACATGGAGTACGGCCGATTCCGTACGACTGCGGCGAATTGTGGATCGCGCCCATGCACAGGCGCTGTGGATTCGCTTCTACACGCTGGACGGTTTTGCGGCGGGTGACGGCGACGGACTGAATGCGTCCTACAATTTTGGCAGCGATGCAGCGGTACGAGTGCGCTGGAACGCCGTCAGGGCCGCCGGCGTGGATTTCGTCGCCACCGATCACTACGAACGCTTTCAGAACGCTTCTACCCGTCGGCGTTAGGTATGACCGGCACACCCACGCCGCCGCGCCGGACGCGGATCCTCATTGTCGGGAGTGGCTTCGCGGGCATCGGCATGGCAATTCGATTGCGGCAGCAAGGCATCGAAGACTTCGTGATCCTGGAGCGCGCCTCCGACCTTGGTGGTACGTGGCGTGACAACCGCTATCCGGGCTGCGCCTGCGACGTGCAATCCGCACTTTACTCGTTCTCGTTCGCACCCAACCCCGCATGGAGTCGCGTCTTCGCACCGCAGGAGGAAATCTGGGCGTATCTGCGACGGTGCGCCGAGACGTACGGCATTGTCCCGAAGATCGAGTTTGCGCAGGAAGTGACTCAAGCAGTGTGGGATGATCGCGAGCAGCACTGGCTCGTGACTACAAACACCCAGCAATGGGTCACGTCGATGCTCATCGTCGCGAACGGGCCCCTCAGCGATCCCGTCACGCCTGCACTGCCCGGTCTGGACACGTTTCGCGGTCCGGTGTTTCACTCTGCCCAGTGGGAGCACGCCGTTCCGTTGCGCGATCAACGTGTCGCCGTGATCGGGACCGGCGCCTCTGCCATTCAGTTCATTCCCATGCTGCAACCGCAGGTGCGTTCGCTGCATGTGTTTCAGCGCACCGCGCCGTGGATCGTGCCGCGCCGCGACCGAGGCATCCCCTTGTGGCGGCGCTCGCTCTATCGTGCGGTGCCCGCACTGCAGCGCCTCGTGCGTTCCGGTATCTACGCGTTCCGCGAACTGACCTTCGCGCCGTTTCGGCGACCGGGTGCGGCGCGCCTCGTCCAGTGGATCGCCTCACGTCACCGTGCGGCGCACGTTGCTGATCCCGCGCTCCGGGCCGCGTTGACTCCCACGTACACGATTGGCTGCAAACGGATTTTGCTTTCAGATGACTACTACCCGGCCATGTCGGAGCCGAACGTGCGGTTGATCACCAGCAACATCGCACAGGTCACGGCGGACGGTGTGGTCACCGCCGACGGACACTCGCATGCGGTGGACGTCATCATCTTCGGAACGGGCTTCCGCGCCACCGATCCGCCGCTCGCGCCGCACATCATCGGTCGCAACGGAAAAACGCTGGCGGATCACTGGCGGGGCAGTCCGAGCGCGTACATGGGCATCGCGGTATCGGGATTCCCCAACCTCTGCTTTCTCCTCGGACCGAATACCGGCTTGGGGCACTCGTCTGTCGTGCTGATGATTGAAGCGCAGATCGAGCACATTCTCGGGCTTCTCGCGCTGATGCGCGATCAGGGCTCCGCCGCACTCGAACCAACGCCGGACGCCGAAGCGCGCTATGTGCGCTGGATCGATGCACGACTCGCCGATACGGTGTGGAACAGCGGCGGCTGCAAAAGCTGGTATCTCGACAGCACCGGACGAAACGCCGCCCTCTGGCCGGAGCGGGTTGGACGCTACCGCCGCATGGCGTCGCACGTGCGGGCGGCCGACTACCGGCAAGCACCCGTCGCTCACGAGCACCCGCAGGCCACCGCATACGACCGCGCGACCACCGAGACACACTTGCCATGAACGACACGCGGTCGATCCCGTTTGCCAAACGACTGGAGGGCGCGCTGGCGCGATGGATCGCGCGTCTGCCGAACGCGTGGTTACGGCGCATGATCAGGGAGCCAGTGCATGTGGTTGATGGATCCGCGCTCGACGCGCACGTGCAGTTCGTACTGGCCGCCCGGCGTCGAAAGTACGCGTACGGCATGATCGAGCCCAGCGTCGCGGAGGGCCGCGAGCGCAATCGGACGGACATCGCGGCAGTGGCGCCGCCGCCAACCGTAGTAGCCGGGGTGCAGGCCTTGGCCGTACAGGGCGCCGCCGGGATGTTGCCAGCTCGACACTACAGCCCGTTGCACGCCGAGGCGCAGTCGACGCCGCTTCTGGTCTTCCTGCACGGCGGCGGCTTCGTGATTGGCGACCTTGATACGCATGATGAGCCGTGCCGGCAGCTCTGCCGAGACGGGGCGATGCACGTGGTGAGTGTCGCTTACCGACTGGCACCCGAGCATCCGTTCCCCTGCGCAGTCGACGATGCCATTGCCGCGGTATGCTGGGCGCAAGACCATGCAGACACGCTCGGTGTCGACCGGTCACTTGTCTGTGTCGGTGGCGATAGCGCTGGAGGCAACCTCGCGGCGGCGGCATCCCTTGCCCTGGCTCGGGTGGGCCGACCGGTTGCGGCGCAGTTGCTCATCTATCCCGCGCTCGACGCCAATGCCGAGCATCCGTCACGCCGCTCGTTTCGGTCCGGATACATTCTCGAGCAGCGCGACCTTGATGCATTCCGGCTCTGCTATCTTGGCCCCAAGCATGAGACCGGGTTCGACCCTCGCGCCAGCCCACAGCGCGACCCGGATCTCGCACGGTCGCCAGCAACGCTCGTGCTGACCGCAGGCTTCGATCCGCTCCGTGACGAGGGGAACCGATTCGCTGCAACGCTGCGCCACGCCGGAGTCCCCGTTGTGCTGCAGCGCGCCGACGCGCTGGTGCACGGATTCCTGCACCTCACCGGAATCGTCCCGGCTGCGCACGAAGCGGTCGGCGCCATGGCCCGTGCGTTTCGAAGACTCGTGGATGAAACGGCCGCCGTCCGGCGCGATCACGTCTAGACGGGACATGCCTGCCCGTTCGTGGCGATGCGGCGTGGAATCCGCACGGACAGGGTTATAGCCAGCGAGTGTTCCGGAGCGTACGCTTTACGACCGTCCCACCACCAGTCTCGGGAGTATGCCATGAAGAGCGTAGGTGAATTGCTGAAGAAGCACGACGGAACCCTGTGGCACGTGCGCCCCGACCAGACGGTCTACGAAGCGCTCGAGACCCTGGCCCGCCTCGGCGTGGGCGCGCTGCTGGTGATGGAGCACGATCGCCTCGTCGGCGTGATCTCCGAGCGCGACTACACGCGCAAGATCGCACTGCAGAGCCGAAACTCCACGGAGACGCTGGTGCGGGACATCATGACCGCCAATGTCTTCACCGTCGGCTCGCAGACGCGAACGCGCGAATGCATGGCGTTGATGAGCGCCAAGAAGTTCCGCCATCTTCCCGTGGTCGATGGCGATCGTGTTCTAGGCATGATCTCGATGCGGGATATCATGAACGACATTATCTCCGATCACGAGTCCACGATCGCACAGTTGAACAGCTACATCCACTCGTAGCGCCCACTGCACTTCCCACCACGCCATGAACCTCGGCTCTTTCACTGCACGCGTTGTCGCGTTCGGCGTACTTTCCGCCACGCCGCTCATCGCACAGCGTACCGCCCGGTATACGGCGGACATCCGCTGGACGAGCTATGGCATTCCGCACGTGAAGGCCAACGACTGGGGCAGCCTCGGTTTCGGCTTCGCGTACGCCACCGCAACGGACGCGGTGTGCACGATCGCGCGGGACGTCGTGATGGTGAACGGCGAGATGTCCCGCTACTTCGGGCCGGGCGAGGGCAACCGGGAAAGCGACATTTTCCATCGAGCAGTGCTCGATAGTGCCACCGTGAGCACGTTCACCACTCGGCAAAGTGCCAACAGCAATCGGTTCTCCGATGGCTACGTGGCGGGCTACAATAGGTACCTGCGCGATCATCAGTCGCAACTTCCCGTCGACTGCAAGGACGCCCCGTGGGCGCGCGCGCTCACCGCCAACGACGTGACCAGACTCACGATCGGCGTGGGCATCCGCTACGGCTTGGCTCGTTTTCAAAAAGAGATGGCCAACGCCGCACCGCCAGGTGTTCGCCGGACCAGCAGCCTGACCACGAACTTCGACCTGCCGCAGGGCATTGGCAGCAATGCGGTGGCCATGGGCAAGGCGGTCACCGCGTCGGGGCGTGGCCTGCTGCTCGGAAACCCGCACTACCCGTGGCAGGGCTCGTCCCGGTTTCATCTCATTCACACCACCATCCCAGGCCAGTTGGATGTCATGGGCGTGAGTCTCTACACCACCAGTCGGATCGCCATCGGCTTCAACAAGGATGTGGCGTGGAGCCACACGGTGTCCACGGGACTGCGCTCGACGCTGTATGCGCTGGACCTCAATCCGGACAACGCCCTCCAGTATCGCTACGGCGACACGTGGCGCACCATGACGCGTGAGACGGTGTCGGTTCCGGTGCGCGCAGAAAATGGCGCGGTCAGCGATGAGTCGCGCGCCGTCTACCTCACGCACTACGGACCGGTGGTGGTGTCCGATCAACTGCCGTGGACCGCCGCGCGCGCCTACGCCATTCGCGATGTGAACCTCTCCAACGACCGGAGCGCGGTGACGTACGATGCGCTCAATCGCGCCACGTCGGTCGCTGAGGTCGAGTCGGCGATCAGTCTGCAGGGAGTGTCGTGGACGAACACGCTCGCCGCCGACAAGGCCGGCACCGCATTCTACGCGGATATCAGCGTCGTGCCCAATGTGGATGCCGCCTTGATCGATCGCTGCCGCGTAAAGCCCACCGGTGTTCCCGCCAGCATCATTGTCTTGAATGGCGGCGACCCCACCTGCGAATGGAAACAAGACGCCGCCGCGAAAGTGGCCGGCGCCATGCCCGCAGCCGCCATGCCGCGCCTGCGCCGCGATGACGTCGTGTCGAACGCCAACGACAGCTATTGGCTCTCCAACCCGGCGGCACCATTGGAGGGATTCTCACCGATCATCGGCGCGGAACGTACCGCGCGCAGTCTGCGCACGCGTGCCGGGCTCACATTCATTGCGGAGGCGCTGAAGGGTGGCGCCAAGGCCACGCCAACCACGCTGGAATCGATGCTCATGTCGCAGCGGAACTTCGGCGCGGAGCTGCTGCTGGATGACCTGCTGACGCTCTGCAAGCCGCCAATCGAACCGGTGGTACTCAGCGCGGGTGCGGTGGACATCGCGCCCGCCTGCCAGGCACTCGCGCAGTGGAGCCGCACCGAAACCGTCGACAGTCGCGGCGGCCACGTCTGGCGCGAATTCTGGCGCCAGGCGGTCCGCGTGCCGGGGCTCTATCGCGTACCCTTTGACGCCGCCGACCCCGCCAATACCCCGCGCGGCCTCGCTGTCGACCAACCGGGCGTTCGCGAGGGATTGCGTCGTGCACTGGCGCAGGCCCAGCAACGACTTGCACAGGTCAACGTGCCGCTCAACGGGACCCTCGGCAGCATTCAGTACGACACCAGAAACGGTGAGCGCATTCCGATTCCGGGCGGCGACGGTTTCACCGGCATGTGGAGTGTGATTTCATCCGAACTCAAACCCAACGGGTACACGCCCATTGTGGCCGGCAACAGTTTCATCCAGATCGTCGGCTGGACTCCCGCCGGCGCCGTTGAAGCTCGCGGCATGCTGACCTACTCCCAGTCGGACAACCCCGCATCGCCGCACTACGCCGACCTGACACGCGTGTATTCGCAGGGCCAGTTCGTACCGTTGCCATTTTACGAGAAGGACATTCTGGCGGACAAGAACCTCAAGACGCTGCGGCTCAAGCAGTAAACAGCCAGAGCGTCGCTCGTCGCCTGTTGGCGACGGGCGCATTGACGACGGGCGCATTGACGACGGTTCCAATTGGCGGCACTGTATGCGTCATGCGCTCACCCCATCTCGCTCTCTGGCTCGCACTTGCCGGTGCCAGCCCACTCGCCACGCTGTCCGCGCAGTCATCCGTGGGCGTGGTTCCCGGCATCGAAGTCCTGCTCACCGACTCGCTGCACCTCATCAGAGGCAAGCGCGTTGGACTGCTCACCAATCACTCCGGACGCGATCGGAAGGGCGTGAGCTCCATCGATCGCCTGTTCAAGGCGCCCGGCGTCAAGCTCACGGCGCTGTACGGGCCCGAACACGGGATCCGCGGCGTGGCCAAGGCCGGCGAGAAAATCAGCTCCGGCGTCGACTCGGCCACGGGTGTCAAAGTGTACTCGCTCTACGGCGACGTGGAATCGCCGACGGCGGACATGCTCAAGGACGTGGATGTCCTTCTGTATGACATTCAGGATGTTGGCGCTCGCGTCTATACGTTTCAGTGGACGCTGGCCCTGATGGCCGCGAGTGCGAAGAAGCCGATCATCGTCCTTGACCGGCCCGATCCCATTCGCGCTGATCGCGTCGAGGGCAACATCCTCGACATGAAGTTCGCGAGCCTGGTGGGGCAACATGCCGTATCGCTGCGCTACGGTCTCACACCGGGTGAACTCATGCGCTTTCTGGCAGGCACCAAGGCCATCGATGTGAACGTGACTGTGGTGCCCATGAAGAACTACCGTCGCGCCATGTGGTTTGACGAGACCGGCATTCCCCGCGTGAATCCGTCACCGAACCTGCGCAACCTGAACGCCGAGTTGCTGTATCCCGGCACCGTGTTCTTCGAAGGAACCAACGCGACGGAAGGCCGAGGCACGGAGGACCCATTCACCCTCATCGGCGCCGCGTACCTCACAGACAACGTCGCGGTGGCCGCCGAGCTGAATGCACTCAAGTTGCCCGGGGTGCGATTTGACACCGCCACACGCACCATTGAGGCGGGATACAAGTTTGCGGGACAGACCATCCCCATGATCCGCATTCGCGTCACCGATCGCAATGCCGTACGTCCGGTGGAGCTGGGCATTCGCATGTTGCGGGTGTTCTACGCGCGCCATCCCACCGAGTTCAAGTGGCGGGAACCCTCCGTGAACGCCGCGGGACGCACACGTTCCATCGATCGACTCGCGGGTACGGATCAGCTCACCAAGGCGGTGGAGCAGAACACCATCGATGCGTTGATCAGGCAATGGGATGCCGACGCGGTCAAGTTCGCGGCGCAGGTGAAACCGTACTTGCTCTATCGCTAAGCTGGCCACGTGAGCAGGCACCGGCAGTGGAGTTGCACCCGCACCACTGCCGCGGTGGCGGTGGCTTGTATGGCCGCGCCGCTCCAACACGTGCCGATGGCGCTTGCGCAGCGTCCGTCGGAACTCACCCTGCGAGCGCGGGGGGTTCGCGTTGAGCTCGCGTCCGCCGACGGCCATGTGGTCGCGTTTCGCAACGGCAGTGGACGCCAGCTGGCTGGTGCACCGACCGACTCCATCGGGCTCTGGTCATTGGACCTCATGCCCAGCGCAGCCAGCGGCGGCCGAGCAGGAGTTGTGCGTGCGTCCGAAGCAGGCCGTTTCTCCGCGACCGCTGCGGGCGGTATGCTGCGTCTTCAATGGGACCATTTCGAACAGTCCGCATTGCCGCGCCTGCGTGTCATCGCCACACTGCAGTCGCGTGCCGATTCCACCGTCGCGTGGCGTATTCGTGTGGACGGCATCCGCGCCGTGCGCCCCACCGATGCCCGTGTGGAACGCGTGCACTTCCCGCGGCTCACCGGCATTGCCACGTTCGGCAACGGGGAAGAACTCGCTGTGCCGTCGTGGATGGGTCAAGTTGCGCGGAACCCGCGCGCGATGCTGGCCGGAGCGGACGGAAACGGACGGCGTCTGGAGTTCGCGTATCCCGGCGCGACCTCGATGCAGGTGCTGGCGCTGTCCAGCCCCGCGCGAGGCGGCTTGTACTTTGCCGCCGATGATTCGCTGGCGTACCGAAAGAGTTTTGCCCTCTGGGGCGAGCGCGACGGACGGGCCGGCTACGACATGGTGCACGTCCTGGCCAATCCCGGCGCGTCGGATCGCTACGCGCCCACGTATGCGGCCATTGTCGGCGCGATTCCCGGCGACTGGCTCACGGCGGTTGAGCGATACCGTTCGTGGGGAACCGCACAGTATTGGGCGCGACTTAGCCGCCTGAAGACCGGCACAACTCCCGCTTGGTTGCGCAATACGGGCGTGTGGGTGTGGAATCGCGGCACGTCCGATGCAGTGTTGGAACCGGCTGCGGTACTGCAGGCAGACGCGAAGTTGCCGGTGAGTGTCTTCTGGCATTGGTGGCACAACGGTCCGTACGACACGAGCTTCCCCGACTACCTGCCGCCCCGCGAAGGCGCGGCGCCGTTCACGGCCGCGGTGGCTACGGCACACGCGTCAGGGTTGCATGCGATCGTGTACATGAACCAGCGACTGTGGTGCATCAACACACCCAGTTGGACGCGCGAAGGTGCCGAACGATGGGCCGTTCGGGAGCGCGACGGTTCCATTCGGCAGGAGGTGTACAACGTCTTCGATCCCCTCCCCTGCGCGACCATGGACATTGCCACCCCGTTCTGGCGCAACAAGTACGCGGGGATCGCCGACACCGTGCTCCGTCAGTATGGCATCGACGGCATCTACATGGATCAAGCCGTGCTGAGTCTGATCGATTGGAGCGCGGATCACGGGCACCCGGTGGGTGGCGGCAACTACTGGATGCAGGGCTTTCGCACGCTCGCCCGCGACCTGCGCGCAAGAAATGCAGGGCTCCCTGTTGGATTCGCCGGCGAAGGCGGCCGCGAAAGCTGGATGCCGGACCTCGACGCCGTCCTGACGCTGCCGGGCAGCCAGGAACGCTATGCGGATCCCGCATCTGGCTGGGACGTCATTC
>JANNEV010000707.1:0-8002 GCA_031379145.1 Gemmatimonadaceae bacterium
CGCGTACCGGTGGATTGGCGCGCCATTGTGTCACGCCCCGGCGTCATCTTCGCGGCCGAGGAGATTACGGATGCATCGGGTGGAACCGCAGCAATGTCGGCAGCGCGGTCGCTGCGAACGCACAGCGATTTCTCCATCACGCTGGATGCCGATTCGCTCTTCGGCATACGCGGCCTGACCGTGTTCGCCCAGCACAAGACGAAAACGGGACGCAACGGTTCCGGCGAGGCCACGTTCATTCAGAACTTCTCCAACATCGACGCGGACGACTTCCGCTCCATGGGCGAGGTCTGGGTGGAGCAACGGCTCTGGAAGAATCGCCTGCGCGTGAAAGTCGGCCGTCTGGACTTCAACAGCGAGTTCGCGGCCCCCGATCACGCGGGGTCTTTTCTCAATGCCTCCATGGGGTATTCTCCCGCCATCGCAGCAGCGCCGACGTTTCCCCTGCCCACATCCGGCGCAAACGTGTTCGTCGGACTGCGTGAGGGACTCAGCCTTGGCGTCGGCATCTTCAACGGCCTTGATGGCGCGCCGGCTCGGCCCGGCGGCTCCTCCCGGTTTCAGATCGCACAGGTCAATCAGCTGTGGACCGTTGGGGAGTCCAACCTGGAAGGGCGGGTCGGCATTGGCGGCTGGCGCCACACGGGCATGTTCGCCTCGCTGAATGCGGAGCCCGACGCGGACCCGGCGAGACCAGGCACACACGGGTGGTTCGCAACGGTGGATCAGACGCTCTGGCTGGGCCGTCTTCGTGATCCGGCTGCTCCCGACGACCGCGCGCGTCTCGCGTCGTTCGTGCAGTTGGGTCAATCCGATCCCAGTGTGCAAGGAGTCCATTCACACCAGGGCGGTGGGCTGACGCTGACTGGACTTTCGGCACATCGGCCACACGATCTGTTGGGGCTGGGGCTGACGCACGCGTTCTGGAACGGCGGTGAGGAACGCATCAGTGAGCTGTTCTATCAGCTGCCAGTGACGTCGCATCTGTCACTTGTGGCCGACCTGCAGCAAGTGAATCGGCTGGAGACCAGCGGATTTCGGCAGCACGGGCTCATCACAACGCTGCGCACGATTGTGTCTTTCTAGCGGCGTGGTCGTGCACCGGCAATAAGCGACTCAGACTGACGCCGCAACACCAAGGCCCCGTTGTTCAGGAGTTTTCCTGATCAACGGGGCCTTGCTCGTGTACTGGTTCAGCGATCCGACACAGGGCCGGTCTTGCACGTCGCTTCAGCGGCCGCTACCTCGCCACGAGCGCTCGCCCCCGGCTGAACTCCGACGTCGCCGCACTGCGGTTCGGCGACACGGCACCTGGAAACGCCTGGGAGTCCTCGGTCAGCGCGAACTGGCTCGCCATCTCATGCAGTGACTCCGCCTGACTGGTGAGCTCCTGCGCTGCCGCCGCTGATTGCTCCGCGGTCGCGGCGGACTGCTGCGTTACCACACTCATCTGATCGGTGCCGGTCAAGATCTGATTGATGCTATCGGCCTGCAACTCGCTGCTCTGCGCAATGGTCTGCATTGCGCTGGACACTTTGGACACACCGTTGGCGAGTTCGATCAGGCGAGCCTGCGTGGCCTCCTTCATCTGAATACCGCGCGCCGAGGCCGCCAAGGACCGCTCGATCACCGCCGCGGAGCGTCGCGCCTCTTCAGCGCTGCGCATCGCGAGGGTGCGCACTTCATCTGCAACGACCGCGAAGCCGCGCCCGGCATCACCAGCGCGTGCTGCCTCCACTGCGGCGTTCAAGACCAGCAAGTTCGTTTGGAACGCGATTTCGTCGATGGTGCGCATGATGCGCGCCGTTTCCCCGACCGAGGCACTGATCGCGTCCATCGCCTCGTTGAGCAGGTGCATCTGCGCGACGCCGTCATCCGCCGTGACGCGCGCACTTGCCGTCAACCGACGCACCTCGACGGCTTCATGGGCGCTCTGGCGCGAGAGTGTTCCGAGCTCCTGCAACGACGCATTGATTTGCTCAAGCGCGCTGGCCTGCTCGCTGGCGCCCTGGGCGAGAGACTGACTACCGTCGGCCACTTGCGACGCTGCACCCGTGACCTCGTCGGACGCGGTCTTGACCTCAAGCAACGTATGCTCGAGCTGGTCCAGCGTACGGTTCAACGCCGAAGCCAAACGCGCGTGATCACCGTGGTATGTGGCAAGCACGCGGACGCGAAGGTCACGGTCGGCGACTTGCGCAAGCACTGCTGTTGCCTCGCCGACCGGGGCCAGCATGCCATCGAGCATGGCGTTGACGCCCTGCAACAGCGTGCGATACGCCCCGTCGAAATTCGCCGGGTTGGCGCGACGGCTCGACTCGCCGCGTGTGGCGGCATCAACCAATTGACTGATCTCGGACTCAAGGCGGCGGAGTGTGTCGGCCGTTTGATTGACGCTCTGCGTGAGCACGTCGTTCGCCGACCGCGCAGCCAACGACGTGGTCAAGTCGCCCCGACCGAGTGCGGCCGCTGATGCCGCGGTGGTTCGCGCGAAATCCGTTACGGCCCGGAACGAGGTGGCCAGGCTGCCCAATTCGTCTGCCGATTCGTACGTCACCGATCGCGAAAAGTCGCCAACCGACATCGCTTCGGCATGAGTGGCAAGCTCCAGAATGGGGCGACGGATAGCGCGAATTGCGGCCCGCGCGGTCGCGCCGAGCATGACGAGCGCGACAAGGAAGACCGCCGCCAGTGTGAGCTGAGCCCGGCGACCGATCGTCTTCGCGGCCTCCGCCGTGTTCTCGGAGGTTTCCAGTACGCGATCACCGAGCGCCGCCAGCTGCGGCTCGAGTGTCTCGAAGAGCTGTTCCAACCCTGCGTGCATCGACAGCGCTTGACTGTCGGCCCGCGCTGCAGCTGACGAGAGCTTCTCGCCGGCAGCGGCATACTTCTCCACCGTGGGCCGCACGCGCTCGGCCATCGCGCGTAGCGAAGAGTCATCCGCCGTCAGCCGCACGGTGTCAATGTCGGCTAGCATCGTGCTGCCCGTCTCCCGCGCCTCATCCGCGAGCGTCTTGGCATCGTCGGTGCGCCGCTCCTTCAGGGCCAACAGCGACAGCGCGCCAACGCCTCGAAGTCCATCGTGCCGCATGTCGGCATCCATTTGCGCGCGAGTGATGGCGACGGCCCGATTGAGTCTGTCGGACGCGGCCAGCGACTGCGCTAAGCCGCGGTACCCCACGACCCCCGCAACAACCGTAGGAATCAGCCCGAGGAGGGCCAGGGCGATGAGCTTCTGCGAGAGTGTCAGGTAGGTGCGCATGAATGAAATGGTCGTGGGGTCTGCCAGCGTCGGCGGGTATCAGTGAAGTGTCGGCACCAGAGCGGGTTTCCTTAGCACTGTGTCACTATTTCGCGTTGGCTGGAGACCGCCGGAGCGCAACCACCGCGCACAAAAAAGCCCGACCGCGCGAGCGATCGGGCTTTTCCGGGGGAACGAGCCCCTACGCCGCTTCGTCCATCATCATGCTGGCCACGTACGGCGACTCGCTGCTCACCGCCGCCTTTCGCCCACTAATGATGGCGAGCCACTCGCGGATGGACGCCGAGAGAATGACGACCACCGACACCAGGAAGAACGCCGCCACAACGGTGTCCAGTCGGTCATTGAAGATGATACGGCGGGCCGCATCGACCGACTTGATGGCCGCCGGCAGTTTCCCGCTGAGAATTTGAGACTCGACCAACCGTGCATGCGCCAGGAATCCGAGCTTCGGGTCAGCGGCAAAGATCTTGGTCAGGCCCGCAGTCATGGTCACGATGCACAGCCAGGTCATGGGCAAGATGGTCATCCAGGCGTACTTGGCCTTGCCCATCTTGATGATGACCGTGGTACCCACGCACAGCGCCACCGTAGCCAGGAGCTGGTTGGAGATGCCGAACAGCGGCCAGAGCGAGTTGATGCCACCCAGCGGATCGGTGACGCCCTGGTACAGGAAATAGCCCCAAGCGGCCACGAACATGGCGCTGGTCAGCACGACCGCCGGATACCAGGACACTCGGCCGAGTGGCTTGTAGATGTTGCCGAGCAAATCCTGCAACATGAAGCGGCCCACTCGCGTGCCCGCGTCCAGCGTGGTCAGAATGAACAACGCTTCGAACATGATGGCGAAGTGGTACCACAGCGCCATGGACGCCTCGCCGCCGAGCGCCTTGGAGAACAAATGGGCCATTCCCACGGCGAGACTCGGCGCACCCCCGGTCCGCGAGAGCAGCGACGTTTCGCCCACCTGTCGCGCGAGCGTCTCCAATTCCGTCGCGGAAATGGCGGTGAAGAAACCCCAATTGTTGATGACGTCGGCGGCCGACGCGGCTGTGGTGCCGATGACAGCGGCCGGGGAGTTGATGGCGAAGTACACGCCCGGCGTCAGCACACAGGCGGCGATCAGCGCCATGGTCGCGACCAGCGACTCGGTCAGCATGGCGCCATAGCCCACGAACCGCGCGTCGCTTTCTCGTTTGATCAGCTTGGGCGTTGTGCCCGACGAGATCAGCGCGTGAAAGCCCGAGATCGCGCCGCACGCAATGGTGACGAACACAAACGGGAACAGCTTGCCGGAGAACACCGGGCCGGTACCGTTGATGAACGGCGTCACGGCGGGCATTTCCATTGGAGGCAGCACCACCAGAATGCCGACGCCCAGCGCCAGCACCACGGCAATCTTCACGAAGGCGCTGAGGTAGTCGCGCGGCGCCAGCAGTAACCACACGGGTAACACCGACGCGGCAAACCCGTAGATCATGATGGAGATTGCGAGCGTCGGGCCCGTGAGCGTGAACATCGGCGCCAGCTCCGGGTTGGCGGCCACCCACTTGCCGATGTACAACGACAGCATGAGCAGGACCAATCCACCGGCGGTGGCCTCGAGAACGCGATGCGGCCGAATCCATCGGAGATAGACCCCCATCAGCATGGCGATGGGAATCGTCAGGCCAATCGTGACCACACCCCACGGGCTGTCGCGCAGCGCATTCACGACGATCAGTGCCAGCACCGAGATCAGGATGATCATGATGCCAAGGATCGACACGAGTGCTGTTGCACCTGCAACGGTGCCGATCTCTTCTTTCGCCATCTGTCCGAGCGACTTGCCATTGCGCCGGATGGAGGACGCGAGAATGACGAAATCCTGCACCGCCCCACCGAGCGCGACGCCCACGATGATCCACAAGGCGCCGGGAAGAAATCCGAACTGCGCGGCCAGCGTGGGGCCGACCAGTGGGCCGGGTCCGGCAATCGCAGCAAAGTGGTGCCCGAACACGATCCACTTGTTCGTGGGTACGTAGTCGCGTCCGTCATCAAGCCGTTCGGCCGGCGTGGCCCGCGTCTTGTCCAGCTGGAAGACGTCGGCCGCGATGATCCGACTGTAGAAGCGATACGCGATGAGATAGCTGCAGACGGCAGCGACAAGCAGCCAGGCGGCGCTGATCTTCTCGCCTCGACTGAACGCAACAACGGCGATGGCACCGGCGCCCAACAGGGCAACGGCAAGCCACGGGAGGAGGCGAAGGAGTCGGGAGGTCACAGTGGTCGGGAGAGCGGGCAGGAGGTCTCGGAGCAAGGTTTTTCGCTCCTGAACAACGCGCTGTCAATAGTCGGGACCAGAACTGCGCACGTTGCGCTTCACCCGGGCGCGTCGCGAGACGATCTTTCCCCCATGGCTATTTCCGTGACACTCATCCCAGGCGACGGAATCGGACCGTCCATCGCGGACGCGACCGTCCGCATTCTGGCTGCGGCGGGCGCCGATATCGAGTGGGACCGGCAAGTGGCCGGCATGGCCGGTATCGCACGCTGGAACGATCCGATTCCCGATGTCACGCTCGATTCGATCAAGCGCACGCGCCTGGCGCTCAAGGGGCCACTGGAGACCCCGGTGGGCGAGGGGTTCAGATCGATCAACGTGGCGTTACGAAAGACGTTCGACCTGTACGCGAACGTGCGTCCGGCCCACACCATCATTCCCGGACGTTTTGACAACATCGACATTGTGCTCGTGCGCGAGAACACGGAGGGGCTCTACATCGGCGTGGAGCACTACGTGAAGATCGGCGATGATCCCAAGGCAGCGGCCGAGTCGGTGGCCATTATCACTCGGCTCGGGTCGGAGCGCATTGTCCGCTATGCCTTCGAGTACGCGCTCGCCCACGGCAGAAAAAAGGTGACGTTGGTGCACAAGGCCAACATCCTGAAGTTCTCGCAGGGACTGTTCCTCGATGTCGGTCGCATGGTGGCCCGGGACTACGAAGGTCGCGTGCACTTCGAGGAGCGCATCATCGATGCGATGGCGATGCATCTGGTGATGCGGCCGGAAACGTTCGATGTGGTGGTCACGACCAATCTGTTCGGCGACATCCTGTCCGATGAAATCTCCGGTCTGGTGGGTGGGCTCGGGCTCGCGCCGGGCGCCAACATCGGGACGACGGCGGCCATCTTCGAAGCGGTGCATGGCACAGCGCCCGATATCGCCGGCAAGAACATCGCGAATCCCGGTGCGCTGGTACTGGCGGCGTGCATGATGCTGGAACATGTGGGCGACTACCCGCGCGCCAAGTCCATTCGCGACGCGCTGGAGGGCACGCTGCGCGACGGCGTCGTGCTCACGCGCGACCTGGGCGGAACCGCCTCTACGGACGAGTTTACCAACGCGGTCATCGCGCGACTTGGATGATCGGCGCGACATGAGCGCACGCGTGGTCCGTGTGCTTCATATCTCTGATATCCACTGCGGGCATTCGTTCGTACCCGCGCAGGTCGCCGCCGCGGAACGTGTCGCCGTCGTCCACAAGCCTGACGCGATCGTTGTCTCCGGTGATCTGACGCAGCGCGCGCGCGTGGAGGAGTTTCGCGAGGCGCGGCGGGTGCTCGATCGCTTCGCGGCGCTCGCGCCCGTCGTCACAGTACCTGGCAATCACGACACGGCCTGGTGGCATGCGCCGTTCGGACTCGGTAATCGTTCGCGGCTGCATGAACGTTGGCGAGCGCTCGTTCAGCCCGATACCGAGCCCACGCTCCGAGTTCCTGGGCTCTCCATTGTTGGCCTGAATTCGTCCGCCGGCATGCTGCCGCACGCCATCACGTGGTATCCGCGTCACTGGCGCGTGAAGGGTGCGCTCACCGACCCGCAACTCGCCGACGCGCGCGCCCGGTTGGCCGAGAGCCCGCCGGGCGACCTGCGCATTCTTGTGCTCCATCACAACGTGGTGCGTGGCCGGCTCTCGAACCGTTGGGGGCTTACTCGACCTCAGCAGATGCTGGACGCGATCGCCGGAAGCGGCGCGCAGGTGGTATGTGCTGGCCACGATCACGAAGAGCGCGTGGAACTTGTACAGCGTGCGAGCGGCAGCGTGATCGCGAGCACGGCCAACACCTTGTCAAGTCGGATGCGAGGCCATCGGCCAAGTGCGATCGCCATGATTGAGGCCGACGCGGGGATGATCTCCGTCGCCCCGTGGAGCTTTGACTCGACGGTCCGTGAGTTCGTCGCGGGCGAGCCGCGGCGATTCCCCCGGCCGACGCCGTAGGCATGCCTCGGTCGCGATTCGGGGCGAGCCTGGCGCGTGTTCGCCAGGCGATCGCGAACGGGTCGTCAACCTGCCGACTACCCCGTGGGAAACGCCTTTCGGTCGTCGAAGCTGAAGACCTGCGCACGAGTCAAGTGGCGTTCGACCGCGGCCAGCAGATCGCTCAATTCTGCGATGGCCTTCTCGAGCGCCTGCCGATACAGCCAACGGTACCAGATCATTGTTCCACCGGCCGCGATCGCGCCGAGCCCTGCGCCGGGAATCATGGCCATGGCCAGGGAGCCGACAATGCTGCTGAGCGCGAACGCGCCGCCTCCAGCGGCCAACGCCGCACCGCCGCCCATCATGGCCCAGTCTACATACAGGTTGTTGCGAAGGCCTTTGCGAAGGTCTCCCGTAATGACCACTTCGCACGACGGTCGGCCGTTGGCGCTGCGTCCTTGCAACGAGACATGGAGATCGAAGAGCTCAATTTGCT
>JANNEV010000479.1:0-3243 GCA_031379145.1 Gemmatimonadaceae bacterium
GCAGGCGCTCTTCCCCATCGTGCAGGGTGGAACCCACGCCGAGCTGCGCCGTGCGTCGCTGACCGGAATCCTCGGTGCTGGCGACTGGGTCGGCGTTGCCGTTGGTGGGCTGTCCGTTGGAGAGTCCAAGCCGGATATGTACGCGATGCTGGAGGTATGTGAACCGCTGTTGCCGCGTCACAAGCCGCGGTATCTCATGGGGGTTGGTTTTCCCGATGATCTCGTCGAGGGCATCCGACGCGGCGTCGACCTGTTCGACTGTGTCGTGCCAACACGGATGGGACGCCACGGCACTGCGTTTACGCCCGATGGGACCGTGCAAGTACGACAGAGCCGGTTTCGCACGGATCGACGGCCGCTGGTGGAGGGCTGCACCTGTCCGTGCTGCACGCAGTATGATCGGGCGTACCTGCGGCATCTCTTCGTCAGCGAGGAGATGCTCGGGTTGCGATTGCTCGCCCTGCACAATGTGGCGTTCCTGCTCGACGTGACCCGCTACGCGCGAGAAGCGTTGCGGGCTGGCATGTTTGCGGGATGGAGCGAGGCCTGGCTGTCTCGGTATCGCGCTCGGAAGACGCGCGTGCGCGACGAGGAGTAGCACATGCCAGCGGCCGGCATGCGCCTACCCAACCAGCACGGGAGCGTCGACCACGCGGCCGTCAAACAGATTCACTTCGCGGTCGGCGTGCTGTGCATAGCGTGAATCGTGGGTAACCATGCAGATGGTCGCACCGTTACGATTGAGTTCGCGCAATAGCTCCATGACGGCTTCGCCGTTGGTGGAGTCCAGATTTCCCGTGGGCTCATCCGCCAGCAGAATTGCCGGATCACCAGCCACCGCGCGGGCCACAGCGACGCGCTGCTGTTGACCACCGGACAACTGCGCCGGGTAGTGCTTGGCCCGGTGTGACATGGAGACGCGCTCGAGTGCATCGTTCACCCGCTTCCGGCGCTCCGACGCGTCCATATCGCGATAGGTGAGTGGCAGTTCGACGTTTTCGAACACCGTCAGATCGCCGATCAGGTTGAACGCCTGAAAGACGAATCCGATCTGTCGATTCCGCACGCGCGCACGGTCAGCCGGTGCGAGCGATGCAACGGACTCGCCAGCCAACATGTACTCGCCGCTGCTGGCGGTGTCGAGCAAGCCGAGAATGGAAAGCAGCGTGGTCTTGCCGCATCCCGACGGTCCCGAGATGGCGATGTACTCGCCCTTCTTGATTTCGAAGTTCACGTCGGCAAGCGCGTGGGTATCCACTTCTTCCGTGTGAAAGACCTTGCGAATGCCAGTGAGACGGATGAGGGCGTCGTTGGTGGTTGTCACGATGAAATCCTCGAAGTCGAGAGCAGGGAAGGGAAATGGCGCAGCGTCGACGCGTTGTCGCCACCTCGCGGAATCCGGGGGTTGGAGCTACTTGATGCGCACGCGGTCGACACTGGAAAACGGAGTCATGTCCGAGAGAATGATGCGATCCCCAACCTGCAATCCGCGCACGATCTCCACAGTGTTCACGGAGGTGCGGCCGAGCTCGACGGGCACACGGATGGCCGCGTCACCACCGTCCACCAGCTTGAACAGGCCAACAGATCCGCCCGCGGCGCCGAACGCCGGACGTCCGGTATGCAGCACATTGACCATGCGTTCGATGACGATCGTGCCATCGACCGTGAGATCGGGCACCGCTCCGGCAGGCAAGGGGCCGTCCAACACCACGTCGATCGTGACAGTGCCACCAAGTGCTGATGGATCCTTTCGACTCACGTGACCGGGGATCAGCCCGTTCCGCGTGTCGATGGAAGCCTGCTGGCCGAGCTGCACATCCTTGGCTTGGGACTCCGGAATGCGAAGCACGGCCTTGAGCTTGCCTGGCTGCACGACCTTGGCCAGCGTCGTGCCTTCCGGCACCCACTGTCCAAGTTGCAGGGTGAGATCCTGCAGTACGCCGGATTCCGGAGCACGAACCTGCAACGACTGCAAGCGCGCTTGCTGATTATCTGCGATGGCCTGCAGTTGCACGACGCGTTTGGCCTGCACGGCCAGTTGTGAATCGATTGCTTGCGCCATCAACGAGAGACGCTCTCGCTCCACACGCAATCGCGTGGTGAATTCCTCCGCTTGCGCCCGGACATTGCTTGCCTCGAATGGCGCCATGAGCTTCAAGCGAATCAGCGAATCAGCCGCCATGGCCTGCTGGCTCGTGCTCACGTACTGGGTTCGCATCGAGGCGACCAACCCTTCCTGCGTCAGCAGTTGGCTCCGCAGGTTGGTCTTCAGGTTGAGCAGGTCGATCTGCGCTTGCTGCACCTGCTGCTGTGCCTGCATGGTCTGGATCTGCAGGTCGGGATTGGACAGCTCGAGCAGCACATCGGCGGCCTTCACCTGCTGTCCTGCTTCCGACATGACCCGTTCCACCCGCGCGGACGCCTGCGCGGTGATGAAGCGAATGTGTTCAGGAACGAGCGTACCCGGCCCTCGGACGTCGCGCACCACGTCGCCTCGGCGCACGGAGTCCACAAGAGCCGTTGCGCGCTCCAATGTTGGCGCGGCCGGCCCCAGCCGTGCGATGGCCACGGACGCCACCACGAGAGTCAGCACGCCCCCGGCGATCGCGATGTTGCGTGAGGTTTTCTTTCGAGGTGCTCGGGCGACGTCCATGCGATCCGGGAGACGGGAGAATGCGAAGGCCAGGATGAGCGAGCTGCTGCGCGAGCGGCGGTGATCGCGTCGTTGTTGCGCCGTTGGTTGCCGCTAGTCGTGCCGCAGCGCCAGCATTGGGTCAACATCAGCGGCGCGACGAGCGGGCATATAGCCGGCGCCCAAGGCGACAAACCCAATCAGTCCAACCGCGCCGATGAACACCAGTGGATCATGTCCCTTGAGTTCGTAGAGCATGGACTGCGCCGCTCGGCCCAGTCCGAACGCAGCAGCGACCCCGACGGTACCGCCCATCAGCACCATAAGGGATACCTGACGCAGTACCATTCCGCGAACGCGCCCTGCGTTTGCGCCAAGTGCCATGCGGACGCCGATCTCCCGCGTGCGTTGCGCCACCGAATAGGACAGCACCCCATACAGGCCGACGCCCGCCAGCAGAGTGGCCAGCATGGCGAAGGCGGCCGACAGAATGCTGATGATCCGATCAAGAAACACGCTTTCCCGAACCTGTTGCGGCATGGTCTTGACTTGCTCGAGTGGGAGCGTTGCGTCCAGTTGCTTCATGACTGCCGGAATGCTCGACACCA
>JANNEV010000524.1:0-1587 GCA_031379145.1 Gemmatimonadaceae bacterium
CACCCGCCGCCTGAACGACCGAGAAGCGGCATCAGTCGAGCTCAGAGGCTGTCCGAGAAGCCCTAACTCTTCGCAACTCGGTATCGGAATGGGGCATAGCCGTTCTTGGGGGCCATGCGGTTGAGCAGGAGGGGCTTGTAATCCTTTTTGTGTCAGGGCAGGTGGGCGCGGTGTTTGCAGTCAACTCATCGCGTTCGCGGGGATCCGACCCTCGAACACGATGGCGAAGTGGTTGAGCGCCGCCTTCCACCCCGTGATCGGCATCGTCCACTTCCGCGACGCCTCGTGAATCGCCAGGTACACCAGTTTCACCGCGCCCTCGGCGTTCGGGTATTGCTTGCGGTTCCGGGTGAACTTCCGAATGACGCTGTTCACCGACTCGATCGCGTTCGTCGTATACATCGCCTTGCGGATCGGGGCTGGGAACTCGAACATCGCCACCAGGTCCGCCCACTTCGCCCGCCACTGCTTGACAATCGTCGGGTACAACTCGCCCCACACTTCAGCGAACTTGGCAAGCGCCTGCTCGGCTTCGAGGACCGTTGCGGAGGTGTAGATAGTCTTCAGGTCGGCCGCGACCGCCCGGCTGTCCTTGTCTGCCACATACCGCAACGCCGCTCGGACCAGATGGACGATGCAAAGCTGCACCTTCGCCTGCGGGAACGCCGTGCGGATCGCCTCCGGGAACCCGGTCAGCCCATCCACGCACACGATCAGCAGGTCCGCCACCCCGCGGTTCTTCAGGTCCGTCAGGCACGAGAGCCAGAACTTCGCCCCCTCCGTCTCGCTCAGCCACAGGCCGAGCAGTTCCTTCTTCCCGTGCAGGTTCACCCCCATCGCCACATACATGGTGTGTTGCGACACGCGACCGCTCTCGCCGCGAACGTGCACGACGATCCCGTCCAAGTACACGATCGGCCAGATCGGATCGAGCCGCCGCGTCCGCCACGCCGTCACCTCCGCGTCCAGGTCGGCGGTGATCTGGGAGACGAGGGTGGGCGACACGTCCACGCCGTACAGTTCCTTGACCAACTCCTGGATGTCGCGGGTGGTCATCCCTTTGGCGTACAACGCGAGGATCTTGTCATCGAACCCGGTCAACCGCCGCTGGTGCTTGGCCACGAGTTGCGGCTCGAAGGTCCCATCCCGGTCGCGGGGCGTGTCCAACGGGATCGGCCCCAGGTCTCCGTGGACGGTCTTTTGCGAGTGGCCGTTGCGGCGGTTGGAGCGGGTGGCCGGCGGGGCGTCGGCCGTGGCTCGGGCGGCGTCGAGGTGGTGGCCCATCTCAGCATTGAGCATCCGCTCCAGGGCAGCCTTCATCATCCCTCGCATGAGGGTGTTGAGATCCTCGACGGTTCCGGCGGAGGCCGCCAGTTCGCGGGCGAGTTGGTCGGCTTTGGCAACGAGGGTCGCGTCCATGCGGGAATCTCCGTAAGGGGCACAGGTTGGGAAATACCCACCAGACACCCCTGACACAAGATTCAGGACAAGCCCGATGCGAATCATGCACTCGCTCGATCGCGTGTGCCGTTCGTAGTCCCGGCTCAACCGCCGTGCCCGTCCCAGCCAGGCGAACGTCCGTTCGAC
>JANNEV010000607.1:0-2387 GCA_031379145.1 Gemmatimonadaceae bacterium
CAATTGCTTGACCATTACCGCCTGTGCCGCCAGTGGCTGCTGCGAAACCACTGCCACCACCGCCTACAGTACCAGTGGTTGCTCCCAGATTACCGCCAGCACCACCACTACCAGGATTTGTGGTTGCTGTACCCACCGCACCGGCAGCGCCACCAGGCCCACCACCGCCGCCCAGAATACCATTGCCACCATTGCCACCTGCGCCCCGAATACCGCCAGCAGCACCAGCACTACCACCAGCACCGCCAGCACCGCCGCCACCGCCGTTAATACCTATACCGCCAGCACCGGCGGGGCCACCAGGGCCAGTAGCACCATTGCCAAGACCGCCGGTACCGCCATTACCACCTGGAGCTCCACTGCCACCATCTCCGCCTTGACCGCCTTGACCTCCGGCCGTTGTGCTAGTAGCGCCTGTGCCGCCAGCACCGCCAGTGGCACCACTACCCGCACTACCGCCAGTGGCGCCAGTGCTCGTAGGAGTACCAGGGCCGCCTCCGATACCTGTACCACCTGAAGTGGTGAAGAATGTCGCTAAGCCACTGTTGCCACCTTTTCCGGTACTCCCGGCAGCGCCACCAGCACCGCCGATCGCTCGGTTGTTGCTGAAAGTAACATTATCAATGTTGACATTGCCACTGTTGATGAAGAGCGCACCTCCTAATCCGGCACCGCCGCCGCCACCAAGAGTGCCCGCAGTACCTTGGGATAGACCATTGGCAATCGTGAGGTTAGAGAGATTAACTGTTGCGCTGTTATCAACAAAGAGAATTGGGTTGTTGCTGCCGTTGATCGTAACCCCAGTTGTAGTGCTGCCAACAAAGTTTACAGGGGTGCTAACGATAGGCAGAACTTGTCCGGCAGAGAAGGTGATGTTGCCAGTGATGTTGATATCATCAGCATCCGGTAGGACATTAGCAAAGAGAATGGCGTTCTTCAGGCTGGTAAAGTCGGTAGCGGTAAAGGTTGCTAAAACACCGCTGTATGCTTCTCTCGCCTCTGCGGAAAATGCCAAAGCCGTCTCTATTTTGCCCGTGGAAACTTCCAATTCCCAGTCTCCACCCAAGGCCGCATTCCCAGTCAAGTTATCGGAAGCAGCAACTTCTGCCCCGGTGAGCTGACTCAGCCTTTGGACGAAGGCGACACCGGCTTCTGTGGCTGCGACGTTGCAACCGTAAAGTAGAATTTCCGGTTTAGCTGTAATTTGAGAGTTCGAGTTTGCCTCGGCTGGCAAAGCAAACCATTTTTCTAAACGATCGCGGTAAGTTTCAATGTTGCTAAGATTAAGTTCTGTTGCGCCGATTTGCACGCTGGCTGTTGCACCGTGAGACAAAATGTGGACGGCTGCAATGTTTTTCCGCTGTTTAAGTGTTTCTGCTATTTGTTCGATGCCGTCACGATCGGCCTTCAGAACAATAACTTCTGTATCGGAATTTGTAGTCTCTGTTAAGTTTTGGTAATCTTTAACTTTTGTATCTACGAAAAGTAACTGGTGTTTCCGTTCTTGCTGAACTTTCATAAATTAAATTCTCCTGGTACACACACACATCAAATTAATAGCACAAACCAAGCGCGGCAACCAAAGCTCTTTTTCCGGTGAGGATGAGAGTCGATCGCCTTTGCTTAACCTAAATTAAATATTGACAAAAGCGTTATTTAATGCAACGCCTAGCATCAATGAGTTAGTTTGATGGTTTAGAAGTTTTAAAGAGGGATATTGTTCCGGCTATGAGAAAAATATTTGATCAGACTTACGTGCTGTTCTTTGTCGATCTAGCAAAGATAGAAAAAATACCAGATTTGATGAGATTTGTCAACTAAATAATTAACGTAGGGCGAGCGATATTTTTTAGTAATTCGGAATGTGCGATCGAACAACGTCAATCAAATTGGTTTGTAGTCAGGAATGCAAGTCCTCATAAAACTTTTAGGACTGGCATTCCTCACTACAAACATTTACCAACTTTCCTCAGCAGGATTATTGGAATTGCTCCAAATTTCCACATCTAAATCGTTGAGATAAATCAGAGCACTTTCAATCTGTTGAGCAGTACCGTTAAGTTCCAAATCAAACCAACCATCATCGGTAGTTTTAGCACCCAACAAAGCTGCATTAAAATTCACCTTCAAACCGTAGTCAGAAATTAGGTTAGAGATGACAGGTTCCTGATGATATTGTTTGGGAACACGAATGCGGATGCGAGTTTGAGTTGGTCTGGTGTCGCCACTGTCTGATTGCGGGATGTCTGATTGTTGAGTTTGGTGGAAATTGTCGATCGGCTCAAATTCTGGTTCGCTATTGTTTTGAGATAACATTGTCGCCTCCTAATGTTTACTTCGCCTTAATTTTTTCACCAATATATTGTAGGTTTTTTGGGTGGGTGGGG
>JANNEV010000616.1:0-7373 GCA_031379145.1 Gemmatimonadaceae bacterium
TCATGAAACGCCTCGTCGAGGTGCTGCAGCCGGCTGGCGAGCGCGCGTCGGTCGTCGGTGGGCCACGCCGCCGCCGCTCTTGCTCCGGTGCCCTCGAGCAGACCAGTGGCGACGTAGACCGCACGCGCCTCGTCCGCATCGAGCGGCGCCACGGCCACGCGAGGGCGTGCCCCGCCGCCGTCTTCCACCAACAGCCCCTCCATCTGGAGCTGATGCATCGCCTCACGCGCGGGGGTCCGACTGACCCCCAAGTGGGCGGCCACTACGGGCTCGGTCAGTCGCGAGGCAGGCGCCAGCGCACCGGTGACGATCAGTCTGCGCAAACGGTCCGCCGGCGATCCGGCGAGCAGCAGGTTGGCCGTCGCTGCGGATTGGACGCTTTCGGAGAACGGTCTTGGCGACGAATTCATGCAGAAAGTATACGCTATACGTTGCTGATAGACGCTGCCCTTAAGGTAATGGATGAATAGAGGAAACCATGTGCAGGGCGGAAGGGACAAATACGTATACCTTATTGAAAGCCACCGATTTCCCTCTTCTCTCGATCACGTATGCGCGCCTTCCCCACCCTCGTGCCGCTTGCCCTTGCGCTGGTCTTTGTCCCCACCGCCCTGCGGAGTCA
The DNA here is from genome assembly GCA_031379145.1 of Gemmatimonadaceae bacterium. Classification (GTDB taxonomy): domain Bacteria; phylum Gemmatimonadota; class Gemmatimonadetes; order Gemmatimonadales; family Gemmatimonadaceae; genus Gemmatimonas. Next base: position 623 of record JANNEV010000616.1, read on the forward strand.
GACCGCTCGGACCGCGGCCTCTGCGCCCCTCCCCAGTATCAATACCACCGTTCGGCGCGCCGTCATCGATAGCATCGCCGGTTCGCTCGAACGCGGATACGTCGATGCTGACACGGGCCGCCAGATCGCCAACCACCTGCGGCGCCGGTTGCGCGACGGCGCCTATGCGTCGCGTACCGACCCCACCGCCTTCGCGTTGGCTGTCAGCACAGACCTGAAGGCGATCAATGGGGACGAGCACCTCTTTCTGACGTGGAGCGGGGCCCCGTCGGCGGCGGGACCTGTCCGGGTAGTCGTGCCCTCGGGTGGCGGGTCGCCGGGTGGCGGGTCGCCGAGTGACGGGCCGCCCATCGGTGCGCCCGGTCCGCTGCTGCCTCCGCCTGGCAACGCCGAGCGCCTGATCAACCACGGCCTCCGAAAAGTCGAGATTCTCCCCGGCAACGTCGGCTACCTGTTGATCGACGAGTTCGCGGGGGGTGACGGATTCGGCGATGCCGTGGCCGGGGCCCTGCGCTTTCTCGAACGCACCGATGCGATCATCATCGACGTCCGCAACAATCGCGGTGGACATGGCGAAATGAGCCATCTGCTCTTCAGCCACTTCCTTCCAGCAACGCCCGTCCCGACGATCCGTGTACAGGATCGCCTGCGCGGCGTCGATGAAGTGATCCTCAGTGACTCAGTGGTGCCCGGTCCCCGACGGACCGACGTGCCGCTCTACGTGCTCACCAGCCGTGCCACCGTGTCGGCCGCCGAGGAGTTCGCCTTTGTGCTGCGGCGGCTGGGACGGGCATCGATCGTCGGCGATCGGACGATCGGCGCGGGCCATATGAATGCGCTCTCGCCCGTCGGCAACGGGTTCACGGTGTCGGTGTCGTTTGCCCGTGTCTCCGACCCGGTGAGTGGCGCCGAGTGGGAGAAGGTAGGGGTGCAGCCTACGCTGGTCGCCGCGCCCGCAGCCGCCCTCGAGGTCGCGCATGCTCAGGCACTGCGGGCGATCGCCGAGCGGAGCACCGATCCGATCCGGCAGGCGCAACTGCGCGGGCAGGCCGAGGTATCGGACGCGCGCGTCGCGGGGAAGACCGCGTCGGCAACCGTGCTTGAGTCCGCGCCGGGCCGCTACACCGGTGGACGCTTGGTGGAAGCCACAGGCGGTACCCTCTGGTACACGGGGCTTAATGGTCAGCGCACTGAGCTTGTGCCGTTGGCCGACGATCGGTTTGCCCTCGGCGACCAGCGCGTACGCTTCGACGGAGATCGGATGATGGTCCAGCGCCCGGACGGGTCGATGTACGCGTTCGAGCGAATGCGCTGACCACTCGTCGAGCGCTCGAGCCGATCGCGGGAGCGTTGATGTGCTGGGGTGAAACGCATCGCGTTCCTCGCGCTCCCGAATCTCACGAGGCCGAGCGCCTCCGCCGAATCCGAGGCGGTTCAATACGTGTTTGGCCACCCCAACCGAACGTCTTTTCCTGCCAATTGACAACGCCGAGGAAACCTCATGCTGCACGTGACGCGTACCGCCCTGCTTGTAACCTCGATGCTGCTCGCATTGCATGACGCCGCGCCGAAGCCACCGCTTGTCGCGTCGCCCGACCGCGATGCGATTATTCAAACGATCAACAACTTCTACATCGGTGATCATACTGGAAGTGTTGAGCACAAGCGCAAGTCGATGCACCCGCGGGGCGCATTTCGATTTGTGGACAAGGCCGGAGACTATCAGGAGAGCCCGTTTCAGCTCGTAGCGACGAAAGGGGATACGTTGTACACCGAAGAGCTACTCGGTATCGAGATCTACGAAACGGTCGCGCTGGCGCGCCTGCGACTGGCGAGCAAGAGACGACCCGAGGCCGAGTACAAGTTGATGACGTTGCATAAGGTGAAGGGCACGTGGCTGATCACGGGCATCTCGTGGGGATGGGGAGTTACACAGTAGCTGCGCAAAAACGTGAGGGCGGCGGCGTGCCCGCCGACTCGTTCGCGCGCCTCGACTGCCCTGGGAACGGCGGTCACGGTGGGGGGCGATGCCGACGGGGACCAATATCGGCGCGAGATTGCAACCATGGATTCCCACGCAATCCCCACGCAGCGGTCGACGATGCCGGTGCGGAAGTTTCGCCTCGGCGAGGAGCCTCGTGACGATCTGACGCCCTCCACGACGGCGGCTGAGCGGTTCGAAAGGGTGATCGAACTGTCGACGCGGAGCTGCTCCAAGGGTAGCCTGACGCTGCAGGGAAACTCGGCGCGTACGCCGAGTCCAATCGGAATTCCTATCCAGTCCAGCACTAAGCCGTGGGTATGATTCCGAGTGGGCTATTACTGGCTCATCGTCTGGCTGCGATCCGCGTCCCGTCGAAATGCGTGTGGCGCCATGCCTGTCCAGCGCCGAAACGCACGATGAAAAGCACTCGGCTCGGAAAACCCAAGCAGGAAACCCACCTGACCGGCAGACGTGTTCGAGTTTGCCAAGTGACTGATGGCGAGGTCTCGACGCAGTTCATCGACGAGTTTCTGGAATGACGTGCCGTCGCCGCGCAACGCGCGCTGCAGGTTGCGGTCGCTCATCGCCAGCTCGCGCGCCACTTCGGTGAGCGTTGGTACCACACCCTTCATCCGCGACGTCACGACCTCGAGGACTCTACGCGACGGTTTCCCGTGGCTTTCGATGCGCGCGAGCACATCGGCGGCGTGTTTCTCGAACGCTGCAAGCAGGGCAGGGTTTGCAGACAGTATGGGTTCGTCGAGATGCGCCAGCGACATGATGAACCGGTCTTCGCTCGCGCCGAATTGCACCGATGCACCAAACAAACGCTCATACTCAGCCACGGCTCTTGGCGGTGGCGCCGGTTGCCGAAACCACACAGCGGATGCGGTCAGTGGCTTCGCCGTAAGGCGGCCGAGTTCGCGGGCAAGTCCACACCAGAGCGTGTCTATCGCCTCTCGCGGACGTCGCAGCAGGTAGTTATCCGTCCCTTCGACGAATGCGCAGCGGCAGTACACCGTTGCAGGCTCGCACACCACGTCGACGCGCATGCCGTCGTTGAGCACGCGCACGTACCGTGACACGCGATCGAGCACTTGCCCCATCGTCGAGCAGCTGAGCACGACGTAGCCGAGGACGTCGAGTGCGCCCGGATTGTAGGCTTCGCCCATGTGAAGGCCGACGAGGGGATCGCCCGTCTCGCGTACGATATAGGCCCAGAGCCGCTCGACCGCGGAGCCCGGAATACGCTGCTCTGGTTCGGGTGGCACGCTGATCTCGATGCCGCACGCCGTTGCGGCGGCGGCAGACGATATGCCGCGCGCATCGAGGTACTGGCACATGTCAGCCACGATCGATGCGGCAACGGTCGTCTCGCGCAACGAGCCTCCGGAGGGATGATGGGCGCCTCCGGTCAATTTACTGGCGTGCGCGGTCATCGGCCCGAGGGGCTCGTGCCCGTACTCTCCTTCCATCACCCCAACGGAGAGTCAGTCTATGCGTCTATTGTCCCTGACCATCGCTCTTGTGACCTTGGTTTCAACGGCCGGGTCGGCCTCGGCCCAAACCGTCAACGAGCCCCGCCGCATGTCGGTGGCGATCGAGTCCGATGTCCTTTCGTACGGTCTTGGCGGCTATTCCGGTATCGTCAACGTTTCGTTCGCGCGCGGACTTCAGGTGGCGCTGGGCGCCGGTCGCTACGATGTTCCGACATTTCTGCTCAAGGGCGACGCCAACTACGAGGCCGCGCGGTGGAAGGCAACCTCCACCTCGATACAGGTGCTCCGCGCAACCTACCGTTTCCGGGGGCCTATGCAGAATGGCCTGGCGCTGGGAGCGATTGTCCTGAATCAGAACTGGCGTCTGCGGGGTGAGAAACTGAGCGGCGAGACAACGTTCCAGCCGTTGAGCGTTGGTGTGACGGCCGGCTACTACATCCACTTGGGCAAGCACTTGTATCTGTATCCGACAACGGCGTTTACGTACAACTCTGTCGTGTCGGGCGAAGCCAGCTTGCAAGGCAAGGCGTACCGTGTCGCCAAGTGGGCCCCGAACGGCTCGCTGCACATGGGATGGGAGTGGAACCGATGAATGCACCCACGGACACGCCGGTGACCATCGCACGTTCTCCGGATGCGCACGCGGCTCGCCTGGCAGGATACATGTACCTCGCAGCGAGTGTCGGCTTTCTGGTTGTCTTTTCCTGGCTGGCCCGCGCTTTTGGCTATCCCGACGTGCTCGACCTTCCCGCCGATCAGGTCCTTCCGCGCCTGCTGTCACTCGGCGGCGCTGGTCGTGCCGTCTGGGCAGTGTATGCGGTGTTGCCGCTTATGCTCATTCCCGCCGCTGCCGGCGCGGTTGGAGCGCTCACCCGTGCCGACGGCCGCACTGACACCGCGTTGCGCATTGGGCTGTTGCTCCAGGTGTTCGCCGCGCTCTGCATGACCCTTGGCTTGGCGCGCTGGAGTACGGCGCAGTGGTCGCTTGCAACCAGCTGGCAGCTGGCCGACCCGGCGCAACGGGTTGGCCTGGCCGCGACGTTCGACGTCCTGAACGTGTATCTCGGCAACGGTATCGGTGAGTTCGTGGGTGAGCTCACGTTGTACGGTTCGTTTCTCGCCTTTGCCATTGCGCTCCATCACAACGGCGCGAAGAAGGTTGCGGCGTTGGGCGCTGTCACCGCGCTGGCTGGCTGGATCGGCATGTTCCGCAACATCACGCCCAGTGTGCAACTCGCGGCGGACGTAACAAACGTGCTGCTGCCGCTCTTCCTGATTGTCTTCGGGATCTCCCTCCTTCGTGGCAAAGCCTCATGAGCACCAGGCTATTCAGTGCGCGACTGTTCACTTCGGTGCTTGCGCTCTGCGTCATCAGCAGCGCCGGCCATGCGCAACTTTCCGCCGCCGGTCGCGCGCGACTCGACTCGCTGCGCCAAACACCGGAGATGTCTGGCACACTGATCTATCAGGGAACGGTGTTTGCATTGCGTGGCCCCGCTGCAGACACGCTGTTCCGGTATGAACGCCGCGTTCACACGACTGCGTCCGGTATCTCGGTCACTCACGCCACGCGTGATCGGGCCGGTACCCTGATCATCGACGAGTCGGCACAGCTGTCCGCTGCGTATGACTTCCAGCGCTTCGACGCAGCAAACGCGCAGGCTGGTTTCAGCGGTTCGGTGGTCTCGAGTCAGGGTGGGCGGCACCTTGAATACACGCTCAATGACAATGGACGTGTGTCGACGTCATCCGAGGATGTACAGGATCCCGTGATAACCGGGCCATCGGTGCATGGCTTCATCCGCCAGCACTGGGACGAGCTGACAACGGGTGGCAAGATCCGGGTGCGCATGATCGTGCTCAACCGAAAGACGAGCTATGGCTTTGATCTCCGCATGAAGAGCCGGGCCGATGGTCAGACGACGTTCAGTTCCACGCCGAGCAGTGCGTTGGTGCGCTTGGTGATCAAACCGTTGTACGTCGTGTTCGCGAACTCCGACCGCAGCCTCGTCCGGTACGAAGGGCGTGTCCCGCCGATGCAGCAGGTTGGCGGCAAACTGAAGGACCTCGATGCGCGCGTGGAGTACCGGATGTTGACGGCGTATCGGTGAAACCATCCCTCAATTTTCTTCCAGCCAGCACGCTCGCCCAAATGATCCGCGCTGGCGAGACGAATTCTCGGCAAGTGGTAGAGGCTTTTTTCGCGCAAATAGGAAAGCAGAACTCCACGTACAACGCCATAGTGACTGTCCACGAGGCTGAGGCGCTTGCCCAAGCAGACCAGGCAGATCAAGCCAAGCGCGATGGCAAACCATGTGGTCCGCTGCATGGGGTTCCGATCACGATCAAAGACACCTATCGCGTCAAGGGCTCGCGCACCACGGCGGGGTACCCGCCACTGAAGGACCATATCGCGGATAGCGATGCGGTGGCTGTGCAGCTTCTGAAAGAAGCGGGCGCGATCATTCTTGGCAGGACCAATACACCCACCCTCGCCATGGACATGCAAACGGTCAATCCGATATTCGGCACGACCAACAATCCGTGGGACGTTGAGCGCACACCGGCCGGCTCCAGTGGTGGATGCGCCACGGCGCTAGCCACGGGCATGACGTCCCTTTCACTGGGAAGTGATCTGGCTGGCTCGATTCGTCTGCCTGCGAGTTTTTGCGGAGTCTACGGTTTGAAGCCGACGCATGGCGTGGTGTCGTTTGAGGGACACATTGTGCCGCTCCCCGGGGAGATCAATGGCTACCGTACGCTGGCCGTTGCCGGGCCGCTGGCGCGGTCGATTGATGATCTGGCGTTGGCGTTGGACGTACTCACACAACCAACATCCAGTGACAGAAATGTCGCGCCGCTGCTTGCTGATACGGGCGGCAACGTCGACATCTCCAAACTGAAGATTGCATGGACGGACAACTTCGGTGGGGTTCCGGTGAGCGCAGAGATCAAGGAGAAATTGCACGCCTTTGTGAACACACTGGAACAAGCGGGTGCCACCGTCCACAAGTCTGAACCGCAGGGAATGGACTACAACGAAATCTGGGAAACATTGTGGGTCCAACTTCTGTGAAGAAACTGATGCAGGCATTTGATCGGCAAAGCCACTACATCACCAAGATGGACAACTTCTTATCGGAATACGACGTGTGGCTGTGCCCCGTGAGTGCGACTACCGCGTTCAAGCACCATGCGCACAGCAAGGTGCTTGGTGACTTCAAAATCTACAACACGCCGTTACAAGTGGATGGTGCTGACATCCACT
>JANNEV010000621.1:0-4165 GCA_031379145.1 Gemmatimonadaceae bacterium
CGAGTTCACCAACCCCGGGCTCGACCTGAGGGATTTCATCGGCACCAGCTTCACCACCGCACCCGACGGGAAGCTCTACCAACTGCCTGACCAACAGTTCGCGAACCTGTACTGGTTTCGTGCCGATCTCTTCGCGAGACCGGAGCTGCAGTCGGCGTTCAAGGCCAAGTACGGCTACGACCTCGGAGTGCCGCTCAACTGGAGCGCATACGAAGACATTGCCGCGTTTTTCACCAACGACGTGAAGACGATCGACGGGAAGCCAATCTATGGACACATGGACTACGGCAAGAAGGATCCGTCACTCGGCTGGCGTTTCACCGATGCGTGGCTCTCGATGGCCGGTGCCGCCGACATCGGCACTCCCAACGGATTGCCCGTCGACGAGTGGGGGATTCGGGTGGCCGCCGACAAGTGCACACCGGTCGGCGCGTCAGTCTCACGCGGTGGTGCCACGAATTCACCAGCCGCCGTCTATGCATTGAGCAAGTACGTGGAGTGGCTCAAGGCGTTTGCACCAAAGGAGGCGGCCGGCATGACCTTCGGTGAGGCGGGCCCGGTGCCGGCGCAGGGGCAGATCGCACAGCAGATCTTCTGGTACACCGCCTTCACGGCCGATATGACCAAGCCTGGCCTGCCAGTGGTGAACGCCGACGGCTCGCCCAAGTGGCGCATGGCGCCGGGACCGAATGGTCCGTATTGGAAGTCCGGCATGCAGAACGGCTATCAGGACGTGGGATCGTGGACGTTTTTCAAGGAACACGATCCCAACCAGACCGCTGCGGCGTGGCTCTACGCGCAGTTCGTCACCAGCAAAACGGTGTCGCTCAAGAAATCGATAACCGGACTGACGTTCATTCGCGACAGCGACATCCGGTCGGACTACTTCACCACGAACGCGAACCGATACGGCGGACTGATCGAGTTCTACCGCAGCCCGGCGCGCGTGGCGTGGACGCCAACGGGGACGAACGTGCCCGACTACCCCAAGCTCGCGCAACTCTGGTGGAAGAACGTGGCCGTTGCCGTGACCGGCGAAAAAACACCACAACAGGCGATGGACAATCTCGCAGAAGAAATGGACCAGGTCATGAGTCGACTTGAGCGCGCCGGCATGGCGGCTTGCGCGCCCAAGTTGAACCCGGTTGGAGACCCAAACCAATATCTCGGTGACACTGGCGCACCCTGGAGAAAGCTCGCCAACGAGAAACCGCAGGGGGCGACCATCAGCTACGATACGCTGCTGAATGCCTGGAAAGCTGGGCGCGCACGGTAAGTCGTGCCGGGACCCTATCGACCGCGACGCCCGCCGCGACCACCGATGAAGACAACTGGCCGAACGAACCCGGGATAGAAGGAGCGAAAGCCGAACGATCCGAACCCGCCACCGAACATCCACGGATCGTAGAACGGGTACGCACCAAAGCCGAAGCCAGCGCCGAATCCCGGGCCGAAACCGTACCCGTAGTCGGCGCGCCGATCACGTTCGTTAGACGTGACTTCGAGCGGCGCCACCGTGACGCTCGCGTTCCCCTGCACCTGCTTGCAGGAACGTTTCTCCTTCGATGCCTTGGCAATGAGCTTCCCGTCTTTCCAGAGCTCCATGGCCTCCTTGGACGGCGATGCCAACTCCACGGTTTCGCGCGCGTTCAACGTGAGCGCGATGTGCTCGTTGGCCTTCGCCACCGCGTACTCCAGCTCAACGGCGGTGGTGCCCTCGTTGCGCACGATGAATCGATCATCGCAGAGATAGCCGAACGTGAGTTGTGCCGCGTCGGCGATCGGCGTGCGCGACACTTCACGAACCTGCGCGTGAAGCCGCCCAACCAGTCCGCCTGTAAGCAGTATCGCAGCGCCGACGACCGACGCCAATCGTGTCCGGGATCGCATGGTATCTCTCCTGTTGTTGGAGCGGGCGCGCGAATGGCATCTGCCATGTCGCGCGATCGCCTACACCAGAGTTGACACATGCGAAGCAAGGCACCCTACATGTCACGCACGGAGGACGGCCGTGTCCCCGAATGAGGGCAGCGATGAATCCGGACTAGTTCCGCGTCCGCTGCGCCTTTCGGCGCTCTTGTCGAATCACGGCAACCGGCGACTTGCCATAGCGCACGTGCGGCGCACTTTCCCACGCCGTCTTTCGTGTCACACACGCCGCGCGCACCTCCGCGGCGTCCGTCACGCCACTCGCAATCACGCCTTCCCGCCACTCGAGTTGCAGCAGCATCAGCTCATCGTTGAGCAGGTCTTCGCGCTCGCCGGGTTCGTCCTCGTCGTCGGAGTCGTCCGGCAATGCAATGGGTTCGGGGAGCAGAGCGCGTTCGTGCAGATCGCGGTCGATCTGTTCGTACCACCAGAACGGCGGACCGTCTCCACCACTGCGCAGCCCGGCAGTCTCCAAGCGCGCGTCGAACGAGGCGTGATCGGCGAGAATGGGTGCGGCCCACGGGCACGTCACGCCCTCCGTTTCCAGCCAGGCGAAAACGTGTCGCAATGACTGCAGGAGCGACGTCGCATCGGCCGACGCTTTTGATACGCGCGAGGGAAACCAGGAATACAGAAAGATGCGAAGATGCACTTCATGCAGCGCCGCCACGGTGACCCCGTGGCCGAACGCGAGATGCTCGACGAACAGTTGCGCATTGCCAAAATGCGTGCGTGCAGAATCGGCTGCGCGTGCACGCCGTCGTTCGCCCTTGTCGGCAGCCAACCAGGCGCGGAAGCGCTCCAGGCGATCGAGCTCCGGCTGCAACCGGGCATCCAGTTCGTCATCGGAGGCGAGCGCGCGCGGGAAGATCGCCGACGCGTCGGCGGCTGGTCCAGTTGCCTTCCCGGGCGCGAAGTGAGCCGGCACCTCCCACAGTCGAACGCGATCGGGGGCGCGTGTGCCCCGATACGTCAACGTCAGCCTGGTGGCCTCGTGGTGCCACTCGAACGCGTCAGTGAGCCTCGTCTTCGCGCCAGCAAGTACGCCTTGGGCGCTGGTGAGCGCGGCCACCGCATCGAGCGCGTTGGTGAGCAGACGCACTTGCGCAGACGAAATGCCGCCCGCCGGTGTATTCGCACAACTCAGCGAGGGGTAGGCAGCGATTCCCGCCACTTCCCAGCCGTTGCGCTTGAACTCCTGCGCCATGGGGCGTGGAATCGCCGCGCGCTCGTCGAAGTACACCGTGAGTACTGCACCACGAAGCCCCCGCATGAGGTCGTACGGGTCACCGCCGTCGAACACGCGCAGATAGTCCGACTCGACCTCGTACAACACGAGGCCAAACGTCTCACCGGCTGCGCCAAGAATGCACGCGGTCCACGGCGCCGCGTCACCGGCGTCATTGCCGGCCAGCGGCTGGACCTGTAGCGCTTCGGTATCGTCGAGCTGCGTCCAAGGCGCCGCGCGATAGTACCGAGCAGTCGCGTCCATGAGCAGGCGCAGCGATGCAGTATCAATGTTCCACGCACTCCAACACTCCGGCATGGAGAGTAGGGTCAGTCCCCGCTCGTCCATCTCATCGGCGACGGGCGAGGCGCCATCGCCGCCGATCGGCTCCCTACCATCCATGCTTGCCTGCATTCCACGCGCGGCGTCATCAAGCTGCGGCAAGATGACCCGTGCCTCGACGCGCGTGGCCGGTGCCAACTGCGGCGCGAGGCAGGCTGCCACCGACGCATGTCGGACCCGCAACACATCGGGCGCGGGCAGGTTTACCCCGGTCTTGCTCCGAATACGCTGCACGACCTCACGCATCCACTGCAGTAAGTCGCGCGCCACGTCCTCCGGCTCCGACGACGGCGCGTTGTCGATGAAGGCATCGAGCACGAACCCGTTCACCACCAGCAAACGAACGCAGACGCGGCCGCCCGGTTCATCACCGATGCTCACCGCAAGGGGAACTGCATCGAGTTCCCACGTGTCGTCGCGATCCATGGCCTGCAGGGCCTCGATCGGGACCAGCACCGGCTCTCCCTCACGATTCGCTGGGCCTTCCTGGCCCTGCACCAGTCTCAGCGAACGCGACCGTGCCTCATCGGCGTTGAGGCAGCACTGCTTGTACTTCTTCCCAGACCCGCAGGGACATGGATCGTTTCGCTCGGTCATGACCGGCCCCGTTGGTGATGGCGTTCAGCGGCCCCGACCAGCCTGGGTGGCAGCCTGGTCCAGATCCGC
>JANNEV010000694.1:0-6934 GCA_031379145.1 Gemmatimonadaceae bacterium
GCGGATCGCGCCGTCGCCGAGGGACGCGTACGGGTCAATGGCGCGGTGGCGGTGGTTGGGCAGGTGGTGGACCTCAAGCGCGACAAGATCACCCTGGACGGCGATTCCGTTCGGGTCAACATGGATCAGCAACGCTGGATCGTGTTGCACAAACCTGCAGCAGTTATGACCACGCGAAAGGACCCGCAGGGTCGAAAGACCGTGTTTGATCTGGTCCACAAGGTGCCAGGTCTCGTGTACGTCGGTCGACTCGACTTCATGACGGAAGGCGTGCTGCTGCTGACCACGGACGGGCGCGCCGCGCACGCCCTCACCCATCCCAGCAATGAGGTGGAGCGTACCTACGTCGCCACCGTTCGCGGCGACGCCGCCACGGCGGTCCGTGAGGCGAGACATGGCGTGCAGCTCGAGGACGGACTCGTTGTGCCTCGGGATGTGAGTGCCACGCCGCTCGGGAATCGTCGATGGGCGTTCGAAGTCACCATCGCTGAAGGCAAGACGCATGAGGTGCGACGTATGTGCGACGCCCTCGGACTCGAGGTCGAGCGACTGGTGCGGACCAGTTTCGGCCCCGTCAAGCTTGGCGATCTTCCTCCAGGCGAGACGCGTGCCCTGACCACCAAGGAGCGCACCATTCTGGAGGCGCTTCTCCCGTCCGCGTAACCGTTCACGCCAACCGTCGTCGTGGTCAACCGACGTGTTGCTTCCCCCCGACGCTGGAGCTTCCGACGCCGTTGTGGGGTATAGGGCAAGCGCCTGCGGCACGGACGGGAATGTGCCGTTGGCGCGGCCGCTCTGGTTATCTTCGCGCGCTTCCTTTGCCAGCACTCGCTGGGCTTTCCACGGCACTACCAGGAGTTGTCACACGTGACCACGAGTGTTTCCATATCGGCCGATGCTGCGCTCGTTCAGGGTGTGCTGCGTGAAGTGGCACGCCGCATTGTTGGACAGGAGTACATGGTCGAGCGGTTGCTCATCAGTCTCCTGACTGGTGGGCATGTGCTGCTCGAGGGCGTGCCAGGGCTCGCGAAAACGTTGACCGTTCGGACACTGGCCGAGACGGTCCGCACGTCGTTCCAGCGCATCCAGTTTACGCCGGACCTGCTCCCGGCCGACGTCGTCGGCACGCAGATCTTCGATCAGCCGTCGGGGGAGTTCCGTGTGAAGCACGGGCCGATCTTCGCCAACATCATTTTGGCTGACGAGATCAACCGTGCGCCGGCAAAGGTGCAGGCGGCCCTGCTCGAGGCGATGCAGGAGAAGCAGGTCACCATCGGTGGCACCACCTACAAGTTGGCAGAGCCGTTTCTCGTGCTGGCCACGCAGAATCCCATCGAACAGGAAGGCACGTATCCGCTGCCGGAAGCGCAGGTGGACCGCTTCATGTTCAAGCTGCGCGTCGGATATCCGACGCGCGGGGAAGAAAAGGAGATCCTGCGGCGCATGGCCGGCGGCGACAAGGTCACGGTGGCGCCCGTGGCGTCGCCGGAGGATCTGCTCGACGCTCGGCGCCGCATCGCGGAGCTCTACATGGACGAGCGAATCGTCGACTACATCGTGGACCTGGTGCACGCGACGCGGGTGCCCGCCGACGTTGGCGCGCCGGATCTCACGCCACTCATCGAGTTTGGCGCCAGTCCACGAGCGACGATCGCGCTCGCGCAGGCGTCCCGCGCGCACGCCTTCCTGCGCGGCCGCGCGTTCGTGACTCCGGATGACGTCAAGAGCATTGCTCCTGACGTGCTTCGCCATAGGGTACTCACGTCGTTTGAGGCGGACGCTGAAGGCGTCACCAGCGACACCATCGTCGAGCGCTTGCTGGCGTCGGTCGAGGCACCCTGACCGGAGTGGCACCGCTCCCCTCCGCACCGGGCACTCCTATGGCGGCGGCCGTCACGGCGGTTGCGCCCGCAGACGTGCTCCGGCAGGTTCGCCGCATCGAGCTGCGCACACGACGGCTGGTGGATTCGAGCTTCGCCGGAGAGTATCGCTCGCTCTTCAAGGGGCAGGGCATGGAGTTCTCGGAGGTACGCGAGTATCAGCCGGGAGACGAGGTGCGTTCGATTGACTGGAACGTGTCCGCGCGCATGGGACGTCCGTTCGTGAAGCGGTACGTGGAAGAACGGGAATTGACGATCATGCTGGCAGTGGACCTATCCGGCTCCGCGCGCTTCGGCACGCGTGCGCGATTCAAGCACGACCTGGCCATCGAGTTGTCCGGCGTGCTCGCGCTTGCCGCGACCCGGAACAACGATCGCGTCGGCATGATGCTCTTTTCGGATCGTGTTGAACATGCGTTGCCTGCGCGCAAAGGCCGCAAGCACGCCCTGAGGCTCATCCGCGACCTGATCGCGACGTCGCCGGTGGGTACGGGTACATCGATCGCGGCGGCGGTCGACCGCCTGATGCGACTGTTGCCGCATCGGTCGGTTGTCTTTCTGTGTTCCGATTTTGTGGCGGATGACGTGGAGAAGCCGTTGGCGCGGCTAGCGCAGAAGCATGACGTGATTGCCGTGACGCTTGAGGATCCCGCTGAGCGATTGCTGCCGGACATCGGCGTGGCGCGCTTCGAGGACCCGGAAACGGGCGCACGAATCGAAGTGGATACGTCGAATCCCGTCGTGCGCGCGGCGTTCGCGGGTCGGGTCACCGCCGCGGATGCAGAGCGGCGAGCGCTGTTCGGCCGCCTTGGACTCGACGAGATCCTCGTGCACACGGAGCATGGTTATGTCGACGCCCTGCTGGCGTTCTTTCGCGCGCGTTCGCGTCGGCCGCACGGAGCCGTACGTACCGGGCCTCGTGGGGTCCTTGGCGATGCGGCCGGGCGTGAGCCCGTGACTGGTGCCGTGGCCCAGGCCGCAGACGCCCGGGCGCCGCTTCCACGTGCGCTGAGTAGTCGCGCCGCAGCCCGTCGGGGCTGACGTGCAACGCAGCTGTGCACGCGGCCGAGGCGACTATGCTGCGCGCTGGCGAAAGCCGTGCCTCGCGGCCGCGATGAGCGCGGCGCTGCTTGTCGCACCGCACGCCCTGCCGGCGCAGCCGTCAAAGCCGCCGGGGCCAGCGTCCCCGAAGTCGGTTTCCGCCGGATTCATGCCCACGCTTCGGGCGGGAACACTCGTGCGTCCGGAGTCCGTCACCGTTGGTGAAGGGTTCGTGTTCGTCGTGTCCGTCCAGGTCCCAGTGGCTGCACGGATCGACTGGCCATCGATCACCGATTCCATGGGCGTGGTGGGGCAACGAGAGCCGGTGCGAATTCGGAGTAGCGAACAGGGCGCCACGCGAACGGAGACCGCCACGTACGAGCTCGCTGCATGGGACGTGGGCTCGCTGCCCATCGGACTGACGGATGCGCGCGTTCGGGTTGGTGACATTGAAATGCGCGTACCGCTTGGACGGGCACGAGTCTTTGTCAAGTCGGTATTGCCCGGTGACACGACGTTGCACGTACCCAAGCCGGCCAAGGCGCTCTTCCCACGAGTCATTCCCTGGTGGGAACGATGGTGGCCCGCGTTGGCGGTGGTGGCGGCGCTCCTCGGATTGTGGTGGCTCTGGCGACATCGTCGACGCGTTGCGAGCAGCAGTACGCGTGCAGTCATGAACGCGTATGCCCGGGCTATTCACGATTTCGACCGACTGGAGCGACTCGCGCTGCTCGATGCCGGTGAGAGCGGCCGATACATCGCGCTCGCTGTCGAAGTGCTTCGCGCGTATCTCGCCGCGCGAGTGCCGGCGGCGACGCTGTCGAAGACGACCTCGGAGCTGGCCGTTGTGCTTGCCGACGACATCCGTGTTCCGATTGCACCAATGCTGCTGTTGCTCGAGGAAGCTGATGGCGTGAAGTTCGCGCGCGATCAAGTCACGGTGGAACGTGCCAGGGTGCTGTCCGCGGGGGCGCGCGGAATCGTTGAGCAGATCGAACGGGCCGAGCAGGCGCGCATTGCCGCAGAGATCGCGCGCCGTCAGGACGAAGAGCGCGCCCGCAAGGCGGCGGATCGCGACGCCGAAGACGAGGCACGCCGCGTTTCGCAGGCTCGCGCGTCCGAGACGCCGACGTCGAAGTCGGGGGCACGATGAACGCGCTCGTTGCGCGCTGGAACGCCATCGATTGGGCGTCGCTTCGGGTGGATGATTTCCTGCTGTTCGGAGTCAATTTCGCCCACCCGTCGCTGCTCTTGTTGCTGCTGCTATTGCCGTGCTGGGCGTGGTGGCGCCGCCGCCGATTGCCGAAACAGGACGCCATTCCGTTTTCGCGCGTCGTGCTGCTCGCGGCAGGGCCGCGTCCGCGCATCGCCTGGCTGCCGCTGCTCCCGTGGCTGCGAGTGATCGCACTCGCCGGGTTTATTCTGGCTGCGGCGCAACCGCGCTCGGGTGCGCGGGCGGAGAACGTGTCGAATGAAGGAATCGACATCGCACTCGCGGTGGATATCTCGAGTTCCATGCTCGCGGAAGACTTCCAGCCGCAGAATCGCATCGAGGTCGCGAAGGAAAAGGTCAAGCGTTTCGTGCTCGGGCGCAAAACCGATCGAGTCGGGCTCGTGGCGTTCTCCGGCGAGGCGTTGACGCAGGTACCGCTGACGACGGACTATCCCGTCATCCTGGCGGCCATCGACAACCTGCAGGTCGGGCAGCTTGAGGATGGCACCGCCATCGGTACCGCTATTGCCACGGCAGCAAACCGCCTTCGCACGGCACCAGGACGGTCTCGTGTCATGGTGGTGTTGACGGACGGGGAAAACAATCGGGGAGCGATCGATCCGCGTACTGCCGCGCAAGCGGCGTCGGCATTCGGCATTCGCATCTACACCATCGGCGTCGGTACCGAAGGCATGGCTGCGGTACCGGTGGGTCGCGGCCTCTTCGGACTGCGTTATGAAAATCGGCCAGTGAAGATTGATGAGCCGCTCCTGACGGAGATTGCGACGAGCACCGGCGGACGCTATTTCCGAGCGCGCGACGGTGAGGCCCTGCAGCGCATCTACGAGCAGATTGACACGCTTGAGCGGTCGATCGTCGCGTCTCGCTCGTTTATTCGCTACACCGAGCGGTTCCGGTGGCCTCTTGGCCTGGGACTCGCGGCGTTGCTGGTCGAGTTGGCGGTGCTGGCTCGACGGGGCGTCCTCCCGTGAGCTCGCTGCCAACGCTCGTCCTTGACATGCCGTGGTTCCTGGTCGCCGCACTGCTGCTTCCGCTGTGTGTGCTGTTGCTTGGTCTGGCGCGCACGCGGCAGCGCCGCGATCGCATGGCGCGGTACGCCGACCCCACGGCGCAGCGCCGCCTCATGGGTGCGAGCGGCACGGGGTCCGGCGCTCGTTCCGCGCGGCTTGTGGCGGTCGCACTGCTCGCGGGCGCGGCGATGGCTGGCCCGCGCTGGGGGCTGGCGCGCGGCCCCACGACCGCGCGAGGAATCGACATGGCCATCGCCCTGGATGCGTCGCTCTCCATGACGGCGCGCGATGAACGACCGTCGCGTCTGGAGCGCATGAAGCAGGAGGTTCGACGGCTGCGCGCGATGTCGCACGCCGACCGCGTTGCCCTTATCGCGTTTGCCGGCCGCAGCTACATCCTGACACCACTCACCGGAGATGACGGTGCGATCGAGCTCTTTCTCGATAACCTCGACCCGAATGTCGTCGGTCAGGCCGGTAGCTCGATCGCCCGCGCCGTGCGCCAAGGCAGCGAGTTGTTATTGGCCAGCGACGGCAGCGCGGACCGCGCGCTGGTTCTGATGAGCGATGGCGAGGCGTTTGAGCCGGTCGAAGATATCGAGGCGGCCGCCGCGGAGGCCGGAAAGAAGGGCATCAGCGTGGTGACCGTGGGTTTCGGTTCGGTGGCCGGCACGACCATCCCGATCATGGATGGAACGGTGGAGCGACAAAAGACGGATGACCAGGGCCAGACGGTCATCACGCGCTACCATCCGGAGCTGCTGCAGAAGGCGGCACTTGCGGCCAACGGGACGTTCATCCCTGCGGATGCGTCGGACAAGGCAACGCGCGTGCGCGCGGCGCTCCGTGCCCTCCGAACGGCGCGTCGCAGCATCGACACGCGCGAAGATCATGTCTCTCGTTTTCTGTGGCTGCTGATCCCGGCGCTGCTGCTGCTCCTCTGGGACACCTGGGTGATGACGCGCAGTGTGCGCATTCGAGCGGTAACGTCGCGCGCGGTGACGTCGCGCGCGCTGCTGGTGTTCTTCACGGTGATCGGGCCCATGATGCTCACGGGCTGCGCTCGTGCGCCCGATCCCGCCGTGCTGTTTGCGGAGGGTGATGTCGCCGGTGCGATCGCGTCGCTGCGAGCGATGCTGACCGACGGTGACACGACCGCGGTCACGCGCTACAACCTCGGTTCCGCGCTGCTCGGCGCCGACTCGCTCGCTCCATCTGCCGAACTGTTGGAAGCGGTCCGTCGAACGGCCGACGGCGAAGTGCGGATGCGCGCGCGTTTCAACGCCGGGCTCGCGAGCCTGAAAAGTGGACGCATACCCAATAGCGCCGACGCCGAGCAAGCGCTGGCGGCGGCGCGCGCGGCGTATCGTGCGTACCTCTCCGCCCGTCCCGGAGATGCCGATGCAAAATGGAACTATGAGCTGGCGCTGCGGCGGCCTCCTCCGCAGGGGGGAGGTGGTGGTGGAGGAGGGGGTGGCAATCAATCCCAGCCGGAGTCGCCGCAACCGCAAGGCGAGGGTGGTCTGGATCAGAAGCAGGCCGAAGCCCTGCTCAACAGCGCCGCGCGTGAAGAACGCGACGTGCAAGGACGCAAACAGCGGCTGGGGCGGACCCCACCGGGTGGGAAGGACTGGTGAGTCGGCCCTGGCGAACTGCGTTCTGGTTGCGTGCCGTGGTGCTCTGCTGCGCCACGTCTCACGGTCTGTCGGCACAGAGTGCGGCCACACGAATCCTGGATCGTGTCCAGGTCGATTCGCGCCGACCGATCG
>JANNEV010000720.1:0-17119 GCA_031379145.1 Gemmatimonadaceae bacterium
GAGCCGCGCGCGAACCAGGCTTCCACGAGCAAAACGCCCAGCGCGATCGCGAGTAAAATCGGCAGCAGCGACCGACCGGAGGCCTGCTGAAAGAGCTGGGTGCGCCAGGCCTCAGGGGTGGCGACTGTAGACACGGCCCGACCACTCACACGCTCCAGGAACGGGACTGCTCCGGTGCCCTGCCCCACATGCGACTCCTCAGCTTCCGGATTGACGACCAGCGCCCCGACCCGCGAAGCGTCTCGACGGAGAAGGTACACGCCGGACTCGTTGGGAACGGTCAGCCGGTCTCCATTCATGGAAACGAGTGTGCCGTCAGGCCGTTCCAGTGCCGTCACCCCGGCGAAGCCGCCAAGGGCCTGACCGGGATGCGCCGAATACAGCTCGCCTTCGTCTCCGAGCCTTCGCGATAACGCCTCCAGCAACCAAGGCACGAAGCCCGCCCGTAGCGGCAGATCGGTGGCGTCGGGATCAAGCGCGGAACCGATCAACACATAGTTCTCACCGGCTACGATCCACGGCGCACCTCCCGCCGTGGCCAGCGTGTCGGTGCGCACGGACGCGCCCGCCGAGCCAGGAGATCGAACCAGAGGGAAACGCTCGCGAACAGCGGTGCCGTCCAGGGCGTGGCCGAGCGGCACGTCACCGACCGCGGATAGGTTCGTCGTCGCAACCCGTCGCGGGTCCGTTGCTCGCGCGAGCACGAGATTCCGCGCGATGGCACCAAAACGCCACGGCACCCCAAGTCGCGCCAGCGTGCGGTTGGCTTCTCCGACGCGCACCGGATCGGTGGGCGCCGTGAGCAGCACGGGCCCGCGGACGTTGGAGGCGTCGGCGCCGGCGACCGTGACCACGCCCACCGCGCCTTCCACGCCGCGGCCGAGACGTTTCTCCTCGACCAGCGTGGTGAGGGCCGCTCGCAGGAACGGGCCCGCCTCACCGCGAATAGCAACGGTTGGCGGAGGCGCCACGCGAACGGCGAACCATCGCGTATCGTCGCCGCGAAGCTCGTCGGCGTCCAGCTCCACGCTCCCGCGAAGCCATCCCGAAGTCGCGCTCGAGAGACGCTGCGCGATGCGGGTAGGCGACCCGAGGGTACCAGCCGCAGCGGTTCCGCGAGCCACCGTGCGGCCGTCGAGTGTGACACGCCACGGGGTGGGCTCCGGGGCAGCAATAGCGAACTGCACGCCACCGGCGGGGGTCCAGCGGGCCGGCGAAGCCGCCGCCTCAAGCACCGCGTGATTACTGAACGAATTCCGCGGTCGTACGAGCGCCAGCACGGGAACATCCGCGGCGAGAATCGCGCTGTCGCCGCCGGTCGCGAATGCATTTTGCTGTCCGTCGCTCACGATCGCCACCGCGGGTGCACGGGGCGCGCCGCTGCGGGCCAGTGAGAGCGCCCGTCTGGTGGCCGCGGCCAAGTCACCACGACCTCCGAGCGGTTTGAGATCGGTCGCGACCTGTTGCAGTGTCTCCAGCGAACCACCAATCACGCGACCATCGGCCGTGACAATCCAGGCGCGATCGTTCGGGGTCAGGCGACCCAGCAGCTCCCGGGCATCTGCGCGCAGATCATCCAATGCGGCGCGCCCATCCCGCACGGCGCCGCTGCTCATGGAGTTGTCAATGAGAATCGCAACGGACAGGGGGGCGTGCCCAAGGCCGGAGAGATTCGCGATCGGTCTGGCGGCAGCCAGCGCCAGCGCGAGCACGGCCAGCACTCGCAAGATCAGGAGCAGTCGGTGGCGAAGCTTGAGTTCGCGGCTGTGCTCCTGCTCCATACGCAGCAGGTAGCGCACGGCGGGAAAATCGACGCGCCGGTTGACCCGACGACGCAGCAGATGCACGGCGAGGGGCACACCAACGAGCGCCGCCAAACCGAGCAAGTACGGGGCAAGAAACGCCATCAGACCATCGCGCCGCGGCCGTTGACGCCGACCAGATGGCGCAGCGCACGCCCATACGGCTCATCGGTCATCGAGAGCGCGTACCGCGCGCCGGCGCGCCCCAGCGCGGCGCGCCACTCGTTCAGCGCGTCCTGCACCGTGGCCTGATAGGTCGCTCGTACATCGGCTGGTGCCGCGGGCACCTCGACTCGCGTTTCGATATCGCGGTACAAGGCCTCTCCCGACTCGGGGAAATCGCGTTCCGCCGGGTCCATGATGTGCAGTACCAACACCTCGTGTCCGCGAGCGCGAAGGGTCCGAGCGGCATCGGCAACAGGCGCGGGATCCACGAGCAAGTCGGAGAGCAAGACCACGAAACCGGGACGGCGCACGAGTCGCCCGGCCTGCATGAGCGCCGAGGCCACGTCGGACGCCTCGCCGCCGCCCGGCTCGCTGAAGGCCGCGACGAGACGGCGCCACTGCGCACGCTGCGCGCGTGGTGGTACAACGCTCCGCATGCCCGCATCAAAGCGCAGCAGGCCAACGGCGTCACGCTGTCGAATGAGCAGGAGCGCGACGGCAGCGGCGAGCCGCTCAGCGTACGCCAACTTGGTGAGGCGTGACGGATCGCCGGACCATTGCATGGACCGGCTCACGTCGAGCACGATCATGGCCCGCGCATTGGTCTCTTCCTCGAACTGCTTGACCACCCACCGGTCAGCGCGCGCCGCGATGCGCCAGTCGAGATAGCGCAGATCGTCGCCCGGCAGATAAGGGCGATGCTCGGCGAACTCCACACTGAAGCCCTTGCGCGGCGAACGGTGCAGCCCGGTGATGAACCCGTCCACGACCCAGCGGGCCACCAATTCGAGGTGGCCTAACGCGGCGAGAACGGCGGGGTCGAGCTGATCTGGTCGCGAAGTCGTCATGCGAAAGCGAACGGGTGAATACCAGGGCGGAGAGGAAACTACCGACCGGGCAGCGAACGCGCCTGCGGTGCTTCGAACTGAGTTCCGGGACAGGGGATCGTCAGAAGGGGTCCTGTATCGACAACCAAGACACCGCGTCCTACCTTTGTCTTGGTCGAGGACGGGAATTGCTGTTCCCGCACGCCTCGGGTACCCGCGCTTCGCGGAGGTTGACTTGTCTGCAATGTCGAATCGTGTTGCGGTGGCTGTCATGGTCGCTCTGCTGCTTCCGGCTGGCGGCACAGGCGCCCAGCAGGCCGAGCCGAGACTCACGCTAAGGAGCTCGGGCGGCGTAACCGCTTACAAGGATTGGCCGGGAACGACACTTTCCGTTGATCAGGACGCGTACGTCACGGTGTTCGCGGTTACGCGTGGTCGTCGGAACTTTCCGATCGCGGTGTTGTCGCCAGCCAGTCCCGGCACGTCCGGGAGGCTCAAAGCGGGACGGAAGTACGGCGTCCGGTCTCTGTCGTCGACGCAACTGCTCCACCTCGTGGACTACGGTGAGGCTCCGCTGGTTGTCGGGTTCGCGTCGAAAACGAAACCCAACTTGGACCCATTCGCCGACCTGAGCGGCTGGGGACCAGACCTGCTGGTCACCGATTCTTCGGCCACCGATGCGCCATCGCTCATTCGCTCCCTGGCGCAGGCCATGTATCCCACAGGCACACTGTATGATGCGGTGGTTCAGGGCGCCGCAAGTCCGATTCCGATCTCGTATCGTGCGACGATGTGGCAGTTCGAAGATCAGTGCGGCGGAAGCACGTCCACGATCCAGGCGAACCTGCAACGGGCGGAATTCTTCTCCCCGTTCAACAACGGGTTCCCCGTGTCGGACGTGATGAACTACCTGATGCGCAT
Source organism: Gemmatimonadaceae bacterium (assembly GCA_031379145.1). Taxonomy (GTDB): domain Bacteria; phylum Gemmatimonadota; class Gemmatimonadetes; order Gemmatimonadales; family Gemmatimonadaceae; genus Gemmatimonas. Next base: position 3,716 of record JANNEV010000720.1, read on the forward strand.
CGGTGCCCAACAGCAGTCCATCATTCCCGGGCAGCCCTTTCTGGCGTCTGGCGGTCAAGTCGCAAGCATCGAACGCACGCGCGAGTTCGTCGGCTTGCTCGGCTGCGAGGGCGGCTATCGCGTGGCCTGGTGGCCGCGCGCCATCATTCCGCAGGAAACCGGCAACGTGCTCATCCGGCAGCCCAAGCCGGATACCGCAGCGATGGGCCATGACCGCGCGCGCGGCGGACCGATCGAGGAGATCGGGCCGTCTCAGCCGATCGAGGGATCACGCCGCAGGGCGCGCGAGATTCTGGAAACCGAGGAGTCGAGCTGGCGCCGCGGCGAAACAGAGAGCGAACGCCGCTTTCCCAACGTGCGCGATGTGCGTCGCGAACGGATGGAGGAGCTCTCCACCAGCACCAACAGCATTCTGCAAGAGCTGTTGCGGGGCCAGCGGGAACGTGTCGTCGACGGCTCCCCGGCGCAGACTGGGGACGTCCTGCGCGCGGGAACGCCAATCGGCGCCTCCAGCGGCACGAGCCAAATCCAGAGTTCCAACGACCAGACTCGGGCAGTTGACAGGCAGCCCAGCTCCCCATGGACGAGCAACGCTCCTGAGTCCCGTCGCCGCGAACGCGTCGTCGACGCGATGACTCCGGTGGTGGTACCGCAGCCAGTTGTTCAGCCTCCCCCGACTCCGACTCCAGCGCCGACACCTCCAACGCCGCCGCAGGTTCCGCCGAGCGGGAAGCCCTTCATCTAGCGCGCTCATCACTGGGCGAAGGTCTGAGGCGACTGTCCTGACGGGACAGTCGCCTCTTTCCTTGGGGACCCCGCTATCTTCCCCTGCTGTGCCAGTTCCGTCCTTCAGCCCGCAATCCGTTGCAGCTCAGCCACATCCGTAACTTCTGCATTGTCGCCCACATCGATCACGGCAAGTCGACACTCGCCGACCGCCTGATCGAGATGACCGGCACCTTGCAGAAGCGCGAAATGAAGTCCCAGGTGCTCGACACGCTCGACCTCGAGCGCGAACGCGGCATCACCATCAAGCTGAACGCCGTGCGCATGAGCTACGCGGCGAAGGACGGTGAGACGTACGAGCTGAACCTGATCGACACGCCGGGACACGTGGACTTCACGTACGAAGTCTCGCGTTCGCTCGCTGCATGCGAAGGCGCGATTCTCGTCGTCGATGCATCACAGGGTATTCAGGCGCAGACGCTGTCGAATCTCTTCCTCGCCATGGACGCCGGGCTCGAGATCATCCCGGTGCTCAACAAGATCGACCTGCCGGGTGCCGAGCCCGAGCGCCGTCGCCAGGAAGTGTGCGACCTCATCGGTTGCCTCCCGGAAGACGTGCTGTCGGTGAGCGCCAAGGAAGGCGTCGGCGTACCGGAGTTGCTCGAACACATCGTGGCCCTGGTGCCGCCGCCCAAGGGCAACCCGGATGGTCCGCTGCGCGCGCTGATCTTCGACTCGTACTACGACAAGTATCGCGGCGCCATCCCAAGCATTCGCGTCGTGGATGGTGAGCTCAAGAAGGGAATGAAGATCACCTTCGGGGCGTCGGACAACACCTACGAAGTGGACGAGGTCGGGCTGCTGCAGCTGCGTCAAGTCAAGACCGATCGCCTCCAGGCAGGCGAAGTGGGCTACGTGCTGGCGTCGGTACGATCGGTGCGCGAAACGCGAGCAGGCGACACGATCTTCGACGCGGAGAATCGCGCGGCTGAAGCGTTGCCCGGCTATCAGGAAGTCAAGTCGTTCGTCTTCGCCGGTATCTACCCGACCGACACGACGCAGTACGAATTGCTTCGCGATGCGCTTGAGAAGATGAAGCTGAACGATGCGTCGCTGCAGTACGAACCGGAAACATCCACCGCGCTGGGCTTTGGCTTTCGCTGCGGATTTCTGGGATTGCTGCACATGGAGATCGTGCAGGAGCGGTTGGAGCGCGAGTACAATCTTGATCTCGTGACCACGGTACCGAGCGTCGAGTACCACGTCACCAAGACCGATGGCACTGTGATGCTGGTAGAGAATCCTGCGCTGATGCCGCCGGCGGTGGTCATTCAGGCTGTCGAAGAGCCGTACGTCCGCGCGCGCATCATGTGCCCCGCCGAGTACATCGGTCCGATCATGACGCTCGGCATGGAGCGTCGTGGCGTCTACAAGAACACGCGGTTTCTCGACACCGTGCGCGTGGAGCTGGACTGGGAGTTTCCGCTCGGCGAGATCATTCTCGACTTCTTCGACAAGATGAAGACGGTGAGCCGCGGCTACGCCTCGCTCGACTACGAAATGCTCGAGTATCGCTCGAGTGATCTGGTGCGGCTTGATATGCTGATCAACGGCGACGCGATCGATGCGTTCTCCGTGATCGTGCACAAGGACAAAGCGTACGAGTGGGGCCGCAAGGTTGCGGAGAAGCTGAAGGAGCTGATTCCGCGACAGCTGTTCGAAGTCGTCATCCAGGCGACGATCGGCCAGAAGGTCATCGCGCGCGAAACGGTAAAGCCATTGCGCAAGGACGTGCTGGCCAAGTGCTACGGCGGCGACATCTCGCGCAAGCGCAAGCTGCTGGAGAAGCAGAAGGAAGGAAAGAAGCGAATGAAGCAAGTGGGCAGCGTGGAGATCCCGCAGGAAGCGTTTCTCGCCGTGCTTCAGGTGGACTGATCGGGCCGTGGTCTCCGCCGTGTTGCAGACCAGCTTTCTCGGGGACATGATCCTCACCACGCCCCTGCTCGAGCGACTGGCCGAGCGAGGGCGTGTTGTCGTTGTGGCGACGCCGGCGAACGCTGCCTTGCTGGCGAATCATCGCGCCGTGCAGGAGGTCATCGTCTTCGACAAACGAGGCGCGGACCGAGGGACGCTCGGTATTCTGCGCGTGGCGCGGGCGCTGCGCGACGTTGGTGCTGCGACCGCGTACGTGGTGCAGGGCTCGTTGCGTACCGCAGCATTGGCGCAACTGGCAAAGATTCCAACACGCATCGGATTCGACTCGTCGCCCGGGCGGCTGCTGTACACCACACGGGTACCGTTCCGCCGGGAGTTGCACCATGCGCAGCGTATCTGGCAGCTCGCATCAGACACGGCCGATACGACTGCACCGCCTGTCCGACCGACGCTGTATCCGAGCGACAGCGACCAGGCCGCGGTCGATATGCTGCTGTGCGCGGGCGGCGTGGAGCCGAGTACGCCGTTCATCGCGCTCGCACCGGGCAGCGTGTGGGCGACCAAGCGCTGGCCCTCGTTCGATGCCCTGTCCGCGGAACTGGCGAGGCATGAAGCGTTGCGATCGCATCGCGTGGTGGTGATTGGGGGACCGGGCGACGCACCATTGGCTGACGCGATCAGCCGCGCGCGCCGCGCAATGGGAGCATCTCCGCCCATAGACGCAACGGGCCAATTGTCGTTGCTGGCATCGGCGGCGCTGATCGCGCGAGCGCGCGTGCTCGTGACCAACGATTCCGCGCCATTGCACCTCGCTTCGGCGATGAACACACCGACAGTGGCGCTCTTTGGTCCAACGGTGCCGGGTTTCGGATTCGGCCCGCTGGCGACACGTCAGCAGATCGTGGCGCAGCCCGCACTACCTTGCCGGCCCTGTCACGCCCACGGGCCGCAGACCTGCCCGCTGGGGCACTGGCGCTGCATGCGAGACATATCAGCCGAGCAGGTGGCGGGCCAGGTCGCGGCGCTGACCAGCGAAGGCTGACTCGCGAGTTAACTCGCGATTCGACTCGCGAGCTGTCGCGCACTCAGTACTTGAAGGCCAGCTTGAGCCGCTGCCACCACTGCTCGTCGAACGCTGAAATCGCGAGCGGGTTGCCGCCGGCGACATCTGCCTCGTCGCCATGTCTGACCACGACCAGCTCCAGGCTCGGAATGACGTAGATCTTTTTGTCGCCCTTGCCGAGCGCGGCCACGAGATCGGACGGAGCCGACGGAATCAGCGCGCCCTGGATGGTTGGAAGAAGATACGGCCCAGGGGTGCGGTAGGATGCGCTGCCGTTGAGCCACCAGAGCAGTCCGTATCCAGCGTTGTCTGGAGGCACCGCGCGCCACGACGCCGTGAACCAGGCGCTGTCAGCCAGAACCGGCGTGCCGTTCCAGCGTCCCCGATTCAGCGCCAGCAGGCCGAACCGCGCCATGTCGCGCGCGGAGCAGCTGAGAATCAGTCCCAATTCCCCGGTGTCGATGTTGAGCTTCCAGTTGGCGGTACTCATGCCGATGCGATCGAAGAGCAACGCTTTCGAGCTTGCCGTGATCGACTGACCCGCAGCGGCCGCCAACACACCGAACAACTGGTAATAGGTGGGGTTGTTGTAGTAGAACCGGTTGCCCGGCAACGCGACCACTTTTAACGAGTCGTCCAGTCCCGACATCATGCCGAGGAGGTGACGGACGGTAATGCGGGCTTCGGTACCGGGACTGCGCGACCAGCCGACGCCAAGATATTTCGAAGCCGCGCTATCGAGCGACAGCCGCTGTTGTCGGGCCAACTCGCCAATGAGGGCGCTTGCAACGGATTTTGAGGCGGAGGCAATGATGGAGTCAGTCCGCACCGTCCACCCGCGCCAGTACCGTTCCGCAACAATACGGCCTCGCCAGACAATGACCACGGCGGTGGACTGCTGAGTGCCAGCCCAGTCGAGCGCCGCGCGCAGTGCGGTCGTGTCGTAGCCGAGCCGCGCGGCCGCAATCGTATCCCACGGCGCGTCGGTCAGCGGCGGAAAGTACGGCGAAAGCGTGCGCGGGTCCGGCACCGCGGGCACCGTCGGTGCACCAGGCGCCGAGGGATTGGAGACGTTGGTAACGGACGCTCCGCCGCAGGCCGTCATCACGGCCAGCATGCCCAGCATGGCCAGCATGGCCAGCATCGCCAGTGATCGACGGGCAGACGGAAGTCGTGAAGGAGGGCTCATTGCATCATTGGACGAGCACGTAGAGGCCGTGTTAACAGGCGTGTGAGCGAGTGTGCTGGCGCTCTGGGGGACCGAGCGCATTATCTTGAGCCCATGCCACATGACTCTCTCTTTATCGGCGTCGATCTCGGCGGCACCAACATCGTTGTTGGCGCCATGTCGGACGATGGAGCCCTGCAGGTTGGCATGCACAGCGAACCAACGCGTTCCGAGGAAGGAGCGGATCGGGTCATCGCTCGCATGGCCAGCATGGTCGAAACTACCATCGTGAAGGCGATGCTCGAAACGGGGGCACCACGCAGTGCCTTCAAGGGCGTTGGCATTGGCGCCCCTGGGCCGCTCGACCGAGAGAAAGGCGTCGTGAAGGTGGCGCCCAATCTCAAGTGGCAAGACGTCCCCCTGCGCGACAAGATGGCGACCCTCACCGGTCTGCCTGCCGCGATCGACAACGATGCAAATTGCGCAACATATGGCGAGTGGTGGATTGGCGCCGCGCGGGGCGGGCACAACGTCGTGGGCCTGACCATCGGCACCGGTATCGGAGGCGGCCTGATCCTGGGTGGGCGACTGTATCACGGATCCAGCGATATGGCGGGCGAGCTGGGGCACATCACGATCGATCAAAACGGCCGCCGCTGCGGCTGTGGCAACTATGGTTGCCTTGAGGCATATGCGTCGGGGCCGGCGATTGCGGAGCGCGCCCGTGAAGCACTGGCCTCGGATGGCGGCTCCATTCTGCTTTCAATGGTGGACGGCGATGCCCGACGCATCACGGCACAGACCGTCTACGACGCGTCGGCGAACGGCGATCTGGTGGCGCGAGATGTGGTGCGCGACACCGCGCGATTTCTCGGCACCGGCATTGCGAACTTGCTCAACATCTTCAACCCCGACGTGGTCGTGATCGCGGGCGGAGTGACACAGGCGGGCGAGGCGCTTTTCGAGCCGCTGCGAGCGGAGGTGCGGCGTCGCGCGTTCCGCGTGGCCGTCGACGCCTGCCGCATTGTGCCCGGCGAATTGCCAGGCAATGCCGGCGTGGTGGGCGCGGCAGCGGCTTTCCGAGCACAGATGGCCTCGTGACAGCGGCGGACGCGACCCTCGCGCCCGTGCAGCGCGCGCGTCGTCGCGTCGGAGTCATTGGCAGTCTGTGCTGGGACGTGATCCACGGTCGCGATCGACGCGCCGTGCCGATTGAAGAGTGGGGCGGCATCTCGTACGCGTTGTCGGGATTCGACGCCGCGCTCGACGAGACCTGGGAGATTGTCCCGCTCATCAAGGTTGGCGACGACATGGTGGACAAGGCGAGGGCGTATTGCCGCACATTGCGGCGGTTGGCGCCCGACGCCGCGCTCATTGCGGTGCCCTACCCGAACAATCGCGTGGAGCTGCGCTATCTGGACGACGAGCGCCGCAGCGAAGTGTTGAGCGGTGGCGTGCCCGGATGGACCTGGCTCGGACTGAAGCCGTTGCTCGATGCGGCTCGGCTCGACGCACTCTACATCAACTTCCTGAGCGGCTGGGAGCTGGACCTCGAGACCGCGCAGTTGCTGCGGGCGCATTTTGCTGGACCGATCTACTGCGATCTGCACATGTTGGTGTTTGCGATCCAGCCAGATGGCTTACGCGTGATGCGGCCGCTGCCTGACGTGGCCGCCTGGTGCGGCTGCTTCGATGTCCTGCAGGTCAATGAAGAGGAACTCCAGATGATGGCGCCAGATTCGATGGCGCTGGCGGCGACGGCAATGGCGTCGGGCTGTTCGTGTCTGTGCGTCACGTTGGGCAAGCGCGGTGCGGTCTACGTGGCTGCCCCCAATGTGGAAAGACTGAGCGACATGCAGGCGCGTGATGTCTCGTCTGTGATTGTGACGGGATCTCGCGGCGCCGCGGGCGCACTGGGTGCGGTTCGAACCGCGCTGATCCCGGCCGTTCCCCCACGCCTCGACGGACCAGGTGATCCGACGGGGTGCGGCGACGTGTGGGGGGCGACCCATTTCTCCCGACTGCTCGCGGGTGATAACTTGACGGACGCCATCTCCGCCGCGAATCGTGCGGCATCGCGCAACGTGGAACACCGCGGGGCGTCTGGCCTGTCGAATCATCTCCGAGGGGAGCTCAGCGCGTCGTGACCACCGTCATCAACGTGCCGCCGTCGCTCGACGAGCAGACTGTCGAACACCTGTTCGAACAGCTGGCGCCCGTTCCCCTCGGCACCAAGCTCCTCGTCGATGCGCGTCATACGCGCTGGGCGTCGCCGTACGGCCTGACGGCACTGCTCTGCGTCGCGCAGTCGCGCGAGGAGCGCGTGGCCTTCGCGGTGCCCGAGAATCCGGACACACTGTCGTACTGGTCGCGCACAGGATTCTTCCGTCATGCCGCCGACGTCTTCGAGTTGCACGGGAGCGTGCCGAGACCGCGTGAGGCGCACGAGTCGGACGTGCTGCTGGAGATCACACCCATCACGAAGACGGACGATGTGCACGGCGTTGTGGGTCGCATTCAGCAGAAGGCAGCGGACATCCTGCACGGGCAGCTCGGCCTCGATACGGCGATCACCGGAGCGTTCGGCATGACGTTGAGCGAGTCGTGTCAGAACATCGTGGAGCACGCCGGTCAGGGTGGCTGGGTCGCCGTGCAGACGTACAAGTACATTCGACGTCTCGGACGTCGCGTGGTGGTCATCGCCGTGTGCGACGCCGGCATGGGGTTTCGCCGCTCACTGGAGAGTACGCCGGGGCATCGGCACAGCGACCGATGGGATGATGCGATGGCACTGGAAGACGCCGTGCTGCGCGCCATGAGTCGCTTTCGCCATGGCGACAAGGGACGCGGGCAAGGTTTGGCCGGCATTCGTCGTTTCGTCGGACGATGGCACGGGAAACTTTCCGTGCGGAGCGGTACGGCGCGCATCGCCATTACCCCGGAGTGGGATGAGGACGTGCCGATGACGGAATCGATGCCATACTTTCCCGGCACACAGATGCAGATCACCATTCCCGAACGCATCGGCGATCCCGCACCGCGCAGCAAGATCGGCGCGAGCACGCGACCGCAGCCGCGGGGCCAATCGTTGTGACACTGCACATTGATGTGAGCTCAGTGTTGCGCGGGACCGTCTGTGACCTGTATTCGAACCTCGTGACCCGACCCACCGGCGCGGCCGTGCGTACCGCGATCGAGCGTCAGGTGGTGGAAATCGGCATTCCCGTGGTCACCACCATCGATTTTTCTCAGGTGCGCTTGCTCGATTTCTCCTGCGCCGATGAGATCGTCGCCAAGCTGCTGCTCCGGTACGCTGCGGACGACGGCCCCACCGGCTATGTGCTCTTCCGCGGCATCCACGACGCGCATCTCGATCCGATCGAGACGGTGCTGGAACGCCACTCGCTGGCCCTGGTTGCGCTCTTTGACGGCATGGCCGAGTTGTACGGCGTCGTCACGGAGAGCGAGCGGCTGCATTGGGAGACGGTTCGCGACCACGGGCCGGTACATGCGGAGTCGGTCGCTCGTCTGTTGGATGTCGAACTGCGCATCGCCGCTCAGCATCTCGAACGCCTCCGGCTCCGCCGACTGCTGATGCACCACGCCAGCGGATTCGCGGTGCCGGGCACTACCACGGAGCTCTCATGATTCCGACAGGAAAGTCCAATCGCAACCCGCAGGGTTTTGGCGGATTTTCGGCGCCACTGCTGGTGGGCGGCTTTATCTCCACCCGGTCCGGTGACCCTGCGCGTGGGCCACTGATTCGAATGCGCAGTGATGATGCCGCCCTGCGCCTGCTCACCGACCAGGAGTTGGTGCGCATCGTGACCGATCGCCGGCAGGAGTTGGCAGAGCTGGAGATCGACGATACGCTGGCTCGTGGGCAGGTGGTGCTCCGCGACGTTGTTGGCGCATCGATTTCCGAAGTCGTCCGCGTCATCAAACTGGACACCGACAGCGGAACGCGCGCGTGAACCGGCCACCGGCGGCGGTGGCAACGGACACGCACGCCACCATCGCCCTCCACGGCGGCTCGGTCGTGCAGCGCCTCGCCGCGCTCGAGCACGCGGAGGCCGCGATCGTGCTGGGCAGCGGGCAGGCGGCCATCAGCTGCACCATGCTCTCCCTGCTGCGCACCGGCGACCACGTGGTTGCCAGCGCCTGGGTCCAGGACGAAACGCGTCGCTTTTTCGAACGCGAGCTGCCCAATCTCGGCATCGAAGTCGTGTTCGTCGATCCGACGGAAACGCGCGGCTGGCGGCGCGTCACGCGCCGGAACACCCGCCTGTTCTTTCTCGCCTCGCCGGTGAGTACGTCCACGCGCGTGGCCGATCTCAACCCGCCACGGTTGCTGGCGCATGAGCTGGGTGTAGCACTCGTGGTGGACTCCACCGAGGCAGGTCCGATCAGCTTTCGACCAATCGAACACGGTGCCGACGTGGTGATTCACAACGCACAGCGCTGGCTACAGGCGGAATCGGGTTCCGACGCGGGCGTGGTGTGTGGCACGGACGCGGTGGTCGAGGAGGTGCGGGACAAGATGCACGTGTGGGGACATGCGCCGGACCCGGCAGCGATCGAGCGTCTTGGACGGGACCTCACGACGCTGGCCATTCGCGTGCAGAAGCAGTGTGAGAACGCCGGGACCGTGGCGGCGTGGGCGGAGCAGCGCGCGACCATGCGTCGCGTCTGGTACCCTGGGTTGCCCTCGCATCCCGACCATGCCATCGCCGCGACCTCACTCGTTCACTTCGGTAATACCGTACTCTTCGAGCTGGCAGACGACGCGCAGGCCGCATCGTTGGTGGCGCGACTTCGGCTGTTTCGGAAGTCCACGGCCGCGGGTGGCGTGCGCTCGGCGGCGCGCACGCTCGGTGATGCGCGGGTACGTCTCGATGTTGGGGTCGAGGATGCCGGCGACCTGATTGCTGACCTTGCACAGGCCGCGGAGTAGGCCATGGCCGGCATCCTCCGACTCTCCAACGTGACCAAGGAGTACCCGCGATCGGGCGTCGCACTGCGCAACGTGTCCTTCGAGGTCGAGAAGGGAGAATTTCTTTTTCTCGCCGGGCATAGTGGCGCCGGGAAGAGCACGCTGCTCAGGCTCCTGTCCATGGCGGAGCGACCCACGTCCGGGGAAGTGAAGATTTCGGGATACTCGAGCGCCACGCTCAGGCCGCGCGAACTACCCAAGCTGCGCCGTCGACTCGGAATCGTCTTCCAGGACTTTCGCCTCCTGCCTGACCGTTCAGCGGAATCCAATGTCTCCTTCGCCCTCGAGGTCACGGGCGCGCCCCGCGCTTCGATCGGCCCGCGCGTGGCACGCTTGCTCACGCAGGTAGGACTCGCCTCGAAGTCGACCGCCTTTCCGCATGAACTCTCCGGCGGCGAACAGCAGCGCGTTGCAATCGCGCGGGCGCTCGCCAACGATCCGTTCGTGCTGCTGGCGGACGAACCCACCGGCAACCTCGATGACCGCGCCACGCGCGGCGTATTTCAGTTGTTGCGCGAGATCAATGCGTCGGGCACGGCCGTCATCATGGCCACCCATGACGTGACGCTCATCGAGTGGAGTGGACTGCGCTTCCTCGAACTCGACCGCGGGGCGCTGGCGTACGACGGCACTGACGCGGCGCGTCTCGTCGCCGACCTGCGGGGGCGTCGATGAGGCTCGCCTGGCGCGAAGTGCGACTGGCGTTTCTCCGTGCCCCGGTTCTGGCACTCCTCGGCATCACGACCATCGCGTTCTCGCTCTTCGCGTTCGGGCTCTTCGGGCTCGTGGCGATCAACTTGCGCACGGCGTTGATCGCGATCGAAGACCGCGTCGAGATTCGTGCGTTTCTGGTGGAACGCACCAGCGAGGAGACGGCAGACACTCTCGTTCGCGAGGTGCAGCGTGTGGCTGGCGTCGCCGCGGTCGGCTACGTGAGCCCCGACTCCGCCTTGCAACGGGCCCGGAGTGAGCTGGCGGAGTTCCGAGACGTGATGGACAGCTCTGTCCTGCCGGCCTCCATCGAGGTGCGCCTCCAACCCGGCGCGCGGGATCCCGAGTCGGTCAAGCGGGTTTCGAACCTGCTGACGCGATTCTCCCAGGTCGAGGATGTGCGCTACGGACGTGAGTGGGTGGAGAAGTTGTATCGCATTCGCACCATCGCCGGCGTGGCCGGCGCGGGCCTGGCCGTCGTGTTCGCGTTGGTCGCGGTGATCATCATCGGTGCCACCATCCGGATGGCTATTCTGGCGCGAACGCGTGAGATCGAGATCATGCGGCTCGTTGGTGCCACGGATGGATTCGTGCGATTGCCCTACCTGATCGATGGTGTACTCAAAGGGGTGCTGGGCGGCGTAATTGCCCTGCTGCTCGCGTATCTGGCAAACACCGTAATCTCGCGCACGCTCGTTGCGACCCAGTTTTTCAGTCGCGAGCAGATTGCGCTCGGGATCGCCTCCGGCGCCTTCATCGGGTTCGCCGGGAGCTGGTTCTCCGTGAGCCGGCAGCTGCGGCAGATCTGGCGCGACCCATGAGTGGGCGCGAGCACGCGCTCCGTTGCCGGTGCGCGTAGTGCCGCGCGTAGTGCCGCGCGTAGGCATGCGCACAATCCTCCTCGCCGTGCGGCTGCTTTTGCTCGCGCTCGTCGTGCCGCCGTTTGCCATCCCGGCGCAGCCACCACCGTCCCCGCCGAGCGCCGACGCACGTCTTCGGCAGCAGCAGGACGAGCTCGACAAGCTCCGTCGCGAGCGATCGGCGCTGGAGAAGCGCATGGAAACGCTGCAGCGAAGTGCACGGACTCTCGCGGACGAGGTGGCCAATCTCGAGGCGCAGCGGCTCACTACGGTCCGTCTGGTGGAGGCGCTGGACCGACAGCTGCAGACCATCGCAAGCGAAGTGACCGAAGCGAGCGAAAGTCTGCTTCAGGCGGAACAAGAGCTGCTGAACAAGAAGGGCATACTCCAGAAGCGCATGATCGACATTTACAAGCGTGGTAGTCTGTATGACGTGGAAGCGATGCTGTCGGCGCAGTCGTTCGCCTCACTGGTGGCGCGATACAAGTACCTGCACGAACTGACCCTGCACGATCGCTCGCTGGTGCGGCGGGTGGAGCGCCTGCGCAATCGCATTTCCACACAGCGTCAACTGCTGGTGCGGTTGCAGGAACAGATTTCCTGGAATCGCGCCGAAAAATCTCGCGAGGCGCAGCGGCTTCGCGACATGGAGGGCAACCGGAAACGGAACCTGACCATCGTGCAGCGCACGACGCAACAGACACGCGAACGGCTCACGCAGATTGCCCGCGATGAGTCTCGAGTTGCAGGCGTGATCGCCGCGCTGGAGACGGCGCGTCGTAGAGTCGAGATGGCTCCCAATGCGAAGCCGGCGGCCCCGTCGAGCATTCGCACGTCGGATCTTGGACGTCTCGACTGGCCGGTCGAAGGCGCGATACTCTACCGCTTCGGGCGTGTGATCAATCCCAACAATACCACCACGCGCTGGAACGGCATGGGTATTGGCGCGGCCACCGGGACCACCGTGCGCAGTATCGCGGCAGGCCAAGTGGTATTGGCGGACGCCGTCGGCACCTACGGACCGACCGTGATCGTGCAGCACGGTGGCGGTGACTATTCCGTGTATGGTTCGCTCGCCCGCCTGGACGTGCGAAAGGGACAGGACGTTACGAAGAGTCAGATCATCGGCACCGTGGGCGCAACCGATCCTGAGCTCCCCCCCCATCTGCATTTTGAGATTCGACCGAAGGGTCGCGCTGTGGACCCGCTGGAGTGGCTCCGCGCGCAACGCCCGTAGTGCCGTTCCGGCGGTCGGATGTTCCGCGACCGGCCCATGTCGCGACCACCTCGTTCACTCGCCTTCACGTCGCCCATCATGCCTGCCAGAAAGTCCGCACCGCCAACGTCCTCCCCAACGAAGGCGGCCACCGTCAAAGTCGCCGGCCGGAAGCCAGCCTCCCCAAAGGCGCCGGCGATCACGGCCCCCATCGTCGTTGATGCGGGGGATGCGTCAGCCGACCGGGCTCCATTGGGCGCGCACGTGTCCATTGCCGGTGGCACGTGGGAGGCGGCGGCGCGAGCACGTGAAATCAGCGCCACCGGCGCACAGATCTTCACCAAACAGGCCAATCGCTGGCTGGAGCGTGACATCACCACTGAGGAAGCCGCGCAGTATGCCGGCGCGATGCGCGCCACCACCGTTCGGTGGAGCTGCGCACACGATTCCTATCTCATCAATCTCGCATCACCCGATGCCGACCTTCGCGTGCGGTCCATTGAGAGTTTTGGTGCGGAATTGCGCCGTTGTCATGCGTTGCAGCTGCATGCACTGGTTTCGCATCCGGGCAACTACATGGATGACCGTGCCAGCGGGATGGCGCGCAACGCCGACGGGATTGTACAGGCACTCGAAGCAGAACCCGGCGCCACCCGTTTGCTGCTGGAGCTGACCGCCGGGCAAGGCACGGTGCTTGGTTCCACGTTCGAGGAGATGGCGGATTTGCTCTCG
>JANNEV010000013.1:0-1805 GCA_031379145.1 Gemmatimonadaceae bacterium
TGATCTGGCTGGATGGCGGACCGAGCCAACTCGAATCCTACGACCCCAAGCCGCACGCGCCGTCCGATTACCGCGGCCCGTTCGGAGCATTGCAGACCAACGTGCCGGGCATGATCGTCTCTGAGACGCTGCCGCTGCACGCGAAGCTCGCGGACAAAATGGCCTACGTTCGCTCGGTGCATCACGACAACGGCGATCACTTCGCAGGTGGTCACTGGATGCTGACCGGACGGTTCGGCTCAAACGCGGCCAGCTTGCCGCAGAAGTATCCGTCGTTCGGTTCGTACATCTCGAAGCTGCGCGGGACGAATGTCGCGGGGATGCCGGCGTATGTCGGACTGCCGGCTGCACAGAGCATTTATCTGTTTCCCGGCTACATGGGAGCCGCGTATCTCGGAGCGGCGTACAACCCGTTCGACGTCGATACCGAGCAGAAATACCTGGGCTACAACTCTCAGGGGAAATTCGGCCGACCGAAGTGCCTCGACAGTTTCGGCAAGTTGGACAAGAGTCGCGCGGGTGATCGGCAGTCGCTGCTCAGCGGCCTCGATCAGATCGAGCGGCAAGCCGATCAGTCAGGCTTGATGAAGACGGTCGATCGGTATCAGCAAGATGCGTTCTCGATGGTGCTGGGCGGGAAGGCTCGCGAGGCGTTCAATCTCGACCTGGAAGACCCGAAGGCGATCGATAAGTACGGCAACAATCCGTGGGGCCGCTACACACTGATGGCTCGGCGACTGGTCGAGGCGGGCACGACGTTCGCCACCGTGGACATGCCACACTGGGACGATCACTCGAACATCGAAAAAGGCCACGGCGGCAAACTGGAAGCGGTCGATCGCGCCGTCGCCGCGCTGATCGACGATCTCGACGTGCGTGGCATTCTCGACCGCACGCTCGTCATCGTGATGGGCGAGTTCGGCCGCACTCCGAAGATCAACAACGGCCAACCCGGCATCGCCATCCCCGGCCGAGACCACTGGGGCAACGCGATCAGCGTGATGATGGCCGGCGGCGGCTTGAAAGGCGGAGTGGTCGTCGGAGCCACCAACTCGAAAGCCGAATTCCCGATCGAGCGTGCGCTCAAACCGGCAGACATCCTCGCGACCGTTTACCACGTCATGGGGATCGATCCATCGACCTCCTTCAAAGACTTCGCCGGCCGCCCGGTCCCGATGCTCGATGAAGGTGCTCCGATTGCTGAATTGATCTGAAATCAAAGCTGGAGACGATGATGTTCGATTCCATTCGCATCGGCTCACGCCGTTGGTTTCTTCAAACGGGCATGGCTGGCTTGGGTGGTCTGACACTGCCGACGTTGCTGCGAGCAAACGAATCGGCCAAGGCGTCGGATCGCAAAGCAGTCATCCTGTTCTGGCTCTCCGGCGGGCCGAGTCATCTCGACATGTGGGATCCGAAGCCGGATGCGCCGCGCGAGATTCGGGGGCCTTTCTCGTCCATCGAGTCGTGCGTGCCGGGGGTGCGCTTTGGCGAGCATCTGCCGAAGCAAGCTTCGATCATGGACAAGCTGACGATCATCCGCTCGGTCGATTGCAAGGCGAGCAACCACACGCCGATCACAATGCAGGCGGGGAACCCGTTGGCCCGGCGATTGGACAAGATCAAAGACGGCGACGGATATCCGTCGATGGGTTCGGTGGTCGCGAAATTTCGCGGCTCGAACGACGCGCGCATGCCGGCGTTTGTCGGGCTGGCTCCCAGTTGGAAAGCGGATGTGTGGGAGTCCGGACACATGGGTTCGCAGTTCGCTCCAGTCGATGGCGGTGAATTGGCAGGCCGGATTG
>JANNEV010000036.1:0-11733 GCA_031379145.1 Gemmatimonadaceae bacterium
GCTGCGCTACGGGCACGCCGGCGGGCGCGTCGATCTCCGCGTGTTCTGTGTCGCCGACAAGGCCATCCTCGAAGTGGAGGACGACGGGCTGGGCATTCCGCCGGCCGACCGGCCGCGTGTGTTCGATCGGTTCTACCGTGGGGACGCCGCGCGCGCGCATCGCAGTGACGGCAGTGGTCTCGGCCTTGCCATCGCGGCCTGGATCGTTTCGCGACATGGCGGGACCATCGCGATCTCCGATCCGCAGTCGACTCCGGGTACGCGCGTTACCGTGCAGCTGCCGCGGCGGGGCGCCTTATGAGACGGGTACGTCGCGTCGCGGTTCCAATGGGCGGGGAACGGCGGTGCGATACCAGGCCTCTCGAAGCGAACGCAGGCAGCGGGCGGGACGCACGAAGTCCCGCATCTCCACGGTATCCTCGCACCAGGCGTACAAAGCGTCGAAACTTCGCGCTTCCGGGGTGTCCAACTCGAGCGAGCGGCGCAGCAAGCTGATCGCCCGCCGCGACGCGACGTGATCAAATGACTCGCAGGCGCGAATGGCGCGGTCATGCGCGCGCAGTACACGTACCAGCGGGTCCTCGGCTGGGCGGTCGAACTGGTACGCAAGAAGGCTGGCGGCTGGAGTCGGGGATGCAGGCACGCGGAGGGTGGTTGGGTGTCGCGATCGCAGCGTCGCAATGTCGCATAGGCTTGGTTCGACCGCGCGGCGCTGCGACTTGAGTTAAGAAAGGCCGAGGTGCTGCGATTGTACGGGACTGTGCCGTTCACGAAACGTTCACGAAGCGTTCATCCGCCGGCGCTACCTTTGCCGCATGCCTCCTTTCCTGACCGTGTTGTTGCTCTGTTTGATCGCCCCAGTCGGGCTTCTGATGCCGCGATTGGCCCGAACGCAGGCGGCGCCACCGAGCGTCGCTGCGCCGATGGGACTCGCGGCTGCCGTTGCGCTCGCCCGACAATCCGCGCCCGGACTTCGCTTGGCTGACGCGAAGCGCGAGGCGGCGAGTGGGCGGGTCCGAGAAGGACAGCAGTTCGCGAATCCCACGGTCGAATATCGACGAGAGAATCTGGGCAGCTCGCTCCTGCCTGACGTGTTTGCCACGGTGTACGTGCCCTTTGACGTGACCGGACGTCGTCTCGCGCTCCGGCAAGCGGGCGCGCGCGGACAGGAGCGCGTCACCGCCGATGCCCAAGCCGATCGAAGCGAGCAGGAGTTGCGCGTGGCGCGCGCGTGGCTGCGTGCCGCGGTTGCCGACGGACAGCTGGCTATTGCCGAGTCGCAAGCCGCGGCGCTGGCCGAGGTGGCCACAGTCGATTCGCTGCGCGCCAGAGACGGACTGGTTGCCGACGGTGTGGCGCTGCGGACGCGGCTCGAAGCGGATCGCGCTCGCGCCGCTGTCGCGTTGGTTGACGGCGAACGGGCTCGCGCACGGGGCGACCTGTCTCGCGCACTCGGTCTGCCGGATGAGCTGCTTCCCGAGTTAGCGCCGCTGGCTGCGCCGCCCCTTCCTGAGCCGCCGGACAGTGCCCGTGTTCGTGCAATTGCGGTTGCGGCGCGCCCCGAGATCGCCGCGCGTGAGGCGGGGTTTCGTGAGGCGGAGTCTCGTCTCAACGCGGAACGGCGGGGCGCGCTTGGCGATTGGCAATTGCAGGGCGGCAGCAAGGAGACCGGCGGCTTCATGACTGGCCAGCTCGGCGTCGCCGTACCCTTCCCGATCTTCCATCGCAATGATGGAGCACGTCAGCGCGCACGGGGAGAGTTGGCCGAGGCGCGAGCCCTTCGTGACGATGCACGGCTTGGCGCGCGCGCCGAGGCGGCAGCGTCGCTGCGTGCGTACGTCGTCCTGCGCGCGCTTGCGGGATCAGCGCAGTCGTTTGCGTCGCGCGGGCGTGAGGTCTCGGGTATCGCGCGGACAGCGTATCGCGAAGGACACGCCACGCTCACCGAGCTGCTGGACGCTGAACGCGCGGCGGCCGACGCGATGCTCTCGCATGTGCGCTGGGCCGCCGATGCCTGGCTTGCTCGCCTGGAACTGGAGCGCGCGCTCGGCGCTCGGCTCGACGCGGATGGCCCGCTCGAGCTGCCACTGCTTTCCTCGATCCGGATGACCCCGTGATGTTGCGCGACTCTCTCCTCAGCGGCGTACTCACGTCGCTGGCGCTCGTTGCCGCCTGCGGCAACCCAGATTCCGCGGCGCGTGATCGCTCGGCCAGCGATGGCTCGGCGCGCGATGCGGCAGCCCCCGCGAGCGCGGCGCGTGACACCGCGACGCTCTCGGCCCAAGCCGTGGCCATCGCGGCTTTTACGTATGACAGTGCGCGCACCGTGGCGTGGCGATCATCGGCGATGGTGCCCGCCAAGCTCACGCTCGATCCGGCGGCGGTGCAGACCATCGGCTCCATTACGGAGGGGCGCATTACCCGGGTGCTGGTGCGTGTTGGTGACGTGGTGCGCCCGGGCGACGTACTGGTGATGATCCACAGTCATGAGATCATGGATGCGCGCGCCATGCTCGTGCGCGCGACGTCGCTGCTGACGGCTGCCGACGCGGAGCGCGTGCTGGCTCGCGCCGCGGCGGATCGGGCCCAGCGTCTGCTGGACGCGAAGGCCATGTCGCGCGCGGAGCTGGAGCGCGCCTTGGCAGCGCGACAGACCGCCGATGCCATGCATGAACAGGCGAGAGCGGAGCTGGAGCGGGCGCAGGGGCTGGTTGAGCATCTGCTCGGCGACGGCCCCACGCCAGCGGGCACCGACCCGCATGACGTGTTGATCCGCACGCCTGTTGCTGGCGTCGTGATCGAGCGAGCGGCGCAACCCGGCACGGTGGTCTTGCCCGGCTCACCGCTGGTTACGGTGGGAGATCCCGGTCGCTTGCTCCTGCAGATGCACCTGAGCGAGAAGGCATCGACTGGCGTGGGGGTCGGGAGCCGGGTGTACTTCTCGCTCACCGATGCTCCCGCGCTGCGCCACGAGGCAGTCGTGACGCGTCTGGCACCGACGATGGACACAGTGACGCGAACCATCGAGGTGCTGGCTGCGCCCATGAAGGGATCACGCGTGGGGCGCGCGGAGTCGTTTGCGCAGGCGGAGGTGCAGGGCCAGGGTGGCACGGCGGCGATCGTGGTGCCCGCCGCAGCGATTCAGGCGTTTGACGGAGACACCGTGGTCATTGCGGTCGAGGCGCGCGGCGAGGGCGTGTTTCTGGAGGCGGTGCCGGTGCGTGTGGGTCGGCGCTCGGTGCAACAGATGGAAGTCGTGTCAGGACTGCGCGCAGGTCGACGCATCGTGGTCGGGAGCGCCGCCATCGCCAAGGCGGAGCTGCTCAAGCGTCGCGGCGGCGGCGAAGGGGAGTAGGCGCAATGCGAAGACTTCTGCACTACGCTCTGCATCGTCGGGGCATCGTGGCGATGGGGGTGCTCGCAATTGTGGTGGGCGGCATCTACTCGCTGCAGCACATTCCCTTTGATGCGTTCCCGGATCTCACCGGGACACGCGTTGAAGTGATCACCGTGGTGCCCGGCATGCCCCCCGAAGACGTGGAACGTCTGGTGACGTATCCCATCGAAGCCACGCTCATGGGAGTACCTGGCGCGCAGTCGGTCCGGTCGGTGTCCAAGTTTGGACTGTCGCTGATCACGGTGCCGTTCCCCGATGGTACCAATGTGTATTTCGCTCGGCAGATCGTGCAGCAGCGTCTCAGCGATGCGAAGGGCGCGTTGCCGCCGGGCATCGAGCCGTCACTGGGTCCGGTCTCCACGCCGATGGGAGAGCTGTACCAGTACGTGCTGCAGAGTGACACGCTCTCACTCACGGAGCTCAAGACCCTGCACGACTACATTGTGCGCCCACGCTTGCGCACGGTGCCGGGTGTGTCCGAGGTGAATTCGTGGGGCGGCCTGATCGAGCGCGTGGAAGTGACCGTCAATCCGGTGTTGCTCGCGTCACGCCGACTGACCGTGAGCGATGTGCATCGTGCATTGGCGCAGAACGCCTTGGCGTTCGGGGGCAGCTATCTCGAGCAGGGCGGCGAACGTTACACGTTGCGCGGACTTGGCCGCGTTGATTCCGTCGGCGACGTGGAGCGCATCGTCGTCGGTGCGTCGGGAGGCGTGCCGGTCCGGGTGTCGGATGTGGGGACGGTGGCGCTTGGCGGACTGCCGCGCAACGGTGCCGTCACCAAGGACGGCAACGGCGAAGTGGTCAGCGGGATGGTGCTCAAGCTGCAGGGCGCCGACTCCAAGCGCGTGATCGCTGACGTCCGCGTTCGCGTGGAGGAAATCCGCAAGGCACTTCCCAAGGGAGTGCGACTCACGCCCTTCTATGATCAGACGGATCTGGTCAACCGCACCACAAATACCGTTGTCAAGAATCTGATCGAGGGCGGCGTTCTGGTCATCGCGGTGTTGTTCCTGTTTCTGCGCAATGTGCGCGCGGCCCTGATTGTGGCATCGGTCATTCCGCTCTCCATGCTCTTTGCCTTTGGTGGCATGGCGCTTTTTGGCTACTCCGCCAATCTCATGAGCCTGGGGGCGCTCGACTTCGGGCTCATTGTGGACGCGTCCATCGTGATGGTGGAAGGGTTCATCCGGCGACTCGAGCACGGCAAGGAGACCCATCGCCTGAACATGTTTGAGAACGCCGCCGTCGAGGTCGGACGTCCGATTCTGTTTGGTATCGCCATCATCGTGGCCGTGTACATCCCGATTTTCACGCTCGACGGGATGGAGGGGCGCATGTTCAAGCCGATGGCGTTCACGGTGGTGTTCGCCGTGCTCGGATCCCTGCTGCTGGCACTGACCTACGTGCCCGCAGTGTCCTCGTGGGCGCTGCGCACCGGCCATGCGACGCCGGCACCGTGGCTGACATCGTTGACCGCAGCCTATCTGCGGGCGCTCGATCGCGCGTTGACCATGCCGCGCACCATCGTCTCGGGGGCCGTGCTGTTGGTCGTCATCGCCGTGGCGTCGCTGTCGCGCATTGGTACCGAGTTCATGCCCAAACTCGACGAGGGCTCGATTCTGATCACCACGCGGCGACTGCCCAGCGTGGCGCTCGACGACGCCACTCGCCTGTCCACCGCGGCGGAGCGCATCATCAAACGGTTCCCGGAAGTCGTGACGGTGGTGACCAAGGAAGGCCGCCCGGATCTGGCAACCGAGGCGATGGGACTGTTCGAAGGCGACATGTACGTCATTCTCAAGGATCGTGACGAGTGGACCTCAGCCACGGATCGTGACGGTCTCGTTGCCGTATTCGATTCTGCGCTCGCGCAGGTGCCCGGCCTTTCCGTGTCCTTCACGCAGCCGCTCGCGATGCGCCTCGATGAGGCCGAGAGCGGCATCAAGACCGATCTGGGCATCAAGGTGGTCGGATCGGATCTGGTGCAGAACCAGCAGCTGGCCGAACGCATCGGGCGAGTGGTCGCGTCGGTGCCCGGTGCCGCCGATGTTGCGGTGGAAGTGGCGGAAGGCAGCGGCCAGGTGCGGATGCAGGTGCGACGCGAGGCGCTGGCGCAGTACGGTCTGTCCGTCGCCGATGTGCGGGACGCCGTGGAGCTGGCGATGGGCTCGCAGGTTGCCGCGGAGTGGATTGACGGGTTTCGGCGGGTCGGGATTGTCGTACGGTTGCCTGACGCGTCACGAGCCGATGCGGCCTCCATCGCGACGTTGACGCTGCGAGCCCCCGGAGGGGAGATCGTCCCGCTCTCTGCCGTCGCCGACGTGACCACGAGCACGGGCCCCGAGCTCATCGGACACGAGAATGCGCAGCGGCGTGCGCTCGTGCTCAGCAATGTGCGAGGGCGCGATCTTGGCAGCTTCGTCACGGAAGTGCGCGCTCGCATCGCGCGCGACGTGGAGATCCCCGCGGGGGTCTTTCTCGAGTGGGGTGGACAGTACGAGAATCAGCAACGTGCGATGGGCCGATTGACGCTCGTCGTGCCAGCCGCGCTGCTGCTCATCGTCGGCCTGCTGTATCTCTCCTTTCGTTCCATTCCCCAGGCGCTTCTCGTGCTGTCGAACGTGCCGTTTGCGCTCGTGGGCGGCATTGCGGCGCTGTGGCTGCGCGGGCTCAATTTGAATCTGTCGGCGAGCGTCGGGTTCATCGCCCTGTTCGGGATCGCGGTGCTCAACGGTGTCGTGCTGCTCGAGCACCTGAATCATCTGCGGCACGACGAACACGGAGGCCACGAAGTGTTGGCGCGCGTACGGCGGGGCGCCGCTGATCGGCTGCGTCCGGTTCTCATGACTGCGCTCGTGGCCAGTCTCGGTTTCGTGCCCATGGCGCTGTCGACCAGTCCAGGGAGCGAAGTGCAGCGTCCATTGGCGAGTGTCGTGATCGGCGGATTGCTGACGAGTACCCTGTTGACCCTGTTCGTACTGCCGGTGCTGTATCGAGCAATGGAAGAGCGGCGCGGGCGCCGACGTGTGGTCGCGGCGACCGACGGACAGCTCCAGCCAACACCGGCATAGTAGGTTTCCGCCAGCGCCGCTCATCGCACGGCA
Organism: Gemmatimonadaceae bacterium; assembly: GCA_031379145.1. GTDB lineage: Bacteria > Gemmatimonadota > Gemmatimonadetes > Gemmatimonadales > Gemmatimonadaceae > Gemmatimonas. The sequence continues at coordinate 6,505 of JANNEV010000036.1, forward strand.
TCCTGTCTCCTCAGCGACTATTCCCCCGTGACTGCATCCGATCCACTGCTCCGCTTTCGTGACGAGTTCCCGATTCTCGGGAGCTCCACGTACCTGGTGTCCAATTCACTGGGAGCCATGCCGCGCACCGTTCCGGACCAGCTGCAGGCGTACGCCACCCAGTGGCAAACGCGAGGCGTGCGAGCGTGGGCCGAGGGCTGGTGGGAGATGCCGGTCACGATGGGCGATCGTATCGCACCGCTGATGGGTGCGTCGGCCGGGGAAGTGGTCATGATTCCCACGGTCACGCAGGGAATGAGCAGTATTCTGACGGCGCTCGATTTCCCGCCGGAGCGCAATGAGATCGTGATGACGGCGCTTGACTTTCCATCGGTGCGTTACGCGTACGACTCGCTGGCGCCGAGACTGGGTGCGCGTGTCACGGTCGTACCGTCGCGGGATGGTCTTGGCATCGAGCTGCCCGAGCTTTTGGCGGCCATCACCGAGCGCACCCGCCTCGTGGCTGTTTCGCACGTGTTGTTCCGGTCAGCGTACATCATGGACGCCATGGCCATCTGTGAGCGCGCGCGTGGCGTGGGCGCGCTGGTGGCGCTGGATGCGTACCACAGTGTCGGCGTGATGCCAGTGGATGTGCGAGCGCTCGGCGTCGATTTCCTGTGTGGTGGCGTGCTCAAATGGCTGTGCGGAGGCCCCGGCGGCAGTTTTCTCTACGCATCGGCGAGCGCCAGCGAGCAGTTCGCGCCTGCGTTGACTGGTTGGCAGGCGCACAAGTCCCCGTTCGCCTTCGCCGATCAGATGGAGTACGCCGCTGGCGGTTGGCGCTGGCTGGCGGGGACGCCAGCCGTTCCCGCCCTCTTCGCCGGCTTGGAGGGTCCGCGACTGATTGCGGAGGCGGGCGTCGACGCCATCCGCGCCAAGAGCGTGCGACAGACCGCGTGGCTGGTGTCGGAGGCTGATCGTCGCGGCTGGCGTGTCCACGCGCCACGGGATCCGGCGCGCCGGGGCGGCACCGTGGCGTTCGATGTGCCGCAGGCCGCCTCGGTTGCGCGCGCGCTGCTCGCGGAGAACGTGGTGATTGACTACCGGCCGGGAGCCGGGATCCGGGTTGCTCCGCACTTTTACACCACCGATGACGAACTCGCCACCTGCGTGGCGGCGATCGACACCATTCTCGACAGTGGCAGCTGGCAGCGGTTTGCGGGTGTCACATCCACCGTGACGTGATTCGCTGGGCGGCGCCGTTGCCAAGGTGGCGGCCGGACGTCCAACTTGCGGGAGAATTTTCTCGACCCCTGACTGAGAGTCGCATGAACGCGCCGACGAGCCACCCCCCCAAAAAGCTCCGCAAGCAGTACGCCAACAACGCTTATCCGCTCATCATCCTCAAGTTCGAGGATGGGCACGAAATCAAGATCTATCAGAATACGGGCAAGGTCTTCGACGTGTGGGCTGGAGAGACGATCAAGATCATGGCGGTCTACGATCCCACGTCGAAGGACTGGGAACTCGTTGAGGCCAAGAAGAGCGACGCCTTCGACGACGCCGCTGGAGCGTGAGAACGCGGAGCATCGCACGACGATCATGACGGCGCGCCCCATCAGGGGCGCGCTGTTCTCGTGTGTGGCTCGCGGGCATTCTGCGGTTGCAGGCAACGGGCGCGCGCGATACAATCGACGTGTGGCTCATGGACTCCCGCTGTTGCGATGCACCGCCGCCGTTACCGCCGCCCTCGCGCGCGGCGGTCCAATCGTCGCCCTCGAGAGTTCGGTGTTCGCGCAGGGTCTGCTTCCGCCGTTCAATGAGCAAGCGGCACGGCGCATGATCGAAGCAGTCAGCGACGGCGGGGCAACGCCGGCCATCACCGCGATCGTTCGCGGACAGCCGTCTCTCGGACTCGAGCCGGTCGATCTGGATCGATTTCTCCGGCGTGACGGCGTGCGCAAGGTCTCGGCCCGCGATCTCGCCGTGGCGATGACCGACAGCGCGGACGGCGCGACCACGGTGGCGGCGACGTTGGCGCTGAGCACGCTCGCGGGCATTGAGGTCTTCGCCACGGGCGGCATTGGTGGCGTGCATCGGGACGCGCCCTTCGACGAATCCGCGGACCTGGTGGAATTGGCTCGATCACCCGTGCTCGTGGTTTGCGCGGGTGCGAAGTCCATTCTCGACCTGCCGGCGACGCTCGAACGGCTCGAGACGCTGGGCGTACCCGTGGTCGGCTACCGCACGTCGGAGCTGCCGGGGTTCTTCACCAGCGGTACTGGGTTACCTCTGTCGGCGACGGCAGACAGTGCCGATACGCTGGCGCGCATGTGGGTGGCGCATCGGGCGCTGGGTCGACCAGGATCAATGCTGGTGGTGCAGCCCCCCCCGACACATGCGGCGCTCGATCGCGCGTTGGTGGACGAGGCAACGGCGGCGGCGCTGGCCAGTGCCGCGCTCGCCGGTGTGCGCGGAGCGGCGGTGACACCGTTCCTGCTGGCCGAAGTGCAGCAGCGAACCTTTGGTGCCTCGGTGCAGGCGAATCTGGCGTTGCTCGAGTCCAATGCGTCGTTGGCCGCGGAGATCGCGGTGGCGCTGTCCGCGCTCCGTGGGCCAACCTCGCCCGGTGCTTCCGGATCTCTAAGGGGTACCACATAGCGCATGGAGGAACGTCGGCACGTGTTGCCGTGGTTGAAGTCTGCAGGTCGTGCACAGTACTGTCCCAGAACCCATCTGCATCGGAGGAACGCGCGAAGATGTCCACTCCGTTTCTGAGTTCCGAGGAGTACGACGAGAACGCTCATGCCCTCTACAACGAGGGACAGTACGATGACGCGCTCGCGATGTTGCGCGAAGGGCTGACGCTGTACCCGAATGCGGTCGAATTGCATGTGGGCGTCGGCTACGCGCGGCTCGCCCGTGAAGAGTTCGCCTGGGCGCGTCGCAGCTTCGAGGAATCGCTGGTCCTCGATCCGGAGCACGAGGATGCGCTGGCAGGCTTGGGCGAAGTCCTGCTCAAGTTCGGTCAAGTGGAGCAAGGCATGGCCGCCTTCGAACAGACCGTCGCGCTCGGCTACGACGACGACCTTGACTTGATGCTGCAGATCGGCCGGGCGCTTTTCCGTGAGGGATTCGTGGAACAGGCACTCAGCTTCTTCGAACGAGCGGTGGCCGATTCGGCCGATTCTGCCGAAGCCGCGGCCTGCGTCGGGTACGCGCAGCATCGGCTCGGCAACGACGTGCTCGCGACGACGGCACTTCGAGAGGCGCTCTCCCTCGACCCCGATTTTTCCGAGGCGCGTGTCTACCTCGCCAATCTGCTCTACGACAGCGGTGATCTTGATGGTGCGGTTACCGAGTTCGATCGAACCACACCGGAAGATCACTGGGACGACTTGGGAATCTGGCGTCTCATGGAGTTGAAGAAGTCCGTGTATCGACTCAAGGACGACGACCCGGAGCTCCGACCGTGGGATGCGCGCCTGTTGGAACTTGCCGGTGAGCCGGACGTGATCGACGAACTGCTGGCGGAAGTGGAGCAGTCAGTCGCTGAGCAGGAGAACGCGCAGATGATGCAGGCGCAGTCGCAGTTGGAGACACTCGGGTCGCTCCTGTCCGGACTCGCGCATCAGCAGCAGGAAGCGTCGGTTGCCGACACGATCGCGACCGATGGGCCGCATCGCGTGATCATGCGCGACGGCGGGACGTTTGAAGGGACGTGGGAGGAGATCGTGCAGGCGTTACGCGACTCCCACGATGCCGGACGGCCGCTGGATCAGTTCATGGCGACCCAGGCCCGCCGCCACTACGGCGCGACCGGTACGCGGATCGCCGCCCACGCGCCGGAAGCCTTTATTCGCGGCAGTGCAGACGCCGGCCTGCTGCGGATTGTTCGCTGATGGTGCGCCGTCGCTGCCTGTCCGCAACAGAGACGCCCGATTGATGAGACGATTGTGAGCATGCCACACCATGAGACTCCTCGCGCCGCGCTGGAAGCGGCGCGACGTGTCTTTGCCCTCGTGGTCGACGCTCCCGATCCGCCAGACGCCGCACGAATCGGCGCAGCCTGGCAGGCGGCAGAAGCGTTACTGCATTCGGTCACCAACGCGCCGAAGCTGCACGGGCAGGCGCTCGTCGGCGAAGCGCGTCGGTGTGAGCTCCTGTCACTCACCGAGGCCTTCCCCCTCGTTGAGCTGCACGCGTTTACCGACTGGCGCGACGACGCCATCACGCCCGACGCCGCGCGGCGTGTGCGCGCCATTGCGCGCGACGCTTTGCAGTCGCTGGCCCGTGCCGTTGCACAGTCGGAGCACTCGCCAATCGTGACGGGTCCCGTTCGTATGGAGTCACGGCCTGAGGCGGACGGCGCGACGCGGCCGGCAGCGGCGCAGTTCGAGCCGAACGTACGGCAACTGGAGCAGATTGCCGCGCCGTCATCGCATCGTCGCATGTTCCGTTCGGCCGGTTGGCTGCTCGCCGTGGCGATGCTGCTGATCCTGGGCAGCGTCGGCGCGTGGATGTGGTCTCGTTCCCGCGAAAGCTCACCTGACTTTGATGAAGCCGTCGCGGCGTACCGGCGCGGTGCGCGCGAGGTGGCGCGGCAGTCTTTCGCCCAAGCGGTGCGAGCCCGTCCCACGGATGAACGGCCACTAATCTTTCTTGGTCGATTGGCTCGAGAGGAGGGAAATCTCCCCAGTGCGCGGCGTTTTCTGGATGCGGCAATTCGCCTTGCGCCTGAGAGCGCGCTTGCGACGCGGGAATTGGCTGCGGTGCTGCTGGCCGATGGCCAAGCCGAACTGGCGCGCCGGTTCTACGTGCGCGCCCTGCAGCTTGACCCGACGGATCGAGTCGCACAGGGCTTCCTGGGTTGCGCACTCTTTCGTCTGGGTCGTGCGGATGAGGCGCGGCGGTGGACGGATCGAGCCGGTCCTGGCGACTGGCAGCCCTGCATCAGTGCGCCCGCGGCATCCTCGTCGGCATCACCTTCAAAATAGGTCGCGACCATGACAGGCACGTTCGCCCCGCGTCCGGGCGAAGCGCTCGCGCCGCACGACGAAGCGATCCGCGAGACGCTACCCAATGGCCTGACGCTGATCGTGCGACGTGACCGAACCGCGCCGGTCGTTGCCATCGTGACGTACGTCAAGGCCGGGTACTTTGATGAACCGGATGACACCGTCGGCATCGCCCATGTACTGGAGCATATGTACTTCAAGGGCACGTCGCGACGCGGTGTCGGCCAGATCG
>JANNEV010000043.1:0-2972 GCA_031379145.1 Gemmatimonadaceae bacterium
GCTGGTCGCGGTGCCCGAGGAGAATCGATACCAGTACCAGCGGTCCGGGGCGAGTCCGTCGACGTCGATGTGCACGCTGTACGACAACTCCGGCGCCGCGGTGGCTCGTCCCTGCTTCACGATTTTGCGAAAGCCGTCATCCTCGGCCACCTCCCACGTCACGACCACCCGCGTGCCCTCCATGCCGCCCTCGGCTTCGAGTGGCCGCGGTGCCAGCCGGGTCCAGATCACACCGCCCGACGGGGTCGGGTCACCGCACGCGACACCGAGGGAGAACGGGTTGTCGGCGAAGCGGGCGCGCGAGGTCACGCGCCAGGCGTTCGGCACCACCGCACAGAGGGCGGCGGCTCGTGTCACATCGGCAAGAAAGTCGCGACGATCCATGACGGGATGTTGAGGAAGGGCCGGGTCAGAGGAGTCGGTTGGCGCTGTAGCGTCAGCGTCCAAGCGTCTCGACAAGCCCTACGCTACGCGGTACCGGCAATCGCGCCAGTCAAGCAGGCGTTCTGTGGCGCGGCCGAGACGAAGTCGCCGCTCGGTCTCCCTCCGAGCACGCGCTGGCGCGACTCTCCGGGAGGGACCGGCGGGTCGCCGCCGCCTCCTGTGGCATGCGGAGGTGACCTAGAGCAGGCTGGTCGCTGTTGGTCACGCGTCGGCTGCGCCCGGTAACGATGTGGAAACCGGACCCGTCCATTGGCGCTTTGCATTGAGTACTGAGATATTTGTGCGGCGAAGTGCGTCATGTCCCACGCTCATGCCAGTTCGTCCCACTCTCTTCAGGAGGAACGCTCATGCTCCAGTCTTGGCGCCGCCCATCGGCGCTGTTGGGCTCTCTGCTCGGTGTGCTACTGTTTGCGCCGCCGCGCGTGCACGCCCAACAAGGCGGTACGCTGGCCGTGACCGTGACCGACGCCGCGACCAAGCGACCGGTGGAATCGGCGCGAGTGCAGATTGTAGGAACGTCGTTCGGCGGACTTACGGGGGCCGATGGCAAAGCCACGCTGCGAAATTTGCCGCTGGCCAGTTACACGGTGCGCATCCTGCGCGTGGGCTATGGTGAACAGAGCCGGCCGGCAGTGATTGCTGCCGGACAAACGGTCACCCTGGACGTGCCGATCACGGCGTCGGCGATCAGCCTGGCAGCGGTGGTGACCACGGCCACCGGCGAGCAACGGCGGGTGGAGATCGGCAACGCCACGGCCAACATCGACGCGGTGAAGGTGCTTGAAGTGTCGCCGGTGGGCAGCCTGAGTGACCTGCTCAATTCACGCGCACCCGGCGTGACGGTCACCACGGGTACCCAGACCGGCACCGGCTCTCGTATTCGCGTCCGCGGCATGAATTCGGTGAGCTTGTCCAACGAGCCCATCTGGATCATCGACGGTATTCGCATGACGAGCAACAATGCGAACTTCGGCACGGCAACAGGGAATGGCGGCGGTACTGGCGGCAACAACGCCAGCCGGACGGGTGACATCAATCCGGACGAGATCGAGAACATCGAAGTCGTGAAGGGACCGTCGGCGGCGACGCTCTATGGTACCGACGCGGCGAACGGGGTGATTCTGGTTACGACCAAGAAGGGTCGTGCCGGCGCGGCGCGCTGGGCCATCACTGGCGAGGGTGGACTCATCACCGATCGCAATTTCTACCCGGCGGCTGCGACCATCTGGGGCAAGCGTCCCGGCGAAACCGTGTCCACGCGCGGGTTCTGCAACCTGCAGCGGGTGGGGACAGGCGAGTGCAAAGCCGACTCCACCAGCATCCTCAATATCTTCGATCGGCCGGACCTCACCCCACTCGGTACGGGTGACCGGCAAAAGTTCGGCGTGCAAGTGTCCGGCGGAACGGAAGCGCTGCGGTACTTCGTGGGTGTGGAGAACGAGCTGGAAGTGGGTGTGCTTTCGCTGCCGCAGTTCGAACGCACTCGAGTGGACTCGCTTAACCTCCCGCTGCGTTCCTGGACCGATCGGCCGAACGCGATGGACCGCAAGTCGCTGCGCATGAACCTGAATGCGGCGATCAATCCCAAGCTGGACGTGGGGGTGACGACCAACTTCATCAATCTTGCCCAGCGGTATTCCCTGGAGTCGAATGCCACCGCCGGGTTGGGTTCGCAGGTGTTCGGCGGACCAGGAACGACGGAGAACGGCACGATCAGCGGTGTGGGCACTCCATTGCAAGGCTACCGCGCCTGGACACCGTACTACACGTGGTCGGAGAAGACCGGACAGACGGTGAATCGATTCATCTGGTCCACCAACGCCAACTGGCGCCCCACCACGTGGTTGAACAATCGCATCACCGTGGGCAATGACTGGACGGGTCGCCTGGACGAGAACTTGCTCTATCGTGGCGAAGGGCCGCCCCTCACCGCGACGACGCGCCTTGGTTCGCGCGGATTGAACAGCGTCAACATCAACAATCTTTCCGTTGATGCCGGATCCACGGCGCAGTATTCACTCTTTGGTTCGTTGAGCCTGAAGACGACGGTTGGCGCGCAGTACATTGGGTTCCGCTCACAGGGTGCCCAGACAGGTTCCACGCAGCTCGCCCCCGGCTCGCAGAACGTCGGTTCCGGTACGGCCCTCTCCGTGAGCGAGGCCACGACGATTCAAAAGACGTTCGGCGTGTTCGTCGAACAGGCCATCGCGGTGCGCGATCGACTCTTCCTGACCGCCGCGGTGCGTAGCGACCAGAACTCCGCGTTCGGTACGAATTTCCAGCGCATCGCGTACCCGAAGGCCTCGATGTCGTACCTGATCTCCGACGAAGACTGGTGGAAGGCGCCGTCGTTCGTGACCTCGGTGCGTTTGCGCTACGCGTACGGACAGTCGGGCGTGCAACCCGGTCCCAATGATGCGCTGCAGTTCTACAACGCGGCCACGACAAGCGTCGCCAACACGGACCAGCCCACCCTCATTCAGGGCGCGTTAGGCAATTTCGATCTCAAGCCGGAGCGTTCGGCGGAG
>JANNEV010000071.1:0-15481 GCA_031379145.1 Gemmatimonadaceae bacterium
CGCGCCTGTCGCGCGCGCTCAACCTGCCGCTCGCGACCGGCCGTAGTGAGTGGCGGCACACGACCGTTGGCCGGGTCAACGATGATGGAACTGCGGATCTCACCGTTGACCACGGCCATGTGATCGCCCGCGTCAATCCAGAAGTAGTTGTACCCACCGACGTTCCCCGCCGCTCCCACCGATCCATCGCCCCCCTTGGGCGGTGCCGGACGATTGGGGTCGCTCTGCTTGGCGGCCTGCTCGACGGTATCGGCGCGGATCTTCTCCAGTGCGGTTGCCTGTTCAACCGTCAGGGCTTTGCCGAGTCCGGCCGGCCGGTCCAGCGGCGTCATGGTACCGTTGGTCCAGTTGCCCTGGAAATCGGGATGCCCGTCGGGTGTGCGGGGCGTGACCCATGCTTTCTTGCGTGCGGCGGGCGCAGCCGGCTTAGCGCCCGGGGCTCCCTGCGCGTGAGCCGGCGACGATGCCACCATGCTGTCGAGCACGGCCAGCCCGAGGAACAGCGCTGAACACGGGCGGAATACGCGCCGAGCGACACGCCGCATCACCTGATGCGAGAAGTTGTTCTCAGGTCGGATCATCAGGCGGCCCTCACGGCTTGATCGGAGTCTTGCGCAGGTGCCCGTACAGGAGCTCCTCCACAAACGGAACGCACTTGAATTGGCCCAATCGCGCATCCGGTTCCACGTGACGATACAACGTCAGCTCGATAGACCAGGGGCGCGAAAACGTCTGCGGGTCGGTCATGGTGGCGGTGTAACGGATGTGGTTCGGGCTGGTCATGGTGAAGCGCTCCACCACCGTCAATGCTTCCGTGTGGTGGTTGCCGGCGCGATCGAACCAGGATCCATCGTTGAGGCCGGACACGCTCACGACAAAGGTGTCGCCTTCCCAATGCCCATCCGACTGACCCATCCACGTGTCCGTCTCCGGCGGTCCGGGATTCCTGAGATAGACCTCGCGTACGGCACCGGCGTACTCGTACGAAATGAAAAACGCTCGCTCGCTCTGCAGAATCTGAAATGGGAAGGGCATGTACGTCGCACGAGGAATGCCCGGCAGATAGCACTTGATCTCGGGGTCGCGCGTGAGCCAGTTCGCCCGATTCTCGTTGCGTTTGGCCAACGCCGCCGGCAGATACGGAATTTCGCCACCAACCACGATACCTCGGCTGCCGGGCACGGCGCCGACCGCGCCGAGCGCCAGCACTTCCTTGGCTGGCACAGGAACAACCGGGCCGGCGCGCATGGCCATGGCCGGCTTCGCATCGTGCGGCTCAATGTCGTAGTTGGCCGCGGTCATGGCCTGCCAGATTCCGCTGAGGTCCGGCTTTCCTGTCGCGGTTCGCGGCAACGCGGCGCGCTGCGCTTCGAGGGCGGACGACGCGACGACAAGCACCACACTCAGCGCGGCGCCGAGCGTGTTTCGCCAGGTGGCACACGGAGTGACACCAGAAAATGAGCGAGCAAAAGATCGGCGCGGCATCAGGCGGATCCACGGTGCTGGGGAATACCAACTCAGGGCTGCATGGAGTATGCGCCTGATTGCTTCCTTGCGCCATGCAGCTTTCGCTCGTAGCGTCTCGCGTCATGGTGTTTGAATCGGAGTCTCGGGGCGCTTGGCGTCGAGCGTTGGGCGTACTGTCGGGCGTACTGTGCCTGAGTGCCGGCGTGCCGCTGGTCGCCTTCGGACTGATCGGCCTCTCGCCGATCCGCTCCGACGGTGTCTATACCAAGGCCCAGGCCGAGCGTGGTCGGGTGCTGTTCGACGCCGAGTGCGCGGAGTGCCATGGCGCCAAACTCGAGGGCGGCACCTCAACGCCGCTGGCGGGGCCGGAGTTCGTTGCCAGCTGGGCCAAGCCCGCGCTCACACTCGATGACTTCTACTACATCGTGCGCAAGACGATGCCGAAAGAACAGCCCGCCAGCCTGCCGCGCGAATCGTACCTCGACATCGTGGCGTTCATTCTCCAGCAGAACGGATTGCCCGACGGCGAGAAGGAACTGACGCCCGATCCAGTCATGATGAGGGCCGTGCGATTTGGCACGACCGTCGATACCGCGCCACCACTCCCGTTGAGGTAAGACATGCGTCAGGCATCCGTTCGGTCGTGCAGGCGTACATCACGCGCGATTGCAACTCGCGCGATGGTGATGATGCCACTGCTACTCTCCGCGTCAGTCGCCGCATCAGTTTCCGTATCCGTTTCCGCGGCGGCGCAAGCGCCGACCAAGGCTCCAGCGCAACCTCCGACACAGACTCCAGCGCCGTCTGCCCCGCGCGGTACGTCGCCCTCGCACGCGCAGTTGCTCGCGGCGGCGACGGACACGGCCAACTGGCTGTACGCGCTGCATGATTATTCCGGCGCACGCTATGCGGCCATCAAGCAGATCACGCCAGCGAACGCGGCTCGGCTCGGACCGGTGTGCGCGTACCAACTCGGCGACGTAAGCACCTTCCAGACCAACCCGATCGTGGTGGACGGCGTCATGATCGTGACGACGTCGAAGGTGACGGCGGCCATCGATGCGCGCACCTGCAAGCCGAAGTGGCGCCATACCTGGAAGCCGCGCGGTGCCGCCAGTTGGCCGCAGAATCGCGGGGTGGCCGTGAAAGACGGACTGGCAATTCGTGGCACCTCCGATGGCTTCCTCGTGGCGCTCAACCTCGGCACAGGCAAGGAGGTGTGGACGAAGAAAGTCGCCAACGCGGACAATGGCGAAACGCTCACCATGCCGCCGTTGATCTACGACGATCTGGTGATCATTGGACCCGCCGGTTCAGAGAACGCCATCGGTGGTTGGATTGGCGGGTTTCGCTTGGCCACGGGCGACTCCGTCTGGCGTTTTCGCGCCATTCCACCCAAGGGGCAGCCGGGTTCGGAAACGTGGAAGGTTCCTGATGGTGTCGTGGTTGGCGGCGGCGCGGTGTGGACGGCCATGACCCTCGATGCGAAGGCCGGATTGGTCTTTGCAGCCACCACCAACCCTGCTCCCGATCTGGCCGGCGACGTCCGCGAAGGGGACAACCTCTACACGAACAGCATCGTGGCGCTCGATGCGCGAACGGGCAAGTTGGCCTGGTATCGTCAGCTGGTTCCGCACGACACGCACGATTGGGACCTGACACAGGCTGGTCCCTTGTACGATGCGACGATCGGAGGAAAGACCGTGCCGCTGATGGCGACCGCAGGCAAGGACGGCATGCTGCGTGTGCTCAACCGCGAGACACATGCCGTGTTGTTCTCGACACCCGTGACCACCCGCGAGAACGCCGATGCGCCGGTGACGGTCAAGGGAACGCACGCCTGCCCCGGCATCCTGGGCGGTGTGGAGTGGAGCGGTCCGTCGTACAACGCGGTGACGAAGATGCTCTACACGCCGGCAGTGGACTGGTGCGGCACCTTCAAGGCGGATGAGGAGATCCGCTACGTACCTGGCAAGAACTACCTGGGAGGCGACTTCGCGTTTGATTCTCCCACGGCTGGCCGTGGCTGGCTCACGGCAGTCGATGCCCTGACCGGTGCGGTCAAGTGGAAGTACAAGTCGCCGCGCCCAATGGTTGGTGCGGTGACATCAACGGCCGGAGGCGTAGTGATGGCCGGCGAGCTCACCGGCGACTTCATGGTCTTCGACGCAGTCTCCGGCAAGGAACTCTATCGCTTCAACACCGGCGGTTCGATCGGCGCCGGCATCGCGACGTACTCCATCGGCGGGACACAGTACATCGCCGTAGCGTCCGGGAGCCCGTCACCGTACTGGACAGACGAGAATCCCGGTGCGCCAACAATCCTGATCTTCGCGCTCAGGCCGTAGCGGCTAGCGCGCGGACACTCCGTCGCGTCACTGCGGCTTGGCCGGTGGCGCCACATCGCCCTTGGTTGCGCGCTTCTTGAAGCGCCAACCCTGGGCGGTTTTCACCAGTTCATCCGAATAGCTCGCGGACGCCGCGATACTTGCGGGTTTCGTGGAGAAATCCACGAGCACGAGATACACCTGTCCGCTCGCGCCTGTCGCTGTTGGCAGAATCAAAAGGTTGGTATTCCAGTGACGCACACGCGAGCCGAGACCGGCGTGGAAACCCTCGGCAAACTTTACAATGGCATCGTGACCGACGTTGGTATTGAAGACGCCATCGGGCGTAAACGTGGACGCGTAGCCCTCCGCATCGCCCGCATCGATGGCCCAGTTGTACTTCGCGTACAGCTGCTGAATTTCGACGAGGTCAGTCGCCGCGAGCGATGTCTGCGTGTTCTGCGCGTAGATCCAGCTACCACCGCTCACAACGCCAACGACCAGCAAGCTGCTGAGGAGCGTTCGGATGTTCATGGGGACCGAGTGGAGAGGGAGGCAAGCGGACGCCGAGCAAACAGCGCATCGGGTGATGGGCGGTGCAAAAGTGCACCCATAGGACGCCGATATCCACTCCAACAGTCCCGCCTGCCCGTCTACTCCTTCTTCGTCGATGCCTTGAACTCGAGTCGATCGTGCTCACCGAATGCGATGACGAGGCCTGCTGCCTTGGTCAGCGCGGCGGTGGCCTCCCCCGACGAACGCAGCGCCACACGCATCGACACCGGCCGATCTCCGATGCTGCTGTCCGCGAGCACGGCATCAAGGTTGAACCAGCGCACCAGCTCGGGGATGACGGTGCGCAACGGCGCCTGATCGAACACAATGCTGTCGCGGGTCCAGGCAAGTGCGACATCGCGTGCGACCCCGTCGACTGGTGTCACGGACCCGTTGGCGGCAACCTTCACGGCCTCCCCTGCCTTGATCGACTGTGTGCTGCCGGAGGTGCGATTCTTGAGCTCAACGTCGCCTTCGGTCACCTGCACGTAGATCATCTCGTCCTCCGGGTAGCGACGCATGGTGAACACGGTACCGGTCGCGGTGACCGTGATCATGCCCACGCGCACCGCGAACGGAACAGACTGTACTCCGTCGTTCGAACGCGTCACCACGAAAGTGGCTGTGCCTTCAAGTTCGATCGTCCGCTGCTTGTCGGCGAACTCCGCGGGGATACGAAGCCGGGACTCGGAACCCATGGTGGCGCGCGTACCATCGCGTAGTGTAACGGTCCCGCGCTGTCCTCGGCTTGAGGAGAGGTTTTGCACCTCGTCGCTCTTGAGCGCGCGGTCTACCGCCACTTCATTGCCCGCCTTCGCCAGAAAGCGCTGAGCACCGAGAATCGCAACGACGAGCACCACCGCGATGGCGCTGTACAGCATCCAGTTCGGCTTCCGGCCAACCCGCTCCACATGTTCCCTGGCATGGGTGCGCTTGGCCACGTGCATCTCCTCGACCGCCGTCGGGTGATCCATGGCCGGCGCGTGCAGTTCCCCGACCAGCAGCGCGACCGCCTCGTCGATGGCGGGAACGGTCACATGGGCCGCTGCCTCACCGTCCCGGCGGTGCAGCGCCGCATGCTTGCGTTTCTGTACGCTGGCCTCCTGCCGCACTGCCTCCTCCAAGAACGAGGCCAGCGCCGTCGGATTCTCAAAACGCTCGCGCGCGTGCCATGTCTCGAGCATCGCCTTCTGCGCGACTTTGCCGCGATAGTGCGCGAGATCAGCACCAAGCGTCTCGCCGGCCGCCTTGAGCAAGCCATCGTACTCGTGCCGGAACAGCCCCACCAGCGCCGTCTCATCGCCGCTGGCGAACCGGGCCACGACCGCCGGGTCCGGAGTGGGAAGCATCGTTGGCATCGACAAACCCTCCTGAGCCGCATGCGTTCGCGGCGATCATGCGCCTGAGGAGGGCCGACGCGGATACGGCGTCCCTCGTGGACGGAGGGTGCGACGCGAATTGCCGTACCGCAAAGGGGAAAACCTGACACCGAAGCAGGGATTCGTTGCGGCGGTGATGCGTCACCGCAACAAAGGGGTCAGCGGCGCCAAGCGAGTGCCGCTCGCCGCCTGCTACTTCCCGGCTTGCTTGCCGCTCGCGAATAGCTTGGAGAACTGCCCGTAGCCTTCCTTCTCCAATTGCGCTGCGGGAATGAAGCGCAGCGACGCAGAATTGATGCAATAGCGCAGGCCCGTGGGGCGTGGGCCGTCGTCGAAGACATGGCCCAGATGCGAGTCCGCCAAGCCCGACCGGACCTCGGTACGCTCCACGCCGAGCATGCGATCGGTCACCGACTTGATCTTTGCGCCGGCAATCGGCCGGCTGAAGCTCGGCCAACCGGTGCCGGAATCGTACTTGTCGGTGGAGCTGAACAGCGGTTCGCCGGAGACCACATCCACGTAGATGCCGGCCTCGTGCTGATTCCAGAACTCGTTCTGGAACGGCGGCTCGGTGTACTCGCGCTGCGTGACCCGATACTGCATGGGCGTGAGCAGCTTCTTGAGCTCGCCATCGGCTGGTTTGCGGAACTCCGTTGCTCCCCGGAGGCTGCCGGATGAGGTCGGCGCGCCCGCGGCTTGCGCCATCGGCGTGGGCTTTCCAGTCTGCGCCTGCATTATGCGGCTGCCGAACAGCAGCATGGTGGCGACGATCGCACACACCGCCGCGAAACGCGCGGTCATGACAGTCGGTACAACGACTCGACTCTGGGACGCTGTGGTCTGCTGCACTGTGCATGCCTCGGCGCGCATTCGCGCGCATCAGTGAGAATAACTGTGTACAACCGATTACAACCGGGTACACCACTGATAGACGCGAACGCGCGCCGAAGTTCCCGCCTGAACTACTGCGCGCCCAGGTTCGGGTTGGCGCCCCGCTCTTCCAGCGAGATCGGCACGCAGACGCTGCGACCCTGCAAGGTGGTGTTGCGGTTCTCCGCCAGCCAGCGACGCAGATCCCACAAGCGACGTCCTTCCAGCCAGAGCACCGCGCCACGCTCGCGCATAAGGATCGTAAAGGCGGCGTCCACGGTGGTGGCTGTCAGCGCCGGCAGGGTGAACGTCGCGCGCTCCTGATTGATGAACGTCATCGCCGACGCCACGTTGTTGTTGCGCAGCGCGGCTTCGGCGCGGAGCAGCAACATCTCGGTGCCCTTGGCCAGCGCCACCGGATCACCCAGGGTGTTGTACTTGCGCTGACGGAAGAACAGCGTTGTACCGTCCTGCCCACGAGTGAGCGTGGTGCCCGTGCGCACGGTGTCCCATGGCACCCGTGTATCGCGGTCCGTCATCCAGACGGTGTTCCACACCGTGACTTCGCGGCGCAAGATGGTCTGGTTGGCCAGATCGAGATTCTCGCGCGCGGTGTTGGTGCTGAAGATCGCATTGTGCCGGAACGTGGCCGGAACCAGCGACGCATCGGCATCGGCCTCGGTCCACTTTCCCTGCCACGCCAACACCGATGCCCGACCGGCCAACGCCGCATTGGTGAGCGGCACGTTGTTGAGCGCGCGCGAAATCGTGAGCGCCCTGGTAAACAGGCTCTCGGCCCGCACGAAGTGCACGTTGCTCGGCTGCGACGGACCACCATCGATCACCGCATTGCATACGTTCTCGCCAGCAAAACGATTGGCGAAGCCGGCGTAGAGGTATGCGCGCGGGGTGTTCACGTTGGCGTCGAACGATGTGCCGAGTACACGCTTCATGCGCTCAAGACCGTTTTCGGCCACGAAGCGCGCCGTCTGGAAGCGCGCCCAGTCGCCATTCACATCTTCTGGGCGGATGACGCCTGTGGCAAACTGACGTTCGGAGGCGAAGTTGCCGGAGTGCACCAGCTCGAGGCCAGCCAGCGAGCCACGGGTGATGTAGTTGCCGATGGCGTTGGACAGGTCACCGCCCATGCCGTTCACGAGTGCTGGGACCGCGCTGGGCGTATCGAGGTTCTCGTCGAGCAACGGACCGGGATTGCTCACATCAAGACTGCAGGCGGCGAGCAGCACAACGCTGCCGACCAGAGTGCGTCGCGACCAGCGCGACGAAACAGAGAGGATAGGCATAGTGGGCATCAGAAGCGCGTCCTCACGCTGACGAGGAACGTGCGATAAGGCGGGAAGTTGTAGTAGTCGCGACGCGAGAATGTGCTGGTGGCCTGATCGGCGACTTCGGGATCGGTACCGGTGTAGTTGGTGTTCACGAACAGGTTGCGGCCGGTGAGCTGGACCGACATGTCACGCACGCCACGTGCGAACTTGCGCGGTACGTCGTACGACAGCGACAGGCTGCGCAGCTTGAAGAAGTCCGAGCTTTCCACCCAGAAGCTGTAGTCGCGATCGGCAGCGTTGATAGCGCAACGCATGCGGTCGCGCGCATTCACGGTGCCCAGCGCCGCCGCATCACCAGCGGCCGCTGCGCGAAGCGCACGCTGCGCTGTGAAACACGGCTGCCAGATACCAAGACCGGCGTTCTGAAATGCGCTGCCGTTCACGAGATGCCCGCCGCGCTGGAACTCGCCAATCGCTTCGATGGCGAAGTCCTTGAAGAGCGTTAGCGTCAGGCTCGGATTGATGATCTGCGTGGGGAACGTCGCACCGATGAACTGGTTTTCTTCCACGATCGGCGCGGCGAATTCGGCGGGATTCTTCACCTTGCGGCCAATGTAGGCGGGCAGCGGGAGCCCCTCCTGCACGTAGCTGCGCGACAGCGCGTCGATGGTGAGGACCCGTCCGCCAAGGTTCACCGCCTTTCCCTTCACATTCGTGTACTGCAGCCGCGCATCCAGCTTGGCCCATGACGCCGGTTCGAAGCTGGCGGTGAGCTGTGCTTCAAGGCCCTTGTTCTCTATGGAGCCAACGTTTTCCGGCTGGTTGGATGAGAAACCCTGCGAGGGCGGGTAAGCCACGTTGATGATGGCGTCACTGGTGCGTGCACTGAAGTACGTGACCACGGCGCCCAAACGGCCGTTCCAGAAGCTGGCGTCAAAACCCAATTCGCTTTCGCGTGTGCGCTCAGGACCCAGGTTGGGATTGCCCAGCTGACCCGGCGTGAACGCGGACAGCCCGCCCTCGGCCGCCACCGGGTTCCACGTGCGTGTGGCGTCGAACGCACCCGGTGCCTTGCCCGCTTCACCGATCGCGCCGCGCAGCTTGAAGGTCTCAATGAACTTCGGCCAGAACGCTTCTTCCGACAGCACCCATGAGCCGCTGATCTTCGGATAGTTCTGCAGGCCGAAGCTCTGGCCGAACGCGCTGTTGCCGTCGACGCGATTGCCGACGGTGACGAAGACCTTGTCGCGCCAGCCGATCATCTGCTGCACGAACAGGCCGGCGTTGATGACGCGCTGCTGGTTGACGTCGGTGATCTGCCGCAACGAGCCCGAGATCAGCGTGGGCGCGCTCGGTCCGGCGAAATTGTCGGACCGCAATTCGGTGGAGTTGAGCCGGCTGTCGAACAGCTGGCCGCCAAACGACGTCGTGCCGGTAAACTGCGAACTGTACGTCTGCTTCCAGGACGATGCATAGTCCACCGTGATCAGCTGCCGGTTCCACAGCGTCTGGAAGTACTGCCCGGTTGGCGTGCGGGGATAGCCGAACGGGTTGATGGTGCGCTGGTCCGTGTTGTTGTAGTCGATACCGACGGACAACCGATTGGTGAGATTCTCGAAGGGCGTCCACGTCGCGGTGCCGCCGGCGATGAAGTGATCACCCGCGATGTTGTTCGCCTTGGAGAACATGGTGTCATTGAGCACGCAGGCGATCGTCGCGTTGCTGCAGCCGGTCCCGCGGAAATTGGAACCGGGCCCGCGCGACACGTTGAGCAGGAACGCGTCGGCGCTGTTGCCATCGGAGATCATGGCCGTGTTGCGGCGCTGGAACGAGTTGTTGAGCGCAATCGTGAGCGTCTTGCTGGGCGAGAATCCAATGTTGGCGCGGATGCCGCCGGTCTTGTTGGTGCCGACGCGCAGCACGCCTTCTTCGTTTTCAAGGTTGCCGGAGATCGCGTAGTTGATGCCACCACCGGACCCGCGCACGCCCAGCGAATACCGTCCCAGGAACCCGTTCTTGAGCCACGTTCCGCTCGCCGGGCACGTGGCGTCTTCAAAGGCCACGCCGTTGGCGTCCACCATGTTGGGGCCACGGCACTCGCGGATGAACATGCGCGTCGGATCGGTGCGCGGTCCGAACTCACCCATGCTGTTGATGCCGCCGGAGGCTTCGACAGTCCACACCGCCGGCCCTTCGCGGCCACGCTTGGTGAAGATCTGGATCACGCCACCGGACGCTTCCGTGCCGTACAGCGTGGTGGCCGCGGGGCCCTTCACCACTTCGATGCGGTCGATGTCCGACGCGGGAATATCGTTCAGCGGCGACACCGACTGGCGCGACGACACACCGGTGGGAGAGTTGCCGTTGAACATACGCACGCCATCGATGTAGATGAGCGGCCGGTTCCCCTGCGTGATGCTGTTCACGCCGCGCAGCCGAATGGTGCCGCCGGTGCCAGGACCACCGCCGTTGGCCAGCACGGTCACACCGGTGGAGCGACCCTGCAGAATCTGCTGCGTATTGCCCACGCCTCCGCGCTCAAAGTCGGCGCTGCCCACGGTCGTGACGGCGTTGCCGACTTCCTTCTTGCGCTCTTCGCCGGTGGCGGTCACAACCACGCCGGCCAGCGAGACGCTGCTCTTGGCCAGGGAGACATCGAGCGTAACCGAGGCGCCGCTGCGCACGATCACGACGCGCGTCTGCTGCAGGTAGCCGATTCGTCGCACCACGACGGTCTGGCTGCCAGTGGGAATGCCGGTGAGGGTGAAGCGGCCATCATCAGCGGTGGATCGGCCGAGCGGGGTACCAGTGACCGTCACCTGGGCCGCCGCGATGGGCTGACCGTTCTCGCCGTCAATCACTCGTCCGACAATAGTGCCGGTGGCTTGGGCCTGGAGCGCGGCATTGGGGAGGGCGAAGGCGGCGACGACGAGCGCCGGCAGTGACAGTCGCCGGAGTGCCGCCCGGAGACTGACAGGTCGAAAAAGTCGCATGATGGCGAGGACTTGGAGGGAAGGAACTGCAGCGTGCAGGCGCGGAAATCTGACCGAATCGCTCGTGGGAGTCTATGGCGAGCCGAGCATTTAGTCTCGAGGCAGAAGCCGCCACTGTCGCAGATGCCCGTTCCGGTCGTATCGTCGGGGATGCCGAGTTTGTCCCGTTCGGCTCCGTCCGTCCCTTCCCACGCGAATCCGGTGTCTTCCATGACCAATCGTCGCGCCTTCCTCGGCACGTCCGCCGCCACCGTTGCCGGCCTCTCCCTCGGCGCTACGCGCACCTTGGATGCAGCACCGCTCAACGCGACGCTGTCCGATGTCGAGCAGACGGGCGCAAGTCTGCCCCCCGCCATCAGGGCGCTGACGTCCATGAAGGGCAAGGTCACGCCCATTTCCGTCGACGAGCGTCGGGCGCGTATTGAGCGCGCACGGGTGTTGATGAAGGCGAACGGCATCGACGCGTTGATGCTCACCGCCGGCACCTCGATGGAGTACTTCGCGGGCATTCGCTGGGGGCTGAGCGAGCGCCTGTTGGCGGCGTTCATTCCGGCCAGCGGCAGCGCATTCCTCATCACGCCGAAGTTCGAGGAAGAGCGCGCCATGGAGCAGGCGCGACTGGGTCCATTGGGCAAGGATGCGACGGTGTACGCGTGGGAAGAGCACGAGAGCCCATACGCACTGATCGCGCAGGGCCTCAAGGCGCGCGGACTGTCCACCGCCACGATCGGCGCCGAAGAAACGGTGCGCTTTCAGTTCAGCGACGGTGCGGCGCACATTCCGAACGTGAAGGTGGTGAGCGGAACGCCCGTCACCGCCGGCTGCCGAACCATCAAGGACGCGCATGAACTTGCCCTCATGCGATTTGCCAGCCAGGTCACGCTCAAGGCGTACGAGGCGGCGTACAAATCGCTCAAGGAAGGCATGACGCAGGACGATTTCGTCAGGCTGGTGCAGCAGGCGCACCGCCAGCTGGGCTACGAGGGTTCAGCGGGCGTGCAGGTGGGCAAGTACTCCGCGTTGCCACACGGTTCTGCCACGCCACAGGTGGTGCGCGAGGGGAGCATTCTGCTCATCGACGGCGGCTGCAAGGTGGAAGGCTACAGCTCCGACATCTCGCGCACGTTCGTCCTCGGCAAGGCCACCCAGCGCATGAAAGACGTGTTCGAGATTGAACATCGCGCGCAGACGGCAGCGCTCAAGGCGGCGCGCCCTGGCCTGCCCTGCGAAGCGGTGGACGCGGCTGCCCGCAAAGTCATTGTCGATGCCGGGTTCGGCCCCGACTACAAATACTTCAGCCATCGCGTCGGGCACGGCATGGGCATGGACGGACACGAGTGGCCCTACCTCGTGCGTGGCAACACGCTGCCGCTCAAGCCCGGCATGGTCTTCTCCGATGAACCCGGCATCTACATCCCGGGCGAGTTCGGCATTCGTCTCGAAGACGATATGGTGATCACCGAAAGCGGCGCCGAGCTGTTCACGCCACAGTCGCCAAGTCTCGAAAAACCGTTCGGCACATGAGGCCCGCTGTCATTGCGCGATTGACCGCACGCGTCGCGCTGGCCAGCGCGACCATCGGCGCGCTCCAGGCCTGCGCCAGAAATCCGGTGACCGGGCGCAGCGAGCTGTCGCTCATCTCGCAATCGCAGGAAATCGCGATGGGGCGCGACGCGTCAGCCGGCGATCTCAAGCGCGTTGGCGAGTTGAACAAGCCCGAAGCGCTGGCCATGGTGCGGCGCATCGGCATGGCCATGGCGGCCAAGTCGGAGCGCCCCAACCTGCCCTGGGAATTTCATGTACTGGATGACGCCGCGGTCAATGCCTTCGCCTATCCCGGTGGCTACATCTTCGTGACGCGTGGTCTCATGACGCACCTCACCAACGAAGCGGAGTTGGCCGAGGTCATCGGTCATGAGATCGGTCACGTGACGGCCAAGCATACCGTGGCCGCCATGAGCAAGCAGCAGGTGGCGCAGATCGGCCTGGTGGGCGCCAGCGTGCTCTCGCAGCGCGTGGCGCAGTATGGCGATTTGCTTAACGGCGGGGCGGGATTGCTCTTTCTCAAGTTCGGTCGTGACGACGAAACGCAGGCCGACGTGCTGGGCTTCAAGTATTCGTTGGCACAGGGCTACGACGTCCGCGAGACGGCGAACGTGTTCAAGACGCTGGCCCGACTCTCCGGCGAGGGCGCAGCGCGTGTTCCCGAATGGCAGAGCACGCACCCTGATCCGGGCAATCGTGTGAAGGTGGCGGAGCAGAAGGTCGCCGCACTCCCGCCGAACGCACTGGCTAATACGAAGGTCAACCGTGACGGCTACCTCAAGGTCATTGAGGGCATGGTGTTCGGTGAGAACCCCCGACTTGGCTACTTCAAGGGCCCGCGGTTTCTTCATCCGGATTTACGCTTCGAGTTCACGTTTCCTGCGGGCTGGAAGACGGCCAACATGGCCGCGTCGGTGGCCGGCCAGAGCCCGGCGGGCGACGCACAACTCGAGCTGACCCCCGGCCAAGGCTCCCCCGCGCAGGTGGTGCAACAGTTCACGGCGCAGCAGGGCATCACGGTGCGTCAGAGCGGAAACGTGACCATCAATGGCCTCGCCGCCGCGGTGGCGTCGTTCGACGCGCGGACGAGTAGCGGCACAGTGCTTCGCGGCCAGGTGGCGGCGCTGCCGTA
This sequence comes from Gemmatimonadaceae bacterium, assembly GCA_031379145.1. Lineage (GTDB taxonomy): Bacteria > Gemmatimonadota > Gemmatimonadetes > Gemmatimonadales > Gemmatimonadaceae > Gemmatimonas. The sequence continues at coordinate 13,558 of JANNEV010000071.1, forward strand.
CGGTGGCACCACCTACATGCTGGTGGGGCTCATGACCGACAAAGCGCCGCCGCAACGTGCCGGGGACATCGACGCCGCCATTCGGTCGTTCCGTGCGCTCACCGACGCCGCCAGCCTCAACGTCCAGCCGGCGACGATTCAGCTCATGACGCTCACGGAAGCCATGTCCGGGCTGGTGTTTACCCAGCGCTTTCCCAGCAGTGCCAGCGCAGAAACGACCTACATCATCAACGAGATCGACGCGACGACTGCCCTGCCTCGCGGCAGGGTGATGAAGCGTGTGATTGGGGGCGTGACGCCGTAGCCTGGTGACCCGCAGGGCACTGCGGCATACGCCTTCGCCGTGGGCCACCATGGCGCAGGCGCTTGGGGGGCGCGAGAATCAAGGACGTTCACACTGTACGCCCCCTCCCGCCTCCCTCCGCCCCTCCCCCTGCCGATGTCTCGCTCTCATTCACCGCGCGCGTTCGCCCGTTCGTTGGTCGGCGCGCTGACTGGTGCCATCGCCCTCGCCGCACCGTTGTCCGCACAAACGCGTCCTACCGTGTCGGCGGTCGACTACTCCCGCGCAGAACAGTTGCTGCCGTGGAACGCTTCGCGTTTGGTCACCGGCGACGAAGTAGCTCCCCAGTTCTTCAAGGACGGCAATCGCTTCTGGTATCGCAACAAAACGCGAACCGGCGCCGAGTATGTGGTGATCAATCCCGTCACCAATACACGCGCTTTGCTGTTCGACAATGCGAAGCTGGCGGCCGTGATGAGTGTCGCGGCCGACACCGCATACGATGCCGACCATCTGCCATTCCGTGCGTTTCGCTTCGGCAATGACGGTGATGATGAACGCAGCATCGAGTTCCGTGCCGGGAAACGCCAGTTTTCCTGCGACGTGGTGCAGTACAAGTGCATCGCCAAGGACACCACGTACAACGAGTCGCCATTCGTCCTCTCGCCCGACAAGAAGCTCGAGGCGTTTGTGGTCAAGTACGATCTGTACGTGCGGTCCCGCGGCGGCAAGGATAGCGTGCGGCTCACCACCGACGGCGAGGAGTACTTCAGCTACGGCGTGACGGCCATCCGACCGCAGCAGGCGCTCCGCCCCAGTCCGCTGGGCCGGCGCCCGAATGTGCGCTGGTCGCCTGACTCCAGGAAGTTGCTCGTGGCGCGGCAGGACGAACGCAAAGTCGGGTTGATGCCCTATGTGTCGTACACGTCGCAGCGGCCGCGGAGCTTTACGCAGCCCTACGCGTTGCCGGGCGACAGCATTGTCCCGGTGCCCAACTTCTATGTCGTTGATGTGGCGAGCAAGCAAAGCACGCGCATCACGCTGCCGGTGTCGTTGAACATTGCGAATATCAACGGCTCACTGCGCGACTCGACATGGTCCGCCGCGTCGGACAAGGCATACATCAGCGGACTCGCGCGGGCGTCCAAGGCCGCGTATCTGATCGAAGCCGACGCCGCCACGGGCAAGGCATCCGTCATCGCGAAGGATACCGGAAAGACCTATACGGAGATTTCCAGTCCGCGCGACCAGGAAAGCTGGTACGTACTCAAGACCGGCGAGGTGGTATGGTGGTCTGAGCGCGACGGCTACGGACACTTGTGGCTGCTGAATCACGACGGCTCGGTGAAGAACCAGATCACGAGTGGGTCGTGGCAAGTGGGCATCGTGCTGCATGTGGACGAGGCAACACGCACCATCTGGTTCTCCGCACGCGGTCGTGAAGACGATCAACTGGTCTACAACACGCACCTGTACCGTGCCGCACTCGATGGCAGCGGGCTCACTCGGCTCACCACCGACGTCGGGAACCACGAGCTCACCATGAGCCCGAGCGGCAAGTATCTCGTGGACAAGGTCAGCACGATCGCGTCGCCACCCGTGACCGTGTTGCGTGACGCACTCACCGGCCGCGTGATCCGC
>JANNEV010000148.1:0-13153 GCA_031379145.1 Gemmatimonadaceae bacterium
CCCCTCGGCGGGCAGAACATCCAACGCGTCTTGCAAGCCGCGTTGGCACCCGACGAGACTGAGCAGCATTGGAAGCAGAGCAAAGCGCATCAGGCAGCTCCATCGCAAATGGGAACGACAATCTCGAAAGCGGTCTAACGCTCGCGTTCTGCAGCAAACGCCCACACGGAATCAAGCGGGGCGTTCGCTCCTGCCCTTCAGGCTACAGCGAACGCCCCGCGGTCGCCACACCGATCTTCGCAGCGTTTGACTGCAGCAACGCAAGGTTAGACAGACCGCTACGACGACATGCTGCTGCTGATCGCCGTCAACCGAGCCATCTGCGCAATCTCATCGCCCTAGCAAGGCCTGCCCTGACACACGCCGCGTCCACCAGGGCAACTAAACAAGACATGTCCCCTAGCCGAACAATCGCCTTAACAGCGACGTAACGGGACTATCCAACGATTCGGCCGATGGATGTGCCCTATGCCAGTGATACTCGGTCCCGCGCCGTTCGTGTGTGCCGTGTTTGTGCACCCTGTCGAGAATCGGAAGTCCGCAGAAGAGACAGCGCAGCAGATAGGCTGGAATAGGGGGGTTATTGTACGAATGATAGCGGACCAAAAGGGGGTTCGCCGCGCCGCAATTCAGGCATCGGGGGTCCTCTCTGTGGTCAAGGTCCGCAAGTCGCGCCTTCCAATCTGTGGCGGCCCACACGAGTTCGCCGCAGTCCGGGCACGGCACATCTTTGGCAAAGAGGTGCTTCACGCATTCAGAGTGCACCCAAGACTCGTCGCTTCTTGCCCAGCTTCCGACACGGCCAGCGATCATGTCTTGTTGCTTGCCAGACCGGCTACACAGGACACAAATTTTGCCATGCGGGGCCGCAGAGCCGCACTTCGGGCATCGATTGGCTGATTGGGATACGGAACTACCACAGTCAACGCAGGGAACTAGCATCTAAGCTCCTCATTACACGAAGTAACTTACGGTTGGTCTGTCTAACGCTCGCGTTCTCTTGCAGGGCCCTTCAATAGGTTGTGGCCAGCGAGCGCAGCGAGTAGGCCACTACCTTGAAGGCCCTGTCAAGAGCAACGCAAGGTTAGACGCCACACCTCGCGAGCGCGCGGCCTCAGATTGCGAGCGAGGTCTGCGGCTTGACGGTTGTCAGATCGACGCACTCTCCAGACATGACGCGATCGTAGACTGAGCGCATCAAATCTGGCGTCGACTGCGGGGGCATGAATCGGAACGAGGAGGCTGCTAGGTACTCTAACGAAAGGTCGAACGACAGCCACTGACGCCGCTCGGACTCGGCGACCATTCCGGTGGTATTTGATCCTGCGAAAATGTCGACTACGAGGTCATTCGGGTCTGTCAGCATCCGAACGAAAAACTCAGGCAGGCGCGCCGGGAACCGCGCGGGATGTCCCTTGAGCCCGAGGAGCTTGCAGCCCGCCAAATAGCCACCGTTCGACTCCGAGTTCGGAATCTGCAGGAGGTTGGATGGGATTGCGCCACCATTGTCCTTTCCGAATCCCTCGCCGATGTCGTGACCAGAGGGTCTCAACTTCGGCGTGTAAAACGCACCGGGATCCTCCAGCAGCTTCTTCATTCGCGGGCTGTATTCCGAGAGCACTTTGGAGACGTCCGCCTTCGGCCATTCGGTTTTGCTCAGCCACCACACTGTATTGACCGAGTCTTTCGCGCGCAGCTTGCGCTTGTTCACCCACTCGATCGGACTCGGGAGCTTCGACGGATTGAACCAGTAGAAGTCCTCGGCAAGGAAGAAGCCCACTTCGTCGCATAGCCGCAGGAGCACGCGAAAGTTGTACAGGCTGCGCGCGGGCGTCCCACGCTGATAAGCGCCGCCTAAATCGAGGACGAAGCTCCCTGTCGACTTCAACTTCCGCAGCACGGTTCGTCCGAACTGCAGCATCCAGTCGACATACTGCTCCTGATCTTCATTGCCGTACTCCTTCTTTCGCAGGAGAGCGAAAGGAGGGCTAGTCATTACCAAGTCGACGCTGTCGTCCGGCAACTCCGCAAGCAGCTCCAAGGAGTCGCCACAGAACGCGCCGCCCAAGTCTGTGAAGTAGAGGGGCGGCGTGGTCGGGTATACCAGCTTGGTCTTCGGCATATCGCTCAACTTAGCACCTCGGATCAACGGAAGGTAGACGTAAAGTCTGTAGACGTATCGTCTGCGCCAGGGGGAAGTTTCCCGCGTGACGAACCGACGAGACGGTGAGGCGCGCCGAGTACTGGCCGAGAACCTGAGAGCACTTCGCGTCGAACGCGGACTCTCTCAGGAGCGATTGGCCGAGCTCAGTGGCCTCCACAGAACCTACGTGAGTTCCGTGGAACGGAAGGAGCGAAACATTTCACTGGATAACATGGCGCTGCTGGCTCGTGCATTGGGGACGGATTTGGCGACGTTGGTCTCGCCGAGAGCACGATGAAGAGCCATCCGGACCGGGAGAAGCTGGAAAAGCTCTTCCCCCACATTCGAGAGTATCAAGAGCTCGCGCTCACGCATGGAATCGACGACATCTTCCAGGACAACGGTGGGAAGATTCTCCAACTCCTACTCATCACCGGGCTACGGTCGCTGCCCGGTCGCGAGGGCAACGACGCCGTAGATGAGACCGGCGCGGAGTACGAGCTGAAGACGGTGAATGTTCTCAAGACTCAGTCGTTCTCGACGCACCACCATCTCAATCCGGTGATTCTTGCGAAGTACCGACAGGTGGATTGGTGCTTCGCGGTCTACAAGAGCATCGAGATCCAAGAGATCTATCTCATGACGTCGGCCGACCTCGAGCCCTACTTCGGCGCTTGGGAGACGAAGTGGCACGAAAGTGGGGGACGTGACATCAATAATCCGAAGATCCCAGTGAAGTTCGTTCGCGCGCATGGCCAGACGATCTATGACCAACGGACATAGCCTCGCCCCGCGTCGGTCGAACACCAATGGCTGTGGTGGCGTCTAACGACCGCGTTCGCTTGCAGGGCCCTTCCATAAATTGCGGCCAGTGAGCGCCAGCGAACAGGCCGCCCTCCTTCGCGGCCCTGTCAAGCGCAACGCAAGGTTAGACGCCCACTATGCGCCGACTGGTCGCAGCGAAACGGCCAGCTCGTACTCGAACAGGGTTACGTCTCGAATGCGGGTGCACGCAAGCTTCAGGTCTTCCGAGATTGCTTTGTCCACGATCACGCCTCGCACCGTCTGACCTGGATCAGCATGGTGACGTTCGATCCACCCCATGTAGCGGAGAAGCTGGCCGAGCACACGATCGTAGCCCTTCGAGACTTTGAGTTCAATCACCACCAAGTTTCCCTGGCGATCCACGGCGAGAATGTCGATGAAGCGGCCGCCCGCGGGAAACTCGACGCCCGTGACCCCCTCCTCATCATAGAGTCGGAGCCCTTGCTCAAGGAGATGGAGATTGCGCGCAAGATAGTCCCGAAGGTCGTGCTCATACGCGAACTCGGAGCCCTGCTCCGCAACGGGCAGCGCGAGTCCGGGATCTGGCGGCACATCGCTATCTCGCTCGCGAACCGGCGCAGGATCACTTTGGGGATCGAATCGACGGAAGCGGGAACTATCGACCTGAAAGAAGACGTTGTCATCCGTCCTCGCATTGTAGTGCAGGCGATTCTTGTTGTTGGTCGACAGTCGAGTCAGATGCGCCGTGATGGTACCGTCCTTCACGAGCGGATAGTGCGCCTTGAACCAATCGAGCGCGTCCTCCCGCGTGAACTCCTGTCCGGGAGCAAGTCCCATCGAGTCAGCCATTTCGCGCATCAGTATCCGGACAGGGCGATCATACAGCGACACTTGAGCTCCGGTCAAAATTTGGTGTGGGCGTCTAACGACTGTTCACTCGACCGATTGAATGCCGGCCGAGCGATCGAGTACCATAACTCCACGCACGCTCCCACTCGGCCCGCCACTTCGCAACCCTGCGCAGGACCGGAGTTGGTACGTTTCGTCCCGTTATCTGGTCCGCCCTCGTGGTGTTGTCTCGACCGACCTAACGCGCCTTGAGGAATCGCACGCTTGACACACTACGACGCATAACGCCACCGCGCCCGCTGCGCGCCAATGGACGCCGCGAACGCCGTCGCCGCGACGTTCCTTGCGTGCACCACCCGCGGACCTGCACCTACCCCTGCACCTCACTCCCCGTCACCCCACCTCCCTCACCAGGCGCGCCGCACTCGAAACCCGGTTCCCTGCCTCGTCCCTACCCAACATCCAGCGGACTCCGCACACCCAGCCCGCCGCGGTTCAGAACGTGCGTGTAGATCATCGTCGTCCGCACGTCCTTGTGCCCGAGTAACTCCTGAATCGTACGGATGTCCGACCCCGACGCGAGCAGATGAGTGGCGAAGCTGTGCCGGAACGTGTGGCTCGACGCCCGCTTGCCGATCTTCGCTTCACGTACAGCGTCCGACACCGCCCGCTGCAAGACACTCTCATGCAGATGATGCCGGCGACGCTCACCCGTGATGGAGTCACGGTAGCTTCGCGTGGCCGGGAAAACCCACTGCCATGGCCAACCGCGCGCCGCGCGGTCGCCAAGCTTGCGCCGGAGCGCATCCGGCAGCACCACGTACCCGCCTCCGGCAGCAAGGTCCTGCGCGTGTTGCTCGGCCGCACGCCCAAGGTGGACGCGCAACGCCGGTTGGAGGCGTTGCGGCAGCATCGTCACCCGATCCTTCTGGCCTTTACCTGCACGGATCACGATCTCGCCGCGCGATAGGTCCACATCCTTCACCCGCAGCGTGCAACACTCCATCACCCGCATACCGCTGCCGTACATCAATGATGCCATCAATCGTGTCGTCCCGCGCATCGCGTGCAGGACACGTTGCGTTTCGTCGCGCGTCAGCACTACTGGCAGACGGGTCGGTCGTTTGGCATGCAGATGCTGCATCTCGCCCGTAATGGGCAACGCCAGCACCTCCCGATACAGGAACAGCAAGGCCGCCAGCGCCTGGTTCTGTGTGCTGGCGCTCACCTGCTCGTCGCGGGCCAGATGAGTCAGGAACTCACGCACCTGCGCGTCCCCCATTTGCCGCGGATGCCGGCGCCGGTGAAAGCGCACGTACCGCCGAACCCAGTGCGCGTACGCCTCCTCGGTCCGCGCGCTGTAGTGCCTCGCAACGATGCGATCGTGCAATGCGCTCAAGAGGGTCTCGCCGTTGGCCATCAACCATGGAACCACGAGTGCCAGGCAGGCGCGTCACCGCCAATCTTCGCGCGTTATCGTAACCACGCCGGGACTCGGTCACGCCGGCTCGCGGTCACGCCGGCTCATAGTCACGCCGACTCAGCGTCAATCCAACTTCGCGTATCTCCCCGGCACGTCGGTCGAATGCGTCCCGAACCCAAGCGTGCGCACGGACACACAGCACCACGTATCGCAGTCGCGCCCGAACCAGCGCTCCCGCCGACGCACCCCCCGTTTCCCTCCCGCCGACGCCGACACCGGTCCGCCCCGCTCCGTCGCCCCGCCACCATTGACGCTTAGATGACTAAAAGTTAGCCTGCTAAGCATGAACCATCGCCACCCGCTGCCACCCGCTGCCAACCACTGCATGACCCGCCCCGCCCTCCGCGAAGTCGGGAAGCCGCAATGAACGCGCACCTGCTCAGCCTGTCCGTGCACATCGGCGCCGGAACCATCGCACTGGCACTCGGGTTCGCAGTGCTCAGCCGCGCCAAAGGCACCGCCGACCACAAACGCCTGGGGCGCGTCTTCTCCTACCTGACGCTGGTCGTCTGTCTGTCAGCCGCGGTTGGCCTGGTACTCTTCCGGTTCCTGCCGATCTTCGCGGTACTCACAGTGCTGGTGCTGTATCAGCTGGGCAGCGGGTGGCACACCGCACGAACCCAGGCCAACGGACCCAGTGCGCTGGATGCCGCCTGGACCGTCGCCGCCACAGCGGCCTCCCTCACCATCATCCCGTTCGTGTCGAACGCGCCGGGAGGCAGCAGTTCCGTCAGCCGCTCCACGCTCGCGGCCCTCGCCACCGTGCTGCTCTACGACACGGTGCGATGGCTCTACCCTCGACGCTGGCACCGCATTGCCTGGCGATACGAACACACCTACAAGATGATCGCGGCCACCTTCGGCATGCTCTCGGCGTTGGTTGGCAACGTCGTGCGCGTGGGGCAGCCCTGGTCGCAACTCGCCCCGTCGGCACTCGGCGCCACGGTGGCGATGTACTTTTTCTTCCAGCTGTATCGTGAGGATTCGGCAGCGGACCGCTAACCTGTATTCATGACCGCGCCCAACGAACCCTCGCAACCCTCACGCATTTGCCTCGCGCTCATGCGTGTGGGCATTCGGATGGCCGTTGGCTTCAACCAGCACTTCGAAAAACTGGGGCTGACACAGGCGCAGTTCCGAGTGGTGCTGGCAGTCTGGAACCTTGGCGGCAGCACAGGAGTCACGCCCACGGAATTGGCCGAGTACCTGTTTCTCGAACGTGCCACCGTCTCGGTACTGCTCAAGAAACTCTTCGACAAACAGCTGCTCGCGCAGCAGCCTGGCGAAAACCGCCGCAGCTATCGCGTGACGCTCACGGCGCAGGGCGCTGACCTCCTCCGTCGCGTGTCGCCCACGGCACAGACACACGCCAATGACATCTTCACCGGGTTTCCAGACGACGACGTGCAGCGCTTCGAGGACATGCTGAGCACCCTCGAAAGCCGTCTTCGCTCCAACGCAGCAGACGTGGCTCGCGGCAACGCCTAGAGCAGTGTCGCGACGCTCCCAGCACGAGGCGCGCGTGGCTCCAGGCACGCGAGAGACATGAACTTCGGTCGCAATTCCATGGTGTTGGCCATCGCGATTGCCAACGGCGCGTTGCTGGCCGGACTGCTCTGGCATGCCGGCCGGCAACGCCCATTCCTGCGCGCCCTGGCAGCACTCGTCGGGCTCATTGCCCTTCGGCTCGTGCCGTACATGATCGGCTTCGCCGGCGCGTACGACGAGCACCAGTGGCTGACCTTCGCGCCATTCGACCTCTCCCTGGGATTCGGCCCGCTGGTGTGGATGTATCTCGTCCACCTGTCCACCGGCGCCTGGCCAACGCGCTGGCGCTGGCATTGCACGCCCGCGCTGGCGCAACTCGCCTACCAGCTGGCGGCGTTTGCGCTGCCACTCGAGACCAAGTGGAACTGGTACACAACCGGCCACCGCAACGTGGTCGAGCCAGTCGGCTTCGCACTCGCCGTGCTCTCGCTGCTGGCGTACGTCGCCGCCGGATGGCGGCAGTTCCGCGTCTGGCAGCAGTGGATGGACGACCACCTCAGCAACCGGGAAGCCTTTCGCCTGGGTGTGGTGCGCATCGTGCTTGCCGGCACGGCACTCGTCGCGGTCCTCGCCGCCGCCTTCGCCATCCGGAGCTGGTTCATCGCCCCCACCGATTACTTCGACCGGCTTCCCATGGTCCTCGCGCTCGCGCTTCTGGCGTACGTGCTGGGCCTCGCAGGATGGCGCCAATCCGGAATGCCGTTCCCCACGATCGTCCCCCTTGCCGCCTCCGCTCTCGAAGCGGAGCCCGCACCGCGCGCTCAAGCAAAGCCAGCGGGCCGACCGCGACTGGACTACGTCGCAATGGGTGAGGCATGGCAGCAACAGGCGGTAATGGAGCATTGGTACCGCGATAATGGCCTTACACTGGCGCTATTTTCACAACGATTGCAGGTGTCTCCTCGAACGGTTTCGCGCGTACTCAGCGACGGGCTCGGCTGCACCTTCAACGCCTTCGTCAACCGAATGCGCGTCGAAGACGTTCGTGCCCAGCTCGCGAATCCCGCCAACACGCGGGGCCTCCTGCCGCTCGCGCTCGAGGCGGGCTTTGCCTCGAAGGCCAGCTTCAACCGCGCCTTCCGCGAGGTCACTGGGACATCGCCGAGTGCTGTTCGTGAAAGCGCGATTGGCGACGGCGCCGAGCAAGCCCGGACCGACGCTAACCAGCGGCCCAACTCGCCGCACTAGGGAAGCCGAGAAAGTCGGCAATGGCCGACTCAGTTTCCGCCAAAAACCGGCTCTGGCGGCTGATGCAGCGCGTCGCTCGCGCATACCACGCATGCTGACCTCGTCACCACCGGTGAGCACAACGCGGACCGGTGGCCGGCGCCAGCACTCGCGCGCCTCACCCCGGAATCCGACCGTCATGCGCTCCTCAGCATTCCTCATCGCCGTATTGACCGCCTCGTCATTCCATTCGCTCTCGGCCCAGTCCACCACGCTCGAACGCCGTCTTGACTCGCTCTTCGCCACCGTGGACTCCGCCACCACTCCCGGTTGTGCCGTCGGCGTGTCCCGCGCCGTCGGCTCGCCTCTGTTCCGCAGCTATGGCCTGGCCAACCTGGAGCAGCCGACGCCAATCGACAGCGTCACCGTGTTCGAGGCCGGGTCGGTGTCCAAGCAGATCACCGCCGCCGCGATGTTGCTGCTGGCCAAGGAGGGGCGCCTCTCCCTCAACGATCCGGCGCGCAAATGGCTGCCGGAGCTGTGGCCCGGACTGCCGTCGTTCACGCTGGGCGACATGCTGCATCACGTCGCCGGATTGCGCGACTACGGTGACCTGATGGAGCTCAGTGGCTGGCCGCGCGGCACACGTGTGTACGACAGCACCGACGTCCTGCGTGTGCTGAGCCTCCAGCGTGCACTCAACTTCACGCCGCGCGCCGAGTACGCGTACTCCAACTCCGGATACGCATTGGCGGCCATCGTGGTGGCGCGTGCATCGGGCATGTCCTTCGGGGCCTACACGCGGCGGGCCATCTTCGAACCGCTCGGCATGGTGCACTCCTCCTGGCGCGACGATTTCACGCGCATCGTCGCACGACGCGCGCAAGGGTACACACCAAACGATAGTGGTCGCTGGACGATCGACATGCCGTTCGAGAATACCGTCGGTCACGGCGGTCTGCTGACCACGGCGTCCGACCTTATGCGATGGCAGCGTCGCTTCGCTCCTGGCGCGGATACGACCATGGGCGGCAGTGACTTTGCGCGGAACATGGAAGCGCAGATCACCTTGAGCACGGGACGCGTCTCCGGTTACGCACTGGGCCTGGAGATCGACGTGCTCGCCGGCGAGCGCACGGTGTCGCATGGCGGTTGGACAGCGGGCTACAAGTCGTACGTGGGGCGCGTTCCCACTCGCGGCGTCGCTGTCGCACTGCTATGCAACGCCGGCGCCCTGAATACCGAGGAAGTGGGCGCGGCATTGCTGGCCATCGCCGCGGACGCACCCGTGGCGGCGTACTACAGCGAACCACAAATAGGCGTCGCGGCAGATACGCTGAGTCCGCAGTCGTTGGCACGTTTGGCGGGCACGTACCGCAGCGCCCGAACGCGTCAGTCCGTGAGGGTACGCGCGTACACGGACGGAATCACGGTGAACAGCTGGACCGGCTACCGGCGACTGTCCGACAAACTCTTTGCAAGCCTCGACGGCGCCCGCAGGATGGAATTCGCGTTCGACGGTCGCGGCCGGGCCATCGCATATCAGGTGAGTCAGCTCGCAGACACGGTCCGGTATACGCGCGTTGAAGCGTGGACGCCGAGCAGCTCGGAGTTATCCGGTCTGGTGGGGCGCTATCGGTGCGGCGAAGCGGACACCGACGTGGCGCTCGTGCCGGACGGTCAGGGACTGGCGCTCCTTCGCCGGGGCCGCCTCCGCTCGGCGCTCTCCCCCCGATATCGCGATGCCTTCGACGTGTCGGATCTGGGGTGGCTGCTGACCGTGCGCCGAGACGTGCGAGGCCAGGTGATTGCGGTGGATTTTGGAGGGTCACGTTCGCGAACCGTCCCGTGCAATCGCGCGCTGCGCTGAGCACGAGCGCGGCGGAGAGTTATTCCAGGCCATAGCCGGGGCGAAACGGGATCTCTTGTACGCCGATATTGGACCCAATTCGGCGTCGTGCATGTAGTTTCTGGGGTCGGGGGCGGCGCGCCCGCCCCCCGACGCACGCGACCGCTTTTCCGTCGCGTTTCTCCGTCACCCACCCCACGGTACTGCAATGCAGCGCTCTTTCTCGCCGTTCTCCGTGTACGCGCTGGCGTTCGCGGGCCTCGCGTTGAGCACACCCACGCACGCTCGGGCGCAGCCGCGCGCCGGCAACAGTGCGCCCGCAACAGTCTCGGGCATCGGCGTCAACGGAAAGCTCGGTGTGGTGGTCAAGGACGGCATGATGCAGCCGGTCACGGAGTTCGCGGATACCACGCAGCTCGTTCGCCAATCGGTGTGGGTGCTCACCGACTTCGACAGCGACCGTGATGGCAAGCCGGATCGCATTCATGTGCAGGTGGTCCGACCGGGCGCGGCTGAGGCGGCAGGACTCAAGGTCCCAACATTGCTGCTGTCGTCTCCATATATCGGTCCAACCAACGGCGACTCGCCCAACTGGGACGTGGCGCAGGAGCTCGGCGCACCGTCACCGCCGCGCAAAGTGCCCGACTACAAACCGTTTTCCGAAGACATGCGCCTGCGGGCCGGGCCCGTGGCCTGGGTGGCGCGCGGGTTCGCGGCGGTGGCGGCGGAGAACGCGGGCACCGGACTCTCCAGCGGATGTCCGACGGTGGGCGATTCCATCGAGAATGCGACACCGCGATTTGTGGTGGACTGGTTGACCGGTCGTGCCAAGGGCTTCACGTCGCTCGACGGTGACACCGAAGTCAGCGCCGTCGCGTGGTCGAGTGGCAAGGTGGGGATGACGGGCGTGTCGTACGAAGGCACCATGCCATTGGCCGCGGCCCTCAGCGGCGTGCAAGGACTCGAAGCCATCATCCCCATTTCGCCGAATACGTCGCAGTATCGCTACTACCGCGCCAACGGCCTGGTGCGGTCACCCGGCGGATATCTGGGCGAAGACGTGCATGCGCTGTACGACTTCGTGCACAGCGGCCGAGTGCGCGCGCGCTGCGACAGCATTTGGCGTGACGGCATTTTTGACGCCGCCGATCGGAAAACCGGTGATTTCAACCAGTTCTGGGCCGACCGTGATCAGACGCCGTTGGCCAAGAACATCACGGCCGCCGTGCTCTTTGCGCACGGCTTCAACGACTGGAACGTGACACCGGAGCACACCATCCGCATGTGGGAGGCGCTCAAGAACGTGAACCCGTCGGCCAAGCTGTACATGAGCCAGGGCGGCCATGGCGCACCGCCTCCGCAGGACATTCAGAGCAAGTGGTGGGCGCACTACCTGTACGGCGTGGCGAACGGCGTGGACACCTTGCCGCGCGCGATGATTGTGCAGTCCACCGCGCCGGCGTCAGGCGGCCGGGGTAGCCCAGCTCCCGCGCCGACATTTTTTGCCGACTACCCGGTTCCCGGCGCCGCCGGGGTCACGCTCCATCTCGGCAAGGGTGGCAATGGCGTTGGCGCGCTCTCGTTTGAGGCGCCACGCAAGCCAGGTTCGGAGTCGTTCACCGACGACGGTCGGATCTCGCCCGCGCGCCTGGCACTCGCGGGTTCCTCACCAAACCGGTTGCTGTACGCGTTGCCGACCCTGACCGACTCCATCCATCTGTCCGGGCGTGCCAGCGTCACCATCACGCTCGCGGCCAACAAGCCGGCGGTGAATCTGTCGTTGTACCTGGTCACGCTGCCGTTTGACAGCACGAACATCGGCAGCGCCGGACAGGTCGGTGTGGTCACGCGCGGCTGGGCCGACCCGCAGAATCACCAGTCGTTGCGGGGCACCGGTGACTACACGTTCATGCGCCCTGGCACGCCACTGGAGCCGGGGAAGTTTTACACGCTGACCGTTCCCCTCGAGTCGGACGACCAGGTGATTCTGCCCGGTCAGCAGCTGGGACTGATGATTCTCTCCAGCGACGCCGGGTTCACGCTGCGGCCAGCGGCCGGATCGGAACTCACCATCGATCTCGGGAAGACGTCCGTCACGCTTCCCGTAGTGGGTGGGGCGTCCAAGCTCAAGGCTGCGACCGGGGCGAAGTAGCGCCCCGAAGCACGCGGTCTGGCGCGGCGGGAACGCGTGCGGCGGCGCGGCATGTGCACCTCCGTTGCGTCTCCATAGAGTGATGCGCACGCGCAACAGCCTGTCGCGTTTTGGATAGGTGCTGCGTTGCACACAGTCAGCAATTCGACCGCCGGCATCTTTGACGGCGTCGCGAACAAATCTGTAAATCAATTTGACACAAATACTTACAAGAGTCGCATTTGGGTGGGAGTCTCGGCGTGTTTCTTGCGATTTGTTCGCTGAAGTGTCATTTCGTGACGGAAATCACTTCCGGCGCACTTGCTAGCCGTCGCCCTGTTACGGCTCGCGAGTGCATAAACCCAGCCCGGCCGGACGCTCGGCCGTCGCCTCAACACTCTGTCTACGGATCTCCATGCGTTCCAACGCAGCAGCTCTTTCGAGCAGTCGACTACTGGCCGCCATCACGTGCGCGGTGGGCATTTCAGCCTGTTCTGACGCACCAACGGCGGCGAAGCCCGCGTCGGCGGCGGATGCGAGGCGGCCGGTGTACGGCGCCGCGCCACCGGCGCAGTATCGGGCCGGCAACGGAAGAGCAGACTTCGAGGAGCTGGAAGTCTGCAAGGAGTGGGCGCAGGGCGTGACGCCGACGGACATCAAGGTGCTCATGCAGGTGCGTGGAGGTGTTACCAAGGACACCGTCATTACCATCACGCCAACGGACGGCCTGAACAGCCAGAACCAGCCGATTCAGTGCCAGGTGCTGTGGCTCAACAACCGCGCAGACCCGGCGGACAACATCACGGTCACCGAAATCGTACCGGCAACCGGATACACCACCAGCTGGACCATTCAGACCGAGATCTTTCCGCTGCGCGGCACCATCGCTGCCGGCCCGAGCTATGCGGGGACGGGGACCGTCGCGCAGACCGTGCCGATCGGGAGCAACCCGAACAATCCGGGCGCGCTGGTCACGTTCACCAACACCCCGATCCCGCCGGCCGCGCTCGGCGATCGCGTGTGGTATGACGCCAACGGGAACGGCGTGCAGGACAACGGTGAGCTGGGCATCAGCGGGGCCACGGTCACGCTGACCGGGCCGAGCGGCCCGCAGTCCACCACCACCAACGGCAGTGGCATCTACGGCTTCGCCAACCTCACCCCGGGCACGTACACGGTGTGTGTGGCCACGCCCGC
>JANNEV010000150.1:0-6094 GCA_031379145.1 Gemmatimonadaceae bacterium
GATACGCCTTCGCGTCATCGCGCTGTCATCGCGCTGTCATCGTCTGCGTTCGAACGATACGCTCGGCGGGCGCGCCGAGTCCAGTCAGTGGCGGCGTTGTACTACTTGGCGATGCCGGCGGGGAGATCGAACAGCTTCGGGTCGTTCGGGGAGAACGTGACGCTGTTGATGGTGAGCACGACGTCGCCTTGCGCGGTGCCCTGAATCTGCACGGTCGCCATCAGCTTGCCGTCGAACGCCTTGTAGTCGCGGTAGGTGTTCGTGAGCAGCCCGTCGGGCCACTTCACGCGCTGTCCTCGACGCAGCCCGGTCGCGGCGTCGAAGAAGTCGTAGCGCTCGTGGCCGCCCTTCGTCGTGATGGCCACCTTGTAGCACGACACCCCGTCGAAGACCTCCTGTCCAACGACGGCCACGTTCGTGAAGCGCGACGGATCGAGGAAAGCGGCGCCGACCGCATTCGCGTCAGCCCCGTCGATCGCTTCCGCTCCGGTGACCAGACCGATCGAGCCATCGGGCTGCGCGCGCCACATCGTGGTGCCGTCGCTCCCTTGCTCGACCCGCCCCATGCCGAGGGCGATGATCATGCGCAGCTTGTTCGGGGCGCTGTTGTAGCGATCGTAGCTCCCGGTGATGTTGGCGAATGTGATGTTGGCCGTGCCCTTCTCCGCACGATGCGCCACCTTGGCCCATGCGTCGCGTCCGCCAACGGCAGTCGCGTAGTTGTCGTACACCTGTTGCACGGATGGCAGCTGCGCGTCGGCGCGCGTGTGCGCGGCGAGCAAGAGGGCGGCGAGGGCGGCCGCATGACGGACGGCAAACATGAAGGCTCCGGTGGGGGTGACTGCGCACCGATACGGCGGCGACGGGCGCGGGGTTTCTTCCACCGTTCTGCCGCGAGCGTCAGCCTCGGCGGCGTGGCTGGAAACTGCGCGCAGTCGGGCCGTTCAGCGCCGGCGGCGCCGGGCCGCGCGCCAGGCCCGCACGGCTCGGCCGAGATGGGCCCGCCGCAGCCCCCGGCCAGCCAGCAATCGTTTCAGATCAATGGTTGAGTCGAAATTTTGTAGCTGGACGTGGTAGTAGTTCACATACTCCAGCCAGCCGAGCAGGGTGAAGCCGGCCGCTGCAATGCTGTTGGGCCGCCAGCCGCCAGCCCGCCGCGCCGATCACCAGCAGCAACGCACACGCCGCCATGCCGGCAATGGCCGCAGCATCGGGCGCGACGCCGGCTGACCAAAGTATGGCACAGCCCATCGCCGGCAACAGAAGCACGTTGCCAGCCTCCATCTGCCAGTATCGCGAAAGATGGCGGCGCAACCCGGCGCGGTCGCGGCCGGCAAATTCAGATGGTGATTTCTGCATCACAGCAGATCGTATCCGACCGCCCGCCGAGATCAAGGATTTCAGCTCGCCTATCCGAGTGAGGGCCTTACCGGGCGCACGGTGACACGCGCCATTACGGCATACGTGCGATCAATCGACGCGGGAGTCGCACCATGCGACCGCTATCGATCGGGTGATTCGGTAGCCATCAGCCCATCGGCCGTTCGTGGCCATCGGATGTTCGCGGGGCGTGCCGGATGCGTGAAGTGTCACACCGGCGCAGCGTTCACCGACATGGCGTTCCACAATACCGGTGTTGTCGGGCACGATCTGAGACGCGCGGGCCTGGACCGCGTGGGTGAGTTCCGCATGCGGCCATACCCGTTCTTCCAGACGCACAAGGCCTTCAAGACGCCCGGACGCCGAAGCGTCGCGCTCACGTTGCCCTGCGACACGATGCGCGCGCAGCGCGCTTCCGAGAAATGCTCAAGCTGCTGAGCAAGCTGAACCGGCGGTAACAGGGTCGGTTTCACTCCGCGCCAGCAGTTCAGAATGGCCCCGCCGGTGCATGTCAGTGACGGGGCCATTGCCGTTGGGTCGGGTGACGTCGGTGCTGCGGCAGCAACATGGTATCGATACCGCGCCCGACGCGGACGATACTGCTGTTTCACCGCACGCTGTTGGAGGCAACGCAATGATCGTGGATCGCAGCGCGTACACAGCACTCCTTCAACTGCCGAACATTGGCCCATCCACTGCCGGCGACCTCCGTTTGCTTGGCATACACACATCGCAGGAACTCGTTGGCCGGGACCCGTACGCCATGTACCACGAACTCTGCGCAATCACCGGGAAGCGGCACGACCCGTGTGTTATCGACGTGTTCCTGGCGATCACGCGGTTCATATCCGGTGACCCATCGACGCCGTGGTGGAAGTACACGCCGGAACGAAAGGCGACGCTCGCCGCGCGTGGACCCAGCGTCTTCAGCGGGAACGCGCGCTCAGCGACGTGATCGCGGCATCGACAGCGTCGTGCAGCATGCCTCCTCTGTTCGCGAGCTCCTTCCGTAGCACACGCAACGAATCCACGGCCGACGTGCGCTGATTCAACTCGGCGTTCAACCGCGCCGTATAGAAACGGAACTGCTGACGTTTGCTCTCGTCGCGCGCCACCAGGTCGCTGAATGCCCACCGATACGTCTCCAGATGCTGGGCGGGTGGCAACACCTCCATGAGATCCTGAACGGTCTGTGACGCCTGACCATTGAGGGCGAAGTAGTAGATGCTCCAGGCGCTGTTGGCACTGTTCGGTGGCAACGCCTGATTGCTCAAACGCATGTCGTTCATGACCCGGATGATTTCCAGGCGGCTGGCCGGGGATTGATCGTTGTTCAGGGCCGCGAGCTGAAAGCGACGCACGTGCTCCGCTTCGCGTCCCGAGCGCAACGCTGTAGTGAAATACTGCCGCGCCCGTGCAAGGTCTTCGGCGCCCGAGTCGTGCGACAACCACCAGTGGCCGAGGAACGCGTTGGCGAACGGATTGAGCGAATCCGCGGCGAGCGCGCGATTGTAGGCGTCAACGGGCTTCAGGGCACGATCGCCGTCGCGCCATCGCAGGTACATCGCCCAGCCGAGGTGGGCCAGGAGGTCGCCTTGTCGGGCGCCGCGCGCGAATGGCGCGGCGCGATCAAGCACGGCGAGCGGGCGGACCATCGCTTGACCGAACGTTTGTCCGTCGCTCACGCGCAAGTCGCGAATCCACTGCATAGCGAGGTCTTCCTGCAGGGCTTTGGCGCGAGCTGCATCTGCCGGAATCGTGATCGCGCGATCGAGCGTGGTCATCGCATCGGCAAACTGCAGCCGGTCGCGCTGATCCGTCGCGACCTTCACCAGATCGTCGATGGCCTGCTGCTGTGCGCGTTGCTGTGCACGTTGCGCGCTGTCCGCTGCGATGCGTGTGGCTGCGGCCGCTGCTTCAGCTGCAGTGGAGGCCCGCTGCCACCGCACACCGAAAAAGGCCAGCGTAAGCAGTGCCAACCCAGCGATCGCCACCGCCAGCCCAACCCGGGACCGGACTGGTGATGTCGTGAGGGATCGCTGTGGCTCGGTGCCCAGCATCGGCGCGATGGCATCGGCGAGCCGTTGCACGTCGTCGCTGAACTCCTCGTGTTGGATCGACATCGCTTGCCGCGACGCCAGTGGTGCCAACGCGGTGGGCAACTCGGTCGCGGCTGGCATGCTCACGTTCTGCACGAGCACCGGGATGACGCGCGTGTCGCGCTGTAACGCCGTCTCGATCTCCCGTCGCACGAAATCCGCCGGATCGTCGAGCCGGCGCGTTCCGTCGGCCTTGCTGGCGGTGAGCCATTGCCGACCGATCACGACGATCACGACGGCGGTGCGGGTGAGCGCCTGCCCAAGCTCGCCAACGAAGTCGGCACCTGGCGCGATCTTGTCGATATCGATGAAGACGCGATCCTTGCCGAAGCGTCGTTCCAGATGCTCGGCGAGACGACCGGACTCGCCGGATGCATCCTCGCGCCGATAGCTGATGAAGATCGATCCGTCGGTGTGAGCGCCCGCGGGCTTTCGTTGTTGAGGGTCGAGGAGCAACGGGATTCCCGCCGGTTGAGATGCGAGAGAATGGCGATTCGCTGACGTCACCGCAACAGGGAGGTTGGGCGTGGGCGGCGCGGGGCTGCGCTCCACGTCGCAGGCGACGTTGCGGCAGATCTTCCCGGTCGAGGATGAGGAGCTCGTGCAGGCCGTATTCCTGCTCGGCGTCATCGTTGCGCCAACGTCTGGCCCGACGCGCGGCGGATGGATTTCCGACGACTATAAGTGGAACTGGTGCTTCTTCATCAACGTACCCATCGGTATCGCGTCCGCATTTCTCGTGAGCGGGTTCCTGCGCGATCCGCCGGACCAGCAGGCGCACACCGGTGACGTGGACTGCCTCGGGGATGGACTGGGCGCATGCGTACGCGGTCGCGCTCTAGAACATGAACGGCGTGTAGTGGCCGCAGGCGTTGCTGACTAGCACGACGTTGCAGTTCGCAGCAAGCAGCAACTCGGCCCCCTGATGGTCGTGCACCCCGCTGTCGACGAGTTGAACCGTGTCGTCCGTGAATGCACCGGAGAGCTCCAGCCGTACGAAGACGAAGGGGACGCAGGCCGATGCGGCGACCGCACGACCGAGTTCGGCGTGGAGCGTCCCGGCACCAAAGCCGCCGCTCCGCGCCGCCCCTCCGCACAGGCGCACGTCCCGATGCTCACACCGCGAGTTTCGGCGGGCGCGGCCAGCCCATGGTCGCGATCCACTGCCTGATATCCTCGTCACACTCTACAGGTGACACTTTGAACTGCTTCACGAGCAGCCCGGAGGTATCCGACGGCATCTCGACCTTGCCCTTCCCGAGCAAGAGGACGCGTGCCCGATTCAGGCGGCCCCAGAACCAACCGACTTCCACCCACACATTCTGTCGCGCACGCGCCTGCATGTCATCGTACGCGTCACTGGCCAACCCTCCGAAATCGTCCGGGGTCACGAGCGCAATTGCCGCGTCAACCTGCAAGGCCAGCCGCTCGAATTTCTCTGGGAGTGCCGAACCGTGGTCGGGTTCCAGCGCCATGATCACAGGGTCTGGCAGCCCGATGCGTACGATGTAGTCACGAAGTGCGTCACGGCTCGTCACGTCTCTGCCGTGCACGATCAGCACACGCGGCGCGCGCACGCCCAAGGTATCTAGCACGAGGTCGTTCATTGCGGGGCTCCACGGCCCGCTAAGCATGCCGAGGACGTCATCGGAGGGCACATTCGGCCCCCAGCTGGACGACATCACTTTCATGATCGTGCGCGACTTCTCGGCGGCACCACCGAAGCAGCCGAGTGGGACAACGCGCTTCCCGCTGGCCGCCGCCGCCACGATCGCGAGCAAGGTCTTCTCCGCCCCGCCCGCCGCAAGGACGACATCGGCCAAACGGACCTGATAAAGCTTGGCAACCTCCGCGGTGGGTGTCGCATCGTAATAGCGGACGAATCGGGGACGTGCGCGAGCGAGCTCGCCGAAGTATTCCCTCGTCCCCTTCAGTACATCGATCCCTGGCAGGGAATGCGCGCCCTCCGTGTTCAATGCCGTCGCGGCACCGTCCACAGCAGCACGATCGGCGGTGTGTTTTGCGTCCGTCGCAACAACGAGCCGGTGACCTAGACTTGCGAGTGCATAACCGAGACTCCGAATCGCTTCGAAGAACTTCGATTCCTCACGAAGCTTCCACTGTGCGCGGTCCTGCTCGCGCCAGCTTCCGATGATGGCGACTTTCACGGTGCGCTCCTCCGAAGTGAGACACGTTCTGACAATTTCCGGCAGACTCAAATGCTTCTGCGCGGAATGCGCACACTGCTGCACCACCGATGTGGATTTTACCGCTTCGCGAGAATTTCCGCACTCCGCGGCATCCAGATGCCGATTCGGCCCGAAGTTGTGACGTTGGACGCGTTCGAAGTTGTGACGTTGGACGCGTTCGAAGTCGTTGCGTTCTGCACCAAACGCCCCGAATTTGGACCTCTCTACCTCACAACCAAGGAGATGCCGCCATGCCCGCCAGCCGAAGCCTGACCGAGCACCTTGACCCAAGCGCCGGGTCCAAGCGCATCCTCGCACTGGACGGCGGCGGGCTGCGCGGCGTGCTCACGCTCGGCATGCTGCGGGAACTCGAAGCGCTTCTGCGCGCGCGCCACGGCGGCGACCCGGCGTTCAGGCTCTGCGACT
>JANNEV010000179.1:0-2102 GCA_031379145.1 Gemmatimonadaceae bacterium
CGATCTCGTACACAATGTCCGGCTGAAAGACGAGATAGCCATTGCTGGCATACGTGGCCAGCTGCACGCTGTTGTTGTACGCTGGTACCGAGAACGTGTGGTGCGTATTCGACATGATCTCGTAGAACTCCACCACCATCGGATACTTCTTGCCGGGCTGATAATCCGGCGGCAACATCAGCGTGCCTTGCAGCTTCTTGCCCTTCGACGTTGTGTAATCGATCAACACCTTCTTGCTGGCCCACGCATACTCTGCCACGATCGGATTGGCATCGGTGATCTTCCTGGGGCTCGCGAACGCGGTATTCGAGACCCAATAGTCGGGAAACTCGGCGAAGTCCTGCTGCGTGAACAGCATGCGATCGGTGCTGTCTGCCTTTACCAGGTTGCCAATGCTCTTGTCGACCCACACCACGGGACTCGGTGCGCTTGCCGCCGTCACCGTCCAGTAGCCGGACTTCTTGGTGCGATCGCCGTACGCCGACAGGGTTAACGGCTTGCCGAGGTCGATGCCCTCATCGTCACCGGCGGCACCACCGCTGCGTCCACCTGCTGGCGCGTCAAGACGCACCACGCGGAACTGCACCGACTGCGCACGCCCCACGCCCTTCGTGAGGTTCGTCGCACGAGTGCCATCAAGCGGAACCTGCCACACATCGAACTTGTCGTACAGCAAGACGCTCTTGCCGTCCTTCGACCATCCGCCAACACCCCAGATGGGCTTCTCGTAGGCATGGTCGTCGTCTTCGTTCACGTAACTCCGCCCCGGAACCGATGTGGCATCAAGCACGACCGACGTTGCGGTCTCCAAATTGAATGCGCGCACCTGTTTGTTCTTGAGATACAGAAACCAGCGCGAATCGGGAGACGTGCCATACGTGCGCGACAGCTCCTTGTCGATCAACGTGCGGACGCCGGTCGCGGCATCTACGCGGTACAGGTCGGCGCGGCTGGCGCCCCACGCCACTTCGCCGCGATACGATGCGTCATCGCGTCCAATGCCTACGTTCGAGTTCGCGGCCATCGTGACGGTGCGCATGCTGTCGTTGCCCAGGCGTACGAGCTTGCCAGTTTCAAGGAAGTACACGGCGGGAATCGTCGCACGACGCAGCTGCGCCACTTGCACGATCTGTTGAGATTGTGGCTGCGCATCCTTCCAATGCCACACATCAACGTTGGCTTTGCTGGAGTCAGCCGAGGTGATCTCAGACTCCTGCTCCTTGAGCCCGACGAACACGCGTGCCCCGTCTTTGCTGAAGCGCGGTGCGGTGAACTCGCTCAGCACCATCCCGGCCGGGAACGACGGCACCGTGCTCGGATCCAGCCGGACCTCCTTCACATTGGCCGTTCTCAATCCACTCCAGGTGAGCAATACGTTGCTCTTCTGCTTCATCTCTTTCGCTTTGTCGCCCCGGAGCACGGCCAGGGCATTGCCTCCGCTGCCCCACACCAGCTGATCGTAGTCGCCCGCCATGGCATCCAGTTGTCGCGTCTGGCCGGTGACTGGGTTGAGCAGATACACCCCGTTCCCCAAGCGCTCTGCCGCGTCGACTGTGTACGCCAGCATCGTTCCCGTCTCGTCGAAGTCAAACTGACTCACGCCGCCAATCAGCCGATTCACGCCACTGCTGAGATCGCGCACCAGGAGGTCGGCCCCGTTGTGTTTGGCGTCGGCCGGCGCCTTGTTCAAGCGCACGGCCAGCCACTTCGCACTCGCCGAGAACTTCCAGGAAGTGGCGTTCGGAAACGCCGTCTTTTCGCCCGTCGCGACATTCAGCAGTTCGAGACTTCCCGGTGTCGCCGCCGCAGGCGCTGCCCCGCGACCGGGCGCCGGCGGTGCACCGCCGCTGCGTCCGCCTCGCGCCGCGTTCCGATCCGGTGGATTCACGAAGTACGTGATCCAGCGCGAATCGCTCGAGAACTGCGGTGCGTTGCCGCCGCCACCGCGTCCGCCACCACCGCCGGCGCGTCCGGCGCCACCAGCCGCTGTGCCAAGTGACGCTGAATATGTTTTGTCGCTGTCCATTGCCTTTACGTGCAGCGTTGGCTCACCGTCGTTTGGTGCGTAGGTGAAGGTGGCCCATTTTCCGTCACTCGAGATG
>JANNEV010000017.1:0-3197 GCA_031379145.1 Gemmatimonadaceae bacterium
GCGCTCAATTGCCCGACTGCGCACGATGCCCTGCGAGTAGGCGAACAGCACCACCTTGAGCAACATGGCCGGCGGAGACGCGGGCGCACCCATCGTGTCATTCCGGAACCGCGCGTCGAAGTGCGCCAGATTCACTTCGTGGTCCAGCAAGTGATTCAGCGCATGCTCGAATGTGCCGGGCAGCAGCCGGCGTGCGAGGTCGACGATCAGAAACTGCGGGTTGGTATCGACGAACCTGTAGCGGGCCACGGCGGGTGCTCGACAGCGAGGCGAAGCAACACCACATTCCAAGCAGGCAAACCCACACGATTGCATCAAGTTCCGCTTACACACTGGTCGCGGTCGGGACTTATCCTACAGCTTCGTTAGACCGCGCTCGTGAGCGTTGGAGCGCTCACTGATCCGGGGCAAGTTCAGAGATGGCGGTGGTCACACCGTCCGGAGCGGAGTGTTTGATGCCACCGCAGTCCCAGCTGGTGCTAATCAAGCCACGCGGCGGATCGGCGCGCGGGCCATCAATCCCACACAACGCCCGCCACGATGGCCAGGGAAGCTCTGCATAATTCAAAGGGGTCGCTTTGCGGGCGCGGTGGGTTCGGCGGCAAGGCGCGCGCCTGAGGCAGAGCAGCGCTCTGCGGCAGGGCGCGCAACGCCGTCGACGGGCCCACCCCGCCGCAACCCGGAGGGCGCCGCGGCGTCTGGGCGGCGGCGGGCGTTGCACGTCGTCAGCATAGCGCTGCTATGCCTCCTCCGCGCGCCTACGCCCCCACCGACACGCCACGACGCGCGACCCCTTGGAATTACGCAGAGCTTCCCTAGTGTAGTGTCGCCGAAGTCTCGTCGCGGAACGGCGCGTCTTTCGCGCTCCGGCGGCGTTCCTATGCGACGCCACTTCAGCAACACTACACTAGCTGTCGAGCAGCGTCACGCTCTGCTCCGAATGCACGGTGCGATTGCGACCGGCCGACTTGGCTTCGTACACGGCGCGGTCGGCCCGCGCGATCATCTGTCCCAACAGATCTGGATCGTCGATCTCGTTGGTGCTGGCGATACCGATGCTCACGGTCATCGAGTGACCCGACACGACAACGTCGCGCATGCGGTTGTGCATGCGACGCGCGGCATACTCGGCGCCGGTGCGATCGGCGGACGGCAGCCACACGGCGAACTCCTCGCCACCGTACCGCGCGGCCAAGTCGCTCGCGCGCTTGCTCGATAAAAGTGCGTTCGACAGCAACGTCAACACGCGGTCCCCTTCATCGTGCCCGAATCGATCGTTGACGGCCTTGAAGTGATCCACGTCGATGAGCATCAGCGACGCCCAGTCGCCCGGGCTCGCCTGCGTTTGCCATCGCTTCACCGTGGCCTCCAGTGCGCGCCGATTCGCCAGCCCTGTCAGCGGATCCGTGTTGCTGAGTGCAGCAAGCTCGCGGTTCGCGTCTTCGATGGCCTCGGAATGATGCTGCAACTGCGCATGCAGTCGCGTGAGCTCGAGATTCGCCGTGGCAAGATCGTCTGCCGACGCCTGCGCCGCCGCGCGTGCCCTCAGCAACTCGGCCTCAAAGCGCGATCGTTGGTGCGCGACGAACAACACCCACGTGTAGCGGTCCGCGATGTCGTGAGCCCGTGCGCAATTCACGAGCACCGGGATGTCCTGCCCGTCCTCGTCGCGGACATGCAGGTATAGCTCGCTCGCGCGCTGGTCGCGCAGCAGGATGGGCCAGATGTGCGTCTGCAGCAGGACGCGACTGGCTGGTGGTAGCATGCCGTCCATGGATCGAAGCGTCCAGTCGCGCGAGCCGTCATCCAGCAGCGACCTCATCGCGTCGTTCATCTCCAGGACGAGCCCCGAAGCGTCGGTGATCAGCACCGCGCACGGTAGCGTGTCCAACTCCGACATTCAGCGCTGCTCGCGAAACGAGGTCGTGTCGTCGAGATGGCGGCGCATGGCGTCGATCACCATCGACGGATGACTCATGTGTGCGCAATGCCCGGCGACGTCAAGCACTGTGTACGTGCTGCCGCGCAACGCGCCGTGAACGTACTCGCCGACGGAAAGCGGTGCCAGCGCATCTCGCGCATGCTGGATCACGTGACAGGGTCTCGTCACCCGCGGCAGGTCGGCCCGGTTGTCGGAGAAGAACGTCGTCCGGGCGAAGACGCGCGTGGTCACAGGATCGGTCGAACAGAAGCTGCTGGAGAGCGCGGTGGATGTCGTACTCTCAGGCGCTTCGCCGGACACGACGGGCGCGAGATAGTTAGCCCAGCCGATGAAGTTCTGGTCCATGAGCGCCAGCAGCCCCTCGAGATCGGCGCGCTCGAAACCGCCGGTGTAGTTCGGCGGGTCGTTGAGGAAGCAGGGTGATGGGCCGAGCAGGATCAGCTGGTCGAAGAGCGCGGGTCTGGCGATCGAGGCGAGCAGTCCCACGCTGCAGCTGACCGAATGACCGACGAAGGTGACACCGCTGTGTAGGTCGAGGGCATCACAGACGTCGAGCACGTCCTAGGCGTATCCGTGCAGGCTGCCGTACCGCCGTGCGTCGAATGCCGAGTGATCCGAACCGCCGCATCCGACGTAGTCGAACAAGACCTGACGGTGCGTGGTCGCAAACGCCGGCGTCACCAGGTTCCACATCTCCTGACTGCATCCGAAGCCGTGCGCGTACAACAGGACGGGACCGCTGTCCCCGAGTACTTGCACACGATTCCGCTGTTCGATGCGCACCGCGACCTCCGGGCTCGTTGGCGGCAACTCGATTTACCGGCTGACTTTCTGGACATCCTCTGGCAAACGCCGAACGTTACGGCGGAGCGATCCATGAGGCAACACGACGCGGCAACGCGCCTGTGCTGGTCGAAGACCGGCGCTATTTCGCGCGGTCAGCCTGCATCTGGCTTGATGTCGCTCGGAACGCGACGGAAAAGGCGTCACCTCAAGGACTCGGCGAGGATCATTCGGCCGCTCCCGCCCCGACCGCGAGCACATGCTTGCTCGCTGGTTGACGGACGTGTGGTGAGTTCCGCCGAGCAACTTGTCGGGATCGTCAAGATGAACAAACTCAGGGTGAACTTGAACTTGGAGCGATGCGACCGCGACGCACCATGCCACAGGCGCCCCTCGCGCCCGATCTCGTCCAACGCGACCTCCGAGTGACGGCGCCGATCGAGCTCGGTGTCGCGGACATCACGTACATCCC
>JANNEV010000203.1:0-5185 GCA_031379145.1 Gemmatimonadaceae bacterium
CCGCAACCACTTCAAGCGCACGCCGGAATTCGACGAGGATTTTTCCAAGCTGCCGCCGAAGCTGCGCCAGGAGTTCGTCGACTTCCTGATCAGCTCAGTGACCGCCGAATTCTCGGGCTGCATTCTGTACGCCGAGATCAAGAAGCGCTGCACGAATCCTGATGTCCGCGAACTGTTCGGTTACATGAGCCGCGACGAAGGACGCCACGCCGGGTTCATCAACCACACGCTGAACGACTTCGACGTGGCGGTCGACCTGTCGTTCCTGACCAAGGCCAAGAAGTACACGTACTTCCAGCCCAAGTTCATCTATTACGCCACGTACCTGAGCGAGAAGATCGGGTACGCCCGCTACATCACGATCTACCGCAACTTCGAACAGAAGCCGGACAAGCGTTTTCATCCCATTTTCAAGTGGTTCGAAAACTGGTGCCTGGATGAATTCCGGCACGGTGAGGCGTTCGCGGTGCTCATGCGATCGAATCCGGAGTTTCTCGAAGGACGGAACCGACTCTGGATTCGGTTCTTCCTCTTGGCGGTCTTCTGCACGATGTATGTGCGCGACCACGCCCGGTCTGCGTTCTTCACGAACATGGGGCTGGACGTCGAAGACTTCGACCGCCGGGTCATCAAGCTCACGAACCTCATCAGCCGCCAGGTGTTTCCGCACACGATTGATACGGAGAGCGAGGCGTTCTGGTCGTTGCTCGATCGGATGTGGCGCAACACCGATGCAATGCGGCGCGCCGAAGAGCAGGGCGGGGCCCTGGCGTCTCTCAAGGTGCTGATGCTCAAGGGAGCAAACGCGTTGACGTTTGTCCAATTGTTCCTTCGCCCGCCGCACAAGCAGGCGTTGCCGGCGGATGTCCGCATGCAGCCGGTCTGGTAGTCGTATGGGAAAAGTCCCCGGCCTTGGTGTTCGCGTCTGGCAGACGGTTGGCACGCGGTTCATGCCGTTTGCCGATGTCGCCACCGCCGAGATGCCGCTGAGTCGACTGCTGCGACTGTCGCTGTTTCAGCTCTCCGTGGGCATGGTGCAGACGCTGTTCGTGGGTACGCTCAACCGCGTCATGATTCTCGAGCTTCGTGTGCCGGCGTCGTTGGTGGCCATCATGCTCGCGATTCCGCTGCTGGCTGCGCCGTTCCGAGCCTTGATCGGGTTCAAGTCTGATACGCACCGGAGCATTCTGGGCTGGAAGCGCGTGCCGTTTCTCTGGGGCGGGACGATGTTGCAGTTTGCCGGCCTGTCGATCATGCCGTTCGCGCTGCTCGTCCTCTCCGATGGCCCTCGAGTTGGACCATGGTGGAGCGGCTACGTGGGAACCGCAGTTGCGTTCCTGCTGGTAGGAGCCGGCGCGCACACCACGCAAACGGCGGGGCTGGCGCTGGCCACGGACGTGGTGTCGGAGGACAAGCGGCCACGCGTGATCGCGCTCATGTACCTGATGATGTTGCTCGGCACGCTGATCAGTGCGCTGGTGCTCGAGGCGTTTCTGCGCGACTTCAACCCCATGAAGCTCATTCAGGTCATTCAGGGGACGGCCGTGTTCACGATTGTGGTGAACATGATTTCGCTCTGGAAGCAGGAAGCCCGAGTCCGCGGGGTGGTGGAATACAAGAAGGGTGAACGCCGACCCATGTTCCGTGAAGCGTGGCGGACGTTCGCCGGCGGTGGGCAGGCCGTTCGGCTGCTGGTCGCATCGGGACTGGGGTTCTTCGCCTTCAACTTGCAGGACGTGCTGCTTGAGCCGTACGGTGGCGAGATTCTCAAGCTTACGGTCTCGCAGACCACGCTGCTTACTGGCATCATGGCGCTGGGTGCCGTTGCTGCGTTCGGACTGTCGGCCGCGATGTTACGGCGGGACCACGATCCCATTCGGGTGGCGGCGCTCGGGGTGCTGATCGGCATCGCTGGATTTGCGATGATCGTGTTTTCCAGTCCGTTCGACGCACCGCTGCTGTTTCGCGGCGGCGTGGCGCTCATCGGCTTCGGAGAGGGCTTCTTCGGCGTGGGCACGTTGTCGTTCGCCATGGCCCTCCGCGACGCGTCGCAGCATGGCATCGCACTCGGCGCCTGGGGGGCCGTCTTCGCCACGGCGGAGGGCCTGTCGTTTGCCATCAGTGGCGTGATGAAGGACTGGCTCTCCCATCTGGTCGGCCGCGGTTCGCTGGGGAGCGTCATGAGCTTGCCGTCTGTGCCGTACTCTGTAGTGTATCTGCTGGAGATCGTGGTGCTGTTTGCGACGCTGGTTGCGCTTGGTCCGCTGGTTGCCCGTCGTGCGTTCGGAGCAGCCGAACGCGAGCGTAGTGTGAAGCCGTTCGGCCTCGCTGATATTCCTGCTTGATCATCCTCCCACGCCCGGAGCCGTTGTCATGAAGTACGTCGATGGAGCCCAGATCGCGTTGTACGCCTTCTGGATATTCTTCGCAGGGCTGATCATCTACATTCGGCGGGAGGACAAGCGGGAAGGGTATCCGCTCGACTCGCCTCAGGGTCCGCGTGACGGGTGGCCGAAGTCGGCTGGCCCGAAGACCTTCATTCATCGGCCGCATGGCGACGAGGGAACGCACTGATGTCAGAACTCAAGGCGGTGCCGGTCGATCATTTCAACGGGTCGCCGCTGGTGCCCACGGGCAATCCGATGCTTGCCGGTGTGGGACCCGGCGCGTGGGCCAATCGCGCGGATGAGCCTGATCGCACCTTCCACGGAACCCCCAAAATCGTGCCGATGCGCCTCGACCCCACGTTCTCGGTCGCCAAGGGTGATCCGGATCCGCGTGGGCTGCCGGTGTACGCGTTGGACAAGGAGATCGCCGGAACAGTGGTGGAGCTCTGGGTTGATCGTGCCGAACCACAGGTGCGCTATTACGAAGTGAAGTTGGCTGGCAGCGAGCGACACGTCATGCTGCCCTCGGGCTACGTGCAGTGGCCGAATTTCGGTTTGTGGGGCAACGATCGTTTGCTTGTTCGCTCCATCACATCCGCTCAGTTTGCTGATGTGCCGGCGATCAAGCGGGACGATCAGATCACGCTGCTCGAGGAAGATCGCGTCATGGCGTACTACGCCGGTGGGCATCTTTACGCGACTGCGTCTCGGAGCGAGCCGCTCATATGAGCGTAGCAGGCGCAGGGTACGCCGCGTATATCCGCGGCGTGCCACACGCGCTGCCGGCAGGCGAACATGTGTTGTGGGAGGGCGCGCCTGACGCCAGGGCGCTGGCTACGCACGTTTTTCATCGTCGCGTGTTTTTTCTGTACTTTGGCGCCATGGTCGGCTGGTGGAGCGCATCGACTGCGCTTCCATTCGCTGGATCCGAGTACTGGTCCGGTCTCCTGGTACGCGTGGGCCTGTCCGTTGTGGTGCTGGCGGTCGTCGAGAGCATCGCTCGGATCTGCGCCCGAACGTCGTGGTATGCCATTACGAACCGGAGAGTGGTGTTCAAGGTCGGTATGGTGTTTCCGATGTCCATCAACATTCCGTTCTCCGTGGTGGACTCGGCGGGCGTTGCGCGCTTCAAGGATGGGTCGGGACAAGTACGGTTGATTCTCGGAAAAGGGCATCGCCTCGCGTACATCGCGTTGTGGCCGCATTGCCGCGGTTTTGAGTTCACTCACCCGGCCCCGATTCTGCGTGGACTGCGCGAACCGGCGAAGGTCGGTCAGCTGCTGGCGGCTGCCATCGCCGAGGTATCGGATGTCGGTCATCGTTCAGCAGGTGAAGCCATGGATCCGCTCGACTCAGCTGGATCGCGCGTCTCGGCGCAGCCCATTGGCGCCTAGCGTGCGCCGGCGGTTCCTCTCGTCCGGACAACGGAAATCATGACTGGGCCGATTCACTTCGAGCCGGAACCGGGCGCGCGTCCGGGTGCCGATCCGACGATGCGCGTGCCAAAGCCGATGCTCTATGCGGCGGCGGCATTGATCGCGGTGGTGTTCGCGCTGGCCATCTCCGCGAAGATTTTCGGCTTCGGCGCGTTTCAGGAAACGACGTCGGCGGTGCTTGCCGAGCGTCAACTGTTGTTCAGCGATGCCAAGGACGGCGGCATCATCGTGGAAGATGCCGTTACCCGCCAAGTGGCCGCACACCTGCCGCCCGGGAGCAATGGGTTTCTGCGAGGTGCCTTGCGTGCGTTGACGCGCGCTCGGGCATCGGCGGGTATTGGGCGCGAACGTCCGTTTCGACTGGTGCGATACGTCGATGGGCGACTCGTGCTGCACGATCCCGCCACGACGCAGCACATCACCATTACCAGCTTCGGGCCTACACAGGTGGAGGCGTTCGATCGACTGCTGGTCGTGGGCCCCGCTCCGGGAGACGTGCCCGCACGCTGAGTCGTCGGCTCACGGGTCGCGTGAGCCGACTGCATCGATCGACACCGTGCAGGCGACGTCAGCACCCACGCGCATGCGTCGAAAGAACACGATGCTGACCGTCAATGACAGGGTGCCGCGTGACGTGAAGTGTCCGTTCAGTCGGGTGATGAGGGCGGTGCTCGTGCGCGCCTGGTCCGGCATCACTCGCGGCGTGGATGCGAAGAATCCTTCCGCATCGACATTGCTCGGATAGTCATCGCCGCCCACCAACGCGAGCGTGAGGGTGTCGGCGTTCGGCGCATGTCTGACCATCGCCACGTCGAACGATTGCGGTGCGCGAGTCCAGACTGATGCGCAGGCTGGTGAGCCCACCGTCTTTGCCGCGGCGTACTGAATGCGGTAGCGCCCACCAACGCCGGTCGCGCGCACCCCCGCATCGACTCCGCCCGCGACATCGGGAGCCAGTGCAGCACCGCCTCGAAGGCGATCGGCGACACTTCCCGCGATGCCAGCCCGTGCTCCTTGCTTGGATGCGGCGGATCGAAACCGCACGGGTGTGCCGAACTCGGTGATGATCTGTTCGACATCGTCCTTGCGGACCTCGTGCCGGAGTCCGGTACGCATGTCACGAAACACCACCGTTCCACTGCGGATGATGTCCACGCGGCCCGTCATCCGGGTGCCGTCGACGAGTTGCAACTGGTCGAATGCAATCGCGAGCGTGCGTGGTGGCGCGAGCGCGGTGGCGCTCGACGGCATGGACGCGCCCGTGGCCCGGCGTGCGGGCTCCACGAACAGCATGCGCGTCGAGTCCGACCGCGTCGCCGCCAGTGCCGTGCGCGACACGGCACTCTCGGCTGACGCGCCAGG
>JANNEV010000151.1:0-2081 GCA_031379145.1 Gemmatimonadaceae bacterium
CTCCTCCGAAGATCCGCGCGGCAGCCAGTCCGAAGATTCCAAATTCTGCCAATCGTCAAAACTCTTCCCGGCATTGATCGCGTCCGTGGTGAGCTTTCCCATGCAAGGGTGCTCCTCGATTCTCATCCGGAACTCGGTAAAATCCAGGGTGTATTCCGGTTCGCCGAGCGGGGCCAGCTCCCCGGACTCCTCCTCCGTCGCGCTCTCGGTGAGCACCGTCATCCGAGCCGAGTTGCCCTGGCCGAGGTCGTCGATGCTCACCTCGGTCACGTACATGGCCGTGGTGCCGATGGTCTCCAGAACATCGCCGCGTGCCGGACGGCTCGCGAGCAGCGCCGCGCGATCCCCCTCGCGCTCGTAGGTCGCGGTCACTTTGGATCCGATCTTCAGCCGGCGGGTGAAATGCGCGTAGGTGTCCCCAGTCTCGTCGTCCCCGACCTGCCGATAGGCGTCAGCCATCTAAAACACCCCCCTTTGCGTGATGGGCCATTTGTCCATCTTGCTGATCATCTTC
Organism: Gemmatimonadaceae bacterium; assembly: GCA_031379145.1. Classification (GTDB taxonomy): domain Bacteria; phylum Gemmatimonadota; class Gemmatimonadetes; order Gemmatimonadales; family Gemmatimonadaceae; genus Gemmatimonas. The sequence goes on from JANNEV010000151.1 coordinate 515, forward strand.
ATCGCGTTGCCGAAGACTTCCCCGAGGTTGTTGCCGCCAAGGGCGCGCGTGAGCCCGTCGAAGAGGCCGCGCACGCTGAACGCGCGCTTGAGATTGTCCGTGAAATCCCCGGTGAAACGCAGCGCGTGCTGGAATGCCTTGCCCAGCTCCGAGGCATCGCCGCCGATCTTGTATTGGATGGCGGTGCTCATGCGAGGCGTGCCCACTCCCTACGGGTGAAGCCGAGCTGTCGGCAGATCGCCTCTTCCGCGCTGTTCAGTTGCAATGAGTCCGCCTGCCGGTTTTCCCTTAACCTCCCGGCCACGGCTTTGATGATGTCCGCATCGGTCGCATCGTAAGGGAGGCAAATTACGCGTCGCAGAACCTCCCGCAGATCCCACTGACGCTCTTCCAGCGAAAATTGCGGCGCGCTCCCTAAGAAGGGGGAATCCATCGCAAGCCGGGCGGCTGAACGGAAAGCGTCCTCCGCGACATCCAGCGGGAGGTCGAGCACGACGCACAACGCGCATCGCCAAGGATCGATGAAGTTTCCGCCCTTCGGTGATCCGTCCTCGATATAGACCGCTTGCCCCTGCCCGCGTTGCAGCGCGGCAAGAAACAGGCGCATCGCGTCGCTCGTGTCGGGATTCACACCGAGCAGTTTGACCAAGAGAGTTCGTGCGCGTTCGTTGGTCATGTTGCGATTTCTGTGAGGATGAGCCGCGCCGCGCGCCCGGCGGTCCTGTGTTCCATTTCCCGGCGCGCGGACGCTGCGAGACTCCCGGCTGCTGTCAGATCCCCATCGCGGAACTTGCGCGCGAACTGCGCGAAGATCGCAACCATGCGCCGCAGCCGCGACGGCGGCACGCCGCGCAGCGGACGGGAGGCTTTGAGGCTTTGCGCAGGTGTGGGCACGGAGTCATTGGAACGATTTCCACCGCCACTCTCCACCCGCCGTGTCCAGGCTGTCCGGTTCACGTTGAAAATAACTCACCACTTCAATCACGCGCCGATGCTGGCCCGGCATTCCGCACTGTCGCAACTACTGCCGTACCGCCGATGATTCGAGGCGGCGTTGCAGTTCCGTCGCCGCGGCCTGAATATCTGCGAGGATCACCAGCTTCATTCGATCGCATTTTTCTTCCCGCAGCCTTGCACTCGTTTCGCGGATGAATCGTTCCAAGTCGATGCGTGACTTTCGCGCGAAAACCTTGGCAGGACCGCCGCGGATTTGTGCATTGATGAGAACTTCCGGTGGGTGCTCTTTGACCCATCGGTGGAGGTCGTCTTTCATCAGCTCGCGGTAGCCTTCCAAGAACGACCGATCGTACAGATCCTCATGTTCCGGCTGGAGGTCGATTTCATTCAGCGGAACGTAAGGGCGTTTTGGCTCTCGCCCGGTGGCCAACCATCGCTGATTAAGATCGAGTCGCCGACAAAGCTTTATGCCTGCCCCAAATGGAAGCGCGGTGATCCCGTATTCGTAATGCGAGAGGGACGCGCGACCGAGCCCGGCATCTACCGCGAGTTCCGCCTGGCTGAATTTTTCGAGCTTCCGTTCCTCACGAAGCCGCCGCGCTATCGCCTG
>JANNEV010000227.1:0-12111 GCA_031379145.1 Gemmatimonadaceae bacterium
GGCAGCGCGCGTTCCCGATCGATGCGACGGACACCATAGCAGAGCTGCTCGCCAAGTCGGAAGTCGCGTCGCTGGAGTTGTTGCGCACGTACGTTCCGCAGTTGGCCAACGGCGTTGCCCCCCGCATCGTCCAGGATCACACGCAGGCCACCACCGTGCCACAGCGCAGCCCCGCCGATGGCCGCATCGACTGGAGCTGGGATGCACCACGCATCGATCGATTCATCCGCGCCCAAACGCATCCGTACCCGGGAGCGTTCACCGACATCGACGGCAAGCGCGTACGCATCTGGGCAGCGGACGTGACAGCTTCCACCTCCGGGTAGTCAAGCAACAGCACCATCGCCCTTCACGCGCGCGTGCTGCCCCGCGCTGCGGTGCCCAGCATAATCTCGCCTTGCAACAACCGCGTGTAGATCTCGTCGAACCGCGCCGCGGCCACCGTATGCGAGTGCCACTTCTCGGCGAATGCGCGACTTCGAGCCCCAATCGCCCGACGCCGGTCCGGATCCGCAATGAGCTCCCGGAGCACCGACTCCACCGTCTCCGGCGTCGCACTGACGATCGGCAACTCGTCTGCGTACTCCGGAATCTCCCCGCGCACGCTTTCCAGCCAGTCAGGACGGATCCAGCAGATGACCGGCTTGCCAAGCATCATGGCCTCGCGCGCGTTCGCACCGAACCAGCCGTAGCTGAGCATGTCGACCACGATGTCGGACTGCGCCTGCAGGAAGCGCACCTCCGTATTCGGCACGCCGCTTGGCGAGATCAGTTCGATCGGCAAGCCTTCCTGCTGCAACCGCTCGACGAGCGGCAGGTACACGTGCGACGACTTGATGTTCACGCCATCGTCGGTGGTGCGCTCCTTCGCGTTGCCCACAGCATGATAAAGGCGAACCGTGGACGGCGGTGATGCCGGCAGCAGCCGCTCGGGCGGAATGGCGAGGTCCGGATGCCAGAACTGTGCATCGAGGCAGTACACTTCGGGCTCTTCGTGCACGCGCGGATCGTCGTTGTAGTCGACGCGATTTCCGCCAGAGAGACACTGATAGTCCGCCATCAGGTTGCGCGCGTTCCCCCAGCGCAGATTCCGCTCGTCACCGCAGACCGAGGGTTCCGTACGCCAGCGACAGATCGAACACACTGGCGTGTCGCCCCACGTCGCGAAGGCAGTCTGCGACACTCCATCGCTGCAACCATTGTTCGTGTACACCACGACTTTGCTGAGGCCACGCAGCAGGGCGATCTCGGCGTACGAATCAAACTGCGAGGCGATATAACTATGGAGGTTGTGGCCGAACGAGATCCCGTGGGCGTTGCTGAAGTGAAAGAGATCATACGCATACAGTGAAGAGAGGAAGAACGCGAACATTTCCTCGAGCAGCCGCGGACTCTTCTCGGCAAACGTGAAGTCATGGCCGTGGTAGTAGATCTGACTCGCCGGCGACAGATCCCAGTTCAACAGATCCGCCTTCCAGTCCCGTTCGCGCAGACCGCGCGAGAGGTACCATGCGTTGTAGTAGCACTGGCCGGGAAAGAGCATCCGGCGGTGTGAAAGCAGCCGGAACATCGGCGCCAGCGCTTTCCGATTGGCGAGCAGGAACGCGAATTCCCGATGTAGCTCGCAGAGGTGCGGCGTCGCCGGGATCTCGCGCGGCAGGCCGGCGGCCTCGCGCACGAGGCCGCGCCACTCTGCGTTCAGGAGCTCGATGAGCGGCGCGAACTCCGATGTGCGCTGGTGTTGACGGACGGCCTCGACGGCACGCTGCTGGAAGGTATCCATGTCGTTCGCGATCTGCTGCGTCACGCTTCCGAACTCGGTATCGGTCATGTGGGCTGTCGGTCGTGAAGCAGTGCCCCAACGCCGCTCGTTCCCAGGTGCATAAGTGCGTCAATCACGGAGAGACCCGAAACAAACGATTCTGCTTTGCCCTGCGCATAGATGGGATGCGTGAACTGCTGATACTGGAGCGCGATGCCGGCAGCGGCGAACGCCGAGTCTTGCTGGTAGCCCTCCGCGCCGCCTCCACACAGATAGCGGTCGCCGTCAACCGCACGCGTGACGGCGATCAGCATGTCCGTCGCCTGCCCCTCCACGTGGAGCGCCGACGACCAGCGCACGTGATCGGTGCGGAGGCCAAGCTGCCGCGCGATTGCCAGAATGGCGTGGGCATTATAGGTGGCCAGCCGTGGCTCTTCGAACAGGATCAGCGGTTCGAGCCAGCTCATGCACGCTCGAAAGTGAACCGCGCGTGCATAGTTGGCGTGCAGACTCCTCACCAGCTTCTCCCGCCACGGGTGGCCGTCCTGAAACTGCACCTCATGGTAGCGCCGCACGCCGTGCACGCTTCGTACGATCGGCGCCGTCGTCCAGCGCGCTTCTCCCGCCAGCACGAGCTTCACACGGTTCGACCAGACGCCGCCGGACTTTGGATACTGCACATGATCGAGCAGCACGAAGGTGTCGCACCGCGCCAGCTTGTCAAAGTAGCCGAGCCACGGGAAGAAGTTCGGCTGGTGCATGGCAACCGTCTGGACCTCAGGATGCATGCTGCCGACGCAAGGCGGCTGCTTCCGCGCGTGTAATTGGCGTCGTGAAACGCAGCCGACCGACGAACGTGTCCAGATATGCTCCCTCCAACGGCGCGACCTGCGCACGAATCAGATTGACCACCTGCTGATCGGTCATCTTCGCAAAATCAATTGGCATGCTGTCGCGTGGAATGCGTGCGTTGGTCACCGCGCGACCTTCATCCTGGGGCCGGGTACTCCAGGTGCCGTCGAGCAGTGCCGGAATCGCCCGATCGAGCAGACGACGTCCCGCTTCGCGCGCCCGGTCGAGGAGTGATGCCCACGTGTCGATGTCTTCGATCCCGATCGATTCCTGATCGACGATGGGGCCGCGATCGAACGTTTCGTTCATGACGTGCATGGTGGCACCCGTCATGGCATCGCCGTGGATCAGCGCCCATTGAATCGGATTGGGGCCGCGATGCCTCGGCAGCAGTGCGAGGTGCACGTTGAAAGCCCGACCGGAGACAAGCGACAGCACATCCTCACGCAGCAGCATCGCGTAGGAATGACAGATCAGGCTGTCCGGCGACAGCGCGCGAAGCGCCGCGCCAAAGGCCGCGTACTCGGGCGCATCGATGCGGGGCTGGACGAGCATCGGCACGCGTCGGTCGTCCGCGATGCGTTGCAATGCGTCGTGGTACTGGGGACGAATGACGGCCGCGACAATGGCAACCACCCGGTCCGCCGGGAGGCGCTCAAGCAGTTCGGGCACCCCGGTGGAATCGCCAACCACGAGAACGCGTTGCAACGCTGCAGTCATGAAGCGAGGTGCAACGCGCGATTCATGCCATCGTTCAACTGATTGCCTTGCAACGACTTGACTCGAACGATCGAGCGTGGAATGCCAGATGTACCGGGCAGAAGTCGCACACGGTATGCAGAAATTGCCGGTCTGCGACACCTGTTCGAGTGCTCACGCGCGAATTGGGCTGTTTCTGCCGGAACGAAGTGCCGGTGTCGACAGCGACCGGGTCCGCGGTACCATCGTAAGAGATTGCTGGTGAATGACTTACGAATTTCCCTACGCTGGCACGCCAGTTGCTTTGTCGTACCGCCAACGTAGCACTCACCATTGCCGGGACGCGCTGATGTGTGGTATCGCCGGTTTCATTGATCTCCAACGACGGCCCGTCGAGGCCGGTCCACAGCGCCTGGCGCTGATGAACCGGCTGCTTGCGCATCGCGGCCCGGACGGAGACGGTGAATGGACCGACGAACGCGGCGCCGTCGGGCTGATGCACCGGCGGTTGAGCATCATCGACCTTGCCGGTGGCCAGCAGCCGATGATCGATCCGGAGTCCGGATGCGTCATCGTGTTCAATGGTGAGATCTACAATTTCATTGAAGTTCGCGAGCAGCTGGGCCGTGACCGTTTTCGTACCAGCTCGGACACCGAGGTGATTCTGCGCAGCTGGCTGCGCTGGGGTCCGCGGTGCGTGGACCACCTGCGCGGCATGTTCGCGTTCGTCATCTGGGATCCGCGTCAGGACATTCTGTTTGGCGCCCGAGACCGATTCGGCATCAAGCCGTTGTACACGTCCGTCGTGGACGGTGTGCTCTACTTTGCCTCCGAGGCGAAGGCACTCCTGCCCTTTCTGCCCGCGTGCGAGACCGACGAGGACGGACTGCAGGACTATCTCGCCTTCCAACTGTGTCTGGGTGGCAAGACGCTGTTTCGTGGCGTCCACGAACTCCAGCCCGGCCACACGATCACGGTGTCCAACGGTACGGTACGCTCCGCTCGCTATTGGGAGATCTACTACGATCTGGACTTCAATCACGATGCGGCGTGGTTCCAGGCGCGCATGCAGGAGTTGCTCGCCGAGTCGACAGCGTTGCACCTGCGATCGGATGTGCCGGTGGGCGCGTACATCAGCGGGGGCATCGATTCGAGTCTGATCGCAGCGCTCGCCGCGAAGCAGTCCAGCGGACTCGCGGCGTTTACCGGACGTTTCAATGCCGGGCCCGAGTACGACGAAAGCCAGCATGCACGCGCCGTCGCAGAGCACATCGATGTGGAGCTCTTCGAGCGTGAGATCACTGCGCAGGACTTCACCCGCGAGATCGGGCGCGTCATGTATCACCTGGACTTCCCGGTGGCCGGCCCTGGCGCGTTTCCTCAATTCATGATGTCGGAGCTGGCCTCCAGGCATCGCAAGGTGGTACTTGGCGGTCAGGGTGGCGATGAAGTCTTCGGCGGGTACACCCGCTATCTCGTGGCGTACTTCGAGCAGTGCATCAAGGCGGCCATCGACGGCACGATGCAGGGACGGAACTTCGTCGTCACGTATGAATCGATCATCCCCAATCTGTCGGCGCTGCAGAACTACAAGCCGATGCTGCAGGAGTTCTGGCGCGAAGGGCTCTTCGCACCGATGGATGAGCGCTATTTCCGGCTGATCAATCGGGCGCCGCATCTCGGCGACACGATTCGCTGGAACCAACTCGGCGACTACTCGCCCTACGATGCGTTCTCGCAAGTGTTCAACGGCGAGAACGTTCGCAAGCAGTCGTACTTCGATCTGATGACGCACTTCGACTTCAAGACGCTGCTTCCCGCATTGTTGCAGGTGGAAGATCGTATGTCGATGGCGCATGGACTTGAGGCGCGTGTGCCGATGCTGGATCATCCGCTGGTGGAGTTCGCGGCGACCATCCCGGCCAACGTGAAGTTCACCAATGGTCGACTGAAGCATGCGCTGGTTGAGGTCTCGCGCAGCCACCTGCCGGCGTCCGTGGTGAACCGCACCGACAAGATGGGCTTCCCTACCCCGTTCACCTCCTGGGCACGCGGACCGATCCGGGACTATCTGCTCAGCGTCTTCGACACGCGCGCGGCTCGAGAGCGTCAGTTCGTGGACAATTCGAGTGTGCTGCACATGGTGGAACGCGACGGTCGTTTCGGGCGCAACCTGTGGGGCCTGCTCTCGCTCGAGCTCTGGCAGCAGACGTTTCACGATCAGCATCGTGCGTTTGTCCCGGATTGCGCCCCGTTGCTCGCGCGCGCCGCCTGACGCGGCGACACGCCCTGTTCCTTCCCCTCATTCCCAGGCTTCGACTCATGCGTGTTCTCATTACTGGTGGTGCCGGCTTCATCGGATCCCATCTCGCCGATCGTCTGCTGGCTCGCGGCGATGAGGTGCTGGTGATCGACAACTATGCCACCGGCCGTCGCGATAACCTGACACCGCATCCCGCACTGACGGTGATCGAGGGCTCGATCGCCGACGCGACGCTGGTGGATCGTACCTTCGAGGCCTTTCAGCCACAGGTGGTGGTGCATGCCGCCGCATCGTACAAGAATCCCGATGACTGGACAGAAGACGCAACGACGAATGCGCTCGGGTCGGCGCTCATTGCGCAGGCTGCTGCGCGCGTGGAATCGAAGCGCCTGATCTACTTTCAGACCGCACTCTGCTACGGTCTCAAGCCCGTGGAGCAGCCGATCACGCTGTCGCACCCGCTGCTACCGTTCGGCTCAAGCTATGCCATCAGCAAGACTACGGGAGAGGGCTATGTCGCGCTGTCCGGCGTCCCTTTCCTCTCGTTCCGTCTGGCCAATGCCTACGGCCCACGCAACCTCAGCGGCCCGCTCCCCACGTTCTTCCAGCGTCTGAGCGCCGGCAAGCAGTGCTTCGCCATGAAGACCCGCCGCGACTTTGTGTATGTCGCAGACCTGATCGACGTCGTGGAGCAGGCCGTGCACGGCATGGGAAGCGGCGGGTTCTATCACATCTCGTCCGGCGCCGACTATTCCATCAAGGAACTCTTCGATGCGACCACGGCGGCGATGAGCATCACGCTTGACGCACCAGTCGAAGAGCGCGAACGCAATCCGGATGACGTGTTCTCGATTCTGCTGGACCCGAGCCGTACACAGCGCGAGTTCGCATGGACGACCCGCACCTCGCTGACGGATGGCGTGGCGAAGGCTATCGAGTACTACCGTGAGTACGGCATCGAGGCCACGTTCACGCACCTTCGACTCGTCGCGACGTGAGCGTGGCACCGCCGCTCCGCAACGCCTCGGTGCTCGTCACCGGTGGCGCAGGGTTCGTGGGCAGCAACCTCGTACAGCGTCTGCTGGACGACGGCGCCGCGCGGGTGCACGTGGTCGACAACCTCCTCTCCGCGACCCGCGCGAATCTGCCGAGCGACCCACGTGTGCAGTTCAGCGAAGGGTCGATCGCCGATGACCACGTGCTGGAGCCGCTGCTCGACGAGTACGAATACGTTTTTCATCTCTGCACGTACCACGGCAACCAGAGCTCCATTCACAACCCGGTCGCCGATCATGACAACAACCTGCTGACCACGCTCAAGCTCTTCGAGCGTATCCGGAATTTCACGCGACTGCACAAGGTGGTGTACGCCGGAGCGGGCTGCGCGGTGGCGGCCAAGACCTTCGACGATCCGACACCGACCGACGAGAACGCACCGATCTCGTTGCGCATGGACAGTCCGTACAGCATCTCCAAATTGGTGGGCGAGTTGTACGCGAACTACTACCATGAGCGCCACGGCCTCCCGACGGTGCGCGCGCGCTTCCAGAACGTATACGGCCCGCGCGAGATTCTAGGCGCAGGCCAGTGGCGTGGCACACCGGCCACGGTGTGGCGTAACGTGACCCCCACCTTCATCTACAAAGCGCTGCACGGCGAAGCGCTTCCACTCGAAGGCGGAGGCGACACGGGGCGCGATTTCATCTACGTGGATGATCTGGTGGACGGCTTGCTCGCCTGTGCGCTGCGCGGAGAGGCCGGCGATGTCTACAACCTGGCCACGGGACGAGAGATCACGATTCGTGATCTGGCGGCTCGCATCAACGACGCCACGGGGAACGCGACGGCGCCCCTTCTTCTGCCGCGCCGCGCATGGGATCGCTCAGGAAGGCGCTTCGGCGACCCGACCAAGTCACGGCTCGCGCTGGGTTTCGAGACGAGAGTCGACCACGCCGAAGGCATTCGTCGGACGGTCGCGTGGACACGTCAGTTCATGCCGCTGATTGAGCAGTGCATCGCTTCGCACGTCGGCCGGATGCCGTTACCCGCCTCTGTCGCGTAGCATCCATGCTCAAGGTGCTCGTGATCTGCGACAGCTCGTTTGCCGACGGTCGGCAGACCATGATCGACCATCTCCATTTCCTCGATCATGCCGCCCGCGGCACAGTCAGCGTCACGTACATCGACGTCTCGAAACGATCCGCGTTCGACCCGCGTTGGCTGAGGGCGGACCTCGCTGTGCTACACACCACCATTCTGGCCTATCGTTGGCACTCGCGTTTGCTGCAGATCCACGAGCAGCTCGAATGGTTGACCCGATTTCCCGGCGTGGTGTCGGCCATGCCACAGGACGAGTACGATCATTCACTCATTCTCGACGAATGGTTGTCGGTATTGGGCGCCAGGCACATTCTGACCATGTTCAATCCCGCGCAGTGCCGCCTGCTCTACCCGCGAATGCATCGACGTGCCCACTTCATGCTTGGGCTCACCGGCTACCTGCACTCGGCTCGAGTGGCGGAGGCGCAGCGGAATGACCGCCCGGCACAGCAGCGCGAGATCGACGTGTTTTATCGAGCGCGTCGCCTGCCGTACTCGTTTGGGTGGCTCGGACACATCAAGGGCCAGATCGGACTGCACGCAGCAGAAGTGCTCGCGAACCGCGGCCTGCGACTGGACATCTCCGTGCGACCGGAAGACACGCTCACCGGCGACCGCTGGCTCAACACCCTGGGCTCCAGCGTGGCGACGCTGGGCAGCCAAAGCGGCTCCAGTGTATTGGATCGGCGCGGAGAGACACACCAACACATCAATGCGCTGCTGCGCGATACTCCCGGCCTGTCGTTCGACGAGGCCAACCAGCGCTGCCACGGTGACTTGACGCGGTACAACTTCTCCGCCTTGGGCCCCAGACACCTGGAGGCGATCAGCACGCGCACCGCGCAGATTCTGATAGACGATGACTGGGGCGGTCTCTTCACGCCGTGGACACACTACATCCCGCTCAAGGCCGATCTGTCCAACTTGCGCGACGTGCCCGAACTGCTGCGTGACCACGCGCTGCTGGACCGTATTACCACTGCGGCCTACGCGGACTTCGTGGAAAGTGATCGATACAGCTACTCCACGTTCGCACGGGAATACCTGGAGTCGGTCAGCGCGCTGCTGCCATAGCTGCTGCCATGGCTGCTTCGGTGGCAGGGGCTGCGCGCGAACGCACTACGCAGCGAAATTGAAACGCACTGGCTGTCCGATGCGGGCGCGGTAGTGAAACTCCACAACGTCGACCAGGCGCCGCGCGAGCTGCGCCTGATCGTAGCCGCCCGATGTCACGAGGTCGTTGTAGGCGCGCGCGGTGATGCGTTCAATGAGTGCGTCGTCCGCCAGCAGCGCAGGCAACGTGCCGAGGTCGGACAGGTCGTGCTTCAGGGGTAGGTAGTGTATCCAGGGCTCGAGTACGCCGGCATACTCGCCGTCGATGAGGACCAACAGGGTACGCGCAAGCACGGCATCCAGATGTGATGTGGAGAGCGTCGCAAAGGCATGGCGGGCAAGCGCGCCGTCCATGAGCGAACTCACCTCGTCGAACGACCGCTCCGGCGTGTCAGCGAGCAACGCCTGCACAAGATGCACAACATCTCCACCCCGATCGAGTGCAGAGGAGCCCGACTCACAGCTGAGCAGTGCGCGCGCATTGCCCAGCAACGCATACCACTCGCCCAGCCCTCGCACGTCGCGTTCACGCGGAGCAATATCCAGGCGTAACGTCGAGGACGACAGCGTTTCGGCAGCCGCCGAAGCCAGGGCTGACCCGCGCTGGCCGAGCGCACCAAACCAGAAGGGACGCTGCCTGGGACGACTCAGCAAGTCCACCGATCGGCTGGCGAGGGGGCGCTGCAGCTGCTGCGCGACGGTGACGCGATCGCGACTCAACACCGGGACAGGTGCCTCAATGACGTACAGGCGTCCGTGCATGCTGGGATACAGCGACATGCGCTGCTGCGTCGAGTAGCGCGAGATGAGAATCTGCACTCGAGCGCGCCAAAACAATTCGTCGAGCAGATGCGCGCCCAGATGCTCTCGATGCGGCATGGCGACCAGCACGCCGGTGTATCGCAGCAACCAGTCCAATGTTCGAACTCGCACAGCGTAGTCATGGCGGAGTCGCCAATCCAGCACGGAACCGTGCAGCACCACCACGTCGTACTCGAGCCATCTGGGATTCACCGTTGGCTCGGTGGCCAGGTTTGCATAGGCCACGTGGATACTGCCGTGCGGCGCAGACTCGAGGAAGCGCGCCTGCTCAATCTGCACGGAGGCGTCCGCCGCATGCGGTGCGATATCCGCGAGCACGAGCACCGTCAACACTACCGCGGTACTCCCGTTGGCGATCGGACTGACGCCGATGCGCTGGTGGTGGCAGACTGTGCCTCCAGCGTGCGAAAGAGAGCAGCCACATCGATGACATTTCGTGCAAGAACGGCATAGTCATGGCTGCCACTCTCTATGAAATCGGCTCGCGCTCGTTCGATGATGCGCTGGACCATGCTGCGATCGGCGAGGTACTCAGGCACGCGATGCAGGTCCGATAGGTCGCGCTGCAGCGGGATGTAGTGCTCCCACGGGGTGAAGTGTCCGCCGTAGCTGCCTTCCACAAGCAGTTGTACGGTGCCGGTCATGATCGCTTCGAGATGTCGCGGCCCGATTGCCGCGAAGTGGAACCGCGTCAGCTCGCCGCCGGAGAAGGCGTCCGCGTCCTCGAAGGTGAGGCCCGGTCGCTCGGCAAGGAGCGCGCGAATATGCGCAGCCACTTCACCGCGTCGATCCAGCACGCTCGAACCACTCTCGCTGCCGAGAATGGAGACGCTGCCACTGAGGAAGGAGATCCAACCATCGCCAAGGACGGTATCCGAGGGCCGGATGGAGATGTCGGTCCGCAGCGACCCGCGGCTGAGCACACGAGCGCCTTCGGTACCAAGACGCGACTTGATCTGTCCGAGCCAGCCGAACCAGTACGGCAAGTTGTTGGCACGATAAACAACATCGTGGGTGCGTTGCTCGAGCGGAACGCACGTCTTTGCCGCCGCCGCAGCCCTTTCAGGGTGCACGTAGCCGGTTAACCCCTCAATGAAGAACGCGCGATCATGCATCTGCGGATACAGCAGAATACGATGCGATTCTGCGAGCACGGTCACAACGACTTTTACACGCAGGCGCGCGAGCCAATCATCCAGCGTGTGCGCGTGATCGTACTCATCCTGGGGAAGCGCGACGACGACCCCGTCGAAGCGATGCATCCAGTCGAGCTGTCCGGCAAGAGCTGGAAAGTGCGCCTGCCAGCGCCAGCAGAGCAGAGTGGTGTGCAGCACGATGACGTCGTGTTCCAACCACCGCGGATCGAACGCTGGACGCTCAGCCATGTTCAGGTAACTGAGTCGGACAGCACCCTCCGGAGCATGATCGAGGAAGCGGACATGATCCAGGATCGCGACACGCTTTTGCGACTCACTGCGAATGTCGTAGAGAACGAGAACGGAGAGCGACACGGCGAGGGATTGAAGGGGCTGTTGCAGTCAGACTGTCGCCACGAGGGGCGGCAGTTGCTCGTTCCGTTTCGACGTCGCGCCGAGCTCCTGATACGGCGGTGGCGTGTCCTTCAGGAAGAGGGCGCGCCAGTGGACAAACGAGAGCAGCCGCCAGGCCAACGTGGCTGCGACGCTGTCGGCATTGGTCCATGAACGCGACGGGGTACGCGCGTGCACGATGGCCGCGACTTCCGCCGCCCGTGCCGACAGTGGAGCAGTGCGCCAGGCCTCTGTACGAGTGGCCGCCAGCAGCAACGGCCCGAGCGCGCCGTTGGCCCACGCCACCAATGGAGACTCGAATCCCAGTTTCGACGTGCGCGTACGAATTGCCTCCGGCATGATGCCTGCCGTGGCGTCTCGCAGGATACGCTTGCTGACGTGGCCATTGTGCTTGGCAGAACCTGGCAGCGCGAACGCATATGCGACGAGCTGCCAATCAAGGAACGGCGAACGCACCTCGACACCATTGGCCATGGAACAGCCATCGTAGTTGCGCAGAATCGCGGGCAGATGCGTGCGGTGAAAGTCGGCATAGAGGGCGTCATTCAGCTGTGCGGTTGGCAGGTCGCGATACCATCCGTATCCTGCCAGCAGCTCATCCCCGCCGTGACCGTCAAGCGTCACCACAACGCCGTGCTCGCGCATGGTGCGATAGATGTTGAGGACAGGCACCGCTGGTGCGCCACTGAGATCGTCCATGGCCCAGACGCTCGCTGCGATATCGTGCACCGCACGCACCGGATCGAACTCCCAGTAAGTGGCAGCTGCCCCGGTATGCGCCACCACAATGTCGGCATACGCGCGCTCATCCACCGCGTAACCGGGGAACGTGGCCACGAAGGTGCGTTGCCAGTCGGTCGCGCAGCGCGCGAGGTCCGCTCGCGCATCATTGCGCGCCACGTGCGCCACGCCTTCCAGCGAGCTGGTGACGATGACCGGCAGGTCGCGCA
>JANNEV010000241.1:0-4413 GCA_031379145.1 Gemmatimonadaceae bacterium
CGCGACGCGCGGGAGCCGCAGGAGTCGCATGCGCAAGAAATCGAGGAACGAGACGACCGATGGCGTACTGTAGCGCCTACAGAGCGTCAAAGCTAATCTGTGGCATGTCACTTCCCCATCCTTGGCCCTGGCCTTCCAGACGGCATGGCCCATGCCGACCACGCTGCGCTCCGTGAGTTGCCTGCAGCACGTTAGCGTCGCGCGTCTTCGGGCAGGTTCGGTTGTCTGCGCCATGGCGTTGGCGGCCTTCGTCCAGCGCGTCGACGCGCAGGCCGTTCCGGAACGCTGGCGGGTCACTGGTGAAGTCGGTGGTATCGTGGGGGGAACCTGGCTGAGCGGCCCGCGCGTGCCGACGGTCTCTACCGACCCCGGCGCCGCCCTCGGCATCGGCGTACAACGTGGCATCACGCCGGATGCCACGGCGGGGTTCGCCGTTCGGATCTCTTCGCAGGCCGTATCGCTTCGAGAAGTCGGCAGCTCCTGGTCCAGAGGCACCCTCACCGAAGGCGACGTCGTCGGGCAGCTGTCTTTCGCGTCCCGCCGCCGGACGCGTCTCCGTCTGGCCCTCGATCTTGGCGGCGGCTTCGCCCTGCTCTCCGGTGCCCGCGACCTTCTGCCGTTTCTCGACGCAAGCTCCATCGCACCGCTCGGCGACATCGGGCTTTCGTTGCATCGCGGGCAGTCGGAGGTGGACGCGTCGCGTCGCGACTTGGCGTTGTACGTGCGCTACACGTCGCTTCGTCTCGACGCCAGCCTGCAGAATGCCGTGACAACGTCAGGATGGGTGGGACGCATCAGCACAGGCCTCAGGGTGACACGATGAACCACAGAGCACGTCCGCACCCGCGCGCGCTGGCCCTCGCGCTCCTCCTTCTGCTCGGTTGCGACAGTCCCACCGCAGCCCGGCCGGCCTTCGCCTATGACCCGACGACCCTCACCCGTGGACAGGTGTATCGCTGGCCGAGCGGCCGACGCATCCTCGTCTGGACGCAGTTGAACAGCGCAGACGCCTCGCTGGACCTGGCGCGGGCCGTGCGGCAATCGATGGGGGACTGGAATAGTCTCACCCAGTTCGCCGAGTTCGAATTGACCGCCGCCGCGAGCGCTGTAGAGGCGGACGTCATTGTCTACGATCGCGCCACGCCGCTGCCGGTTTCGACCGGCAGCTGCGTGTTCGACCCTCAGAACTCGGCTGGCTACACCTATTTTTGTCCGACTGGCACCAACCCCACCACAGCGCAGCGTCTGACGCTCTCCCCTGGCCCCGGCGGCCGAGCCACAGTGGTTATTCGCGTCGATCGGGGCCGAGTGGCAGATCAGACGGCCTATCAGGCGCTGGTCTCTCACGAGATCGGACACGCGCTCGGCATCGGCGGACACAGCGACCAGGCGCGCGATCTGATGTTCGGCGCGCCGTCCGTCTCCCGACCGTCCGTGCGCGATGCACAGACGCTACGCTACCTGCTGGGGTTGAAGCCCGACATTACGCTGTAGCTCAGGCGATCGTCCAATCGCGGGGGCGCTGGTTGAACAGCGGCCCCCGTGCGGGCATCTTTCCGTGCTGCGGGCGTCACATCAAGTCTCGTCCGTGCATCGCCTGTTCCACGCCGTAGTCTGACTGGTCCCGTTGGGCCACACACCGTTCGGATCATTGAACTGCGCAGCTGTTCAGCGCGCCGGTTTACTCCCACATACAAAGGAGTCGCGAGCATGGCGACAGAAGGTACGACGTCACCTGTTGTCTCCCGCGCGAGTGCGCAGGGACTTGCCCCGCAGGGCCTGCAGCCGAGTGGTGCAGTCCATTGGAATCTGGTGGCGCCCGAGCTGGTCGAGGCCGCAATTCGGCGGGGGGAAGGCCGAGTCGCGGAGATGGGGCCGTTCGTCGCCGTCACGTCGCCTCACACGGGACGTTCACCGAACGACAAGTTCGTGGTGCGCGATGCGACGTCCGAAACAGATGTGGACTGGGGCAAGGTCAACCAGCCTATCGACGTGGCGCACTACGCACTGCTCAAGGGTGATGTACAGGCGTACCTCAATGGGTTGGACGAGCTGTTCGTGCAGGACTTGTACTGTGGTGCCGACCCCTCGTCGCGCCTGAGCGTACGGTACGTGTTGCCCAATGCGTGGCACGCCAACTTTGTGCGAAACATGTTCATTCGGCCGGAGATCCAGGATCTGGCCACCTTCGCGCCGAACTTCACGGTGTACCACGCACCGGAGTTCAAGGCCGACCCGGCGCGCCACGGCACGCGCACAGGAACGTTCATCGTGCTGAACCTCGCCGAGCGTGTCATCCTTATCGGCGGCACGCGATACGCCGGTGAACTGAAGAAGTCGATGTTCACGGTGATGAATTATCTGCTTCCCAAGCAGGGCGTGCTCTCCATGCATTGCTCGGCCAATATCGGTCCGGCCGGCGACACTGCGCTCTTCTTCGGACTTTCGGGCACAGGCAAGACGACGTTGTCGGCCGACCCGGAACGCGGTTTGATTGGCGACGACGAGCATGGCTGGTCGCCCGACGGCACGTTCAACTTCGAGGGCGGGTGCTACGCGAAGGTGATCAACCTGTCCGCAGTGAACGAACCTGACATCTACCAGACCACACAGATGTTCGGGACCGTTCTCGAGAACGTTGTGCTCAACGAACCCTCGCGTTCGGTGGACTTCGCCAACCAGTCCATTACCGAGAACACCCGCGCGTCGTACCCGCTGCACTACATCAAGAACCATGTGCCGAGCGGACGAGGTGGTCATCCCAAGAATGTCGTGTTTCTGACGGCGGATGCGTTCGGCGTGCTGCCGCCGATCGCGAAACTCACGCCAGAACAGGCGATGTTCTATTTCCTGTCCGGCTACACCGCGAAGGTGGCCGGCACGGAGACTGGCGTCAACGAGCCACAGGCCACATTCAGCGCGTGCTTCGGCGCGGTGTTCCTCGTGTGGCATCCCACGAAGTATGCGCATATGCTAGGCGATCTTCTTCGCGAACACAACGCGCAGGTGTGGCTGGTGAACACCGGCTGGACCGGCGGGCCGTACGGCGTGGGCAATCGGATGAAGCTCCCGTATACGCGCGCCATGGTAAGAGCGGCGCTGAACGGCACCTTGGCGAAGACGTCGACCACGCGAGACCCGATCTTCGGGCTGAGCATTCCCACGTCGGTACCGGGCGTACCCAGCGAAGTACTGGAGCCCCGCGAATGCTGGGCGGACGGCGCCGCGTACGACACGCAGGCCCAAAAGCTCGCCGAGATGTTCCGCGAGAACATCAAGAAGTTCGGCAGCGAGGTCTCAGCCGCGGTGTTGTCGGCCGGACCGCACGCGTGGAGTCACGGGTAACCCTCGGCATACGCAGGTCGCCGAGAGGAACACGGGGGGCGCCGCAGTCGCGGTGCCCCCCGTTTCTGTTGTGCAGCGTCGACCACCGCCGGGCGCCGCGCCGATCCGCGCCTCGCCCCAGGTCAGTTGCTGGCGACGCGCCGTACTCTTTCGATGAAGATGTTGCGCCCCTCGCGAGCGCTCAGATACACCACGCCTCCGGGCCCGAACCCTGCGATCGTGCGGTTGGGTGGCAGCTTCACTCGCTCGACCAGCTCACCTTTGCGGTTGACCACGTCGTACACGAATACGAATGCCGGTGCGGCTGGGAACGGCGATGCCGCTGGCGTGGGAGGTGTGCCGGTAGGAGGCGCGCCAGCGCCGGTGGCGGAACCAGCTGCCGGCGGGCCACCGCGACCGCCACCCGGAGGTCCGCCCATTCCCGGGAATCCGCCGCGCCCACCGAATCCAGCCGCCTGCTGCGCGAGCTGCGCCGCGACGGACGACGTGGCCGGAAGGATCCACAGATTGCCCTCGAAGTCGGCCAATGTGGTGCCAGCACGAATGGGCGGCACGTAGTCGGGAAGCTTGTCTGCACTCACCGGCTCAAACGTGGCGCGAAAGCCGCGACCTCCGCCCTGCGCGTTCTGGGCACTCATGCGATCCGTCGCCTCCTTGGCGACGATCTTGAGCGAATCGACAAGCTTGGTCTTGTCGTCGTCGGTCAACCGCTTCCAATCAAACGGCAACTTCTCACTGGAGGACTTGGTTCCGTCTGGCGCGAAGAAGTCAACGTGATAGTCGAGCACCCGCACGACGGCGAGCGTCCCGTCGGCGAGCAACGCCCAGTCATCCCCCTGTGGGAAGGGATTGATCTTGGCGGTCATGCGCATGCCGCCGTCATCACCCTGCGTCATGGTGAAGTCTGAGCGCGGTACCTTTACCCATGCCAGCGTGTCGGACTTGCGGGTCTCAAAACTTGCGCGCACCACCGGCACCGAATCAGGCTGCGCCTGCGTGGTGTTGCCGCGACCTCCTCCTGGCGCTCCGGTTGCCATGCCCGATGGCGCACCACCGCCGAAGCCACCG
>JANNEV010000023.1:0-4113 GCA_031379145.1 Gemmatimonadaceae bacterium
GCGGGTGACCTCGCCGCCCTGATGGACAACACCCGCGATGCGGCCCACATCGGGCATTCCAAGGTGGAAGAGGTGGCCACGGCGCTCACGCGCATCCGATAGCGCGCCACGGCGACGCAGCGCATCGCGCGGAAGATCGAAGCCATCGCCTCGCAAACCAACCTGTTGGCGCTCAACGCGGCGGCTGAGCGCCTTTTAGCGGATCCTCGCGCCCGAGGGCTACCGTTCGCGAAGATACGAGGCAACAGCGCGCTCAAGGACAGCGTCGGCGGGGCTAGGCCAGCAGCACCCTCTCGATCGACTCGGCAATCAGCGCCACGTCGGGCAACACAGCGGCCAGCAGATCCTGATGGTAGGGCATGGGTACGTCACGCGGTGCGAGTCGCTCCACTGGCGCATCCAGATGCCAGAATACGTCCTGCGCAACCGACGCCGCGATCTCCGCGCCAAAGCCGGCCGTGAGATTGTCTTCGTGCACGACTAGACAGCGCCCGGTGCGCCGTACGGATGCGAGGACCGCCTCACGATCCCACGGCGCGATGGTGCGCAGATCAAGCAGTTCCACGCGCCCGGCGAAATCGGCACACGCGTCGACGCAGCGGTGAACCATGGCGCCCCAGGTCACGAGCGTCAGGTCGCTCCCGGCGTGCACAACGCGCGCGCGTCCGAACGGCAACACGTAGTCGTTGCCCGGATATCGCGCGCTGCCATCGCCGGTCATGAGCAGCGAGCGATGCTCGAAGAAGATGGTGGGGTTCGCACTCCGCATCGCGGCGCGGAGGAGACCGACCGCGTCCGATGCATTGGACGGCATGGCCACCTGCCAACCGTACGCGTGGGCAAACCGTACCTCATCACTCAGACTGTGCCACGGATCGCCAACGTCCTTGCCGAATCCGCCGGGCATGCGAACGACAATGGGAGCCGCGAATCGGTTGGCCGTGCGCCACCGCAACGTGCCGCAGTTGTTCAGCTGTTCGGCCGCCGGGTCGGCATACTTGCGAAACTGAATCTCGGCCACGGGCATCATTCCGCTGATCGCCATGGCAACCGCGCGCCCGACAATGCCTTCTTCCGAGAGGCTGGTATCGAACACGCGCTGTGCACTGAACTGCTTCTGCAAGCCTTCGGTCACCAGATGCACGCCGCCTTTGCGGCCAACATCCTCGCCGAACACGACCACCTTCGGATTCACCGCGAGTTCGTGGCGCAATGTCCGCCGCACGGCCTCGGCAAAGCGTAGCAGGTCGCCCTCGGTGTCGGCCACGTCCGTTCCGCCCAACGCCAAACGCTCCGCGCGCGAGAGCCCACCGAATGGCTCAGGCACCTCGTCAGCGTCATCGGCGTAGACGTGCTGCGCCACGCGCGTGGCGTCCGGGGCGGGGCGGCCCCGTGCGCCCTCCAGCGCGGCCGCGATATCGAGCGCCACCTGTGCCTCGATTGCGTTCCATTCAGACTCCGCCATCAGAGCCGGTACCAGATAGGCGCGCAGCTTCGGCAGCGGATCACGCGCGTGATCGGCGGTAATCTCAAGCTCCGTGCGGTAGCCCTTCTGATTGTCCGGCCCCGAGTGACTGGAGAGGCGCGGTACGGTCAGGCGAACGAGGGCCGGCCCGTGACCCGCGCGTACGTGGGCGACCGCATCTTCAAGCAGTATCGCAGTCTCGTGCGGATCGGTGCCATCACCATCGTGCAGGAACAGATTCGAAAACGAGGCGAGATTGCGAGCGATGTTGCCGCCCGGTGTCTGCATCTCACCGCGCACCGAAATGCCCAGATCGTTGTCTTCGATGTAGAACAGGATCGGCAGGGACAGCGTCGTGGCCATGGTGAGCGCCGACCAAAATCCGTTGGTCGCAACTGACGCATCTCCGCCCAGCGCTACCGCAATGCTGCCGTGGTAGCTCGTATCCGCCAGGACATCGCGGTGGTAGCAGATGGCTTGCGCCCAGCCCGCCGCGGGCGTGTACTGCGAGCCGACATCGCCGGCCATGGGCAGCACGATCGCCCCATCGCGATTGGGGAAGTTGCACACTACGCCGATATCGCGACCATCGCTGAATCCTCCCGCGCGACCCAGCGGGCTACCGAACGCATCTTCGAGCGACAAACCGAGCGAGAGCAGCAACGGCCGTGAGCGGTAGTAGGCGCCGGCGCCATCGTGACGTCCCGTCAGCAATGATCCGAGGATGATCTGTGCCGTTTCATGTCCGCGAGCGGAGAACTGATACAGCACCTGATGCTCGCGCGGCACACTGCCGCGATTCCGGTTCGTGGCTTCCTCGGCCTCGTCAACCGCACGCGACGCCAGCACCTGATAGGCGATGCGTCGCCAATCAAACCCTGCACGAGGCGACGACGGTGCGCGTTGGGCGGAAGCGAGCGCGTTGGCGGCAGCGGACACGTCGAGAGGGGCGGAGGCGGGAACAGCAGTTGAGGCCATCAGTGAAAGCTGCGCGAACTGCACGGCCAACGGGAGAGCTTGGGGAGCGGCATCGAGCCGTGGAGGCTATCTTGCGAGTATGTCCTTCCAATTCATTTCCGTCGACGTAGCCGATGGCGTCCTGACGTTGACGCTCAATCGGCCCGAGGTCCTGAACAGCTTTACCAAGGTCATGGCCTCTGAAGTCCAAACGGCCCTGCAACACGCGGCCGATGCGCCATCGGTTCGCGCGGTGCTGCTGACCGGCGCCGGACGGGGCTTTTGCGCGGGACAGGATCTGGCTGAGGCGCTCCCGGTTGGGGATGGACCGATGCCGGACATCGCCGAGTTCGTGCGAAACGGGTACAACCCGATCATCCGCGCCATTCGCCATCTGGAGAAGCCGGTGATCTGCGCGGTGAACGGCGTCGCGGCGGGGGCCGGTGCGAATCTGGCCTTTGCCTGTGATCTGACGATCGCCGCCGAAGAAGCGTCATTCGTGGAGAGTTTTTCCAAGCTTGGCCTCATTCCGGACACGAGCGGCACCTTCTTCGTGCCCCGCCTGGTCGGAACGCAGCGCGCGACGGGCATGTTCTTCCTCGCCGAGAAGCTGTCGGCCACGAAGGCCAAGGAATGGGGACTCATCTGGGATGTAGTCCCACTGGCCGAGCTGGCGGAAACGTCGCGCGCGCTGGCGCGACAGCTGGCCACGCAGGCGACACGCGGCTTCGGACTGACCAAGCGCGCCCTCAACGCCTCGTTGGGCAACACGCTGGAACAGCAACTGGAGGTGGAAGCCGAGGCCATGCACGAAGCCGGGCGCACGGCCGACTACGAGGAGGGAGTGCGCGCCTTCCTCGAGAAGCGCAAACCGGTGTATCGCGGCGCGTGAGCCCTCAACCCTCAGGCGAATTGATGAGTCGGGCGATGGCGGCAGAATCGGCACCCGCCATAGGCGTTGTTGGCGCCATAGGCGTTGTTGGCGCCGGTGCGATGGGGGCCGGCATCGCACAGCTGGCCGCCATGCGCGGCCACCCCGTGTGGCTCGTCGACTCGCAACCTACCGCCGTCGCGAGGGCGCGCGCCGCTCACACGAAGGCGCTCGCTCGCGAAGTCGAGAAAGACAAGTGTACACAGGCGCAGGCCGATGCAGTGCTGGCACGCATCACGTACCTGAGTGGAGTCGACGAAGCCCGTCTCGCGGAGCTCGCGACGTGCGAGCTGGTCATCGAAGCGATCGTGGAGGAGCTCGCCGCCAAGCAATCGCTCTTTCGCGCACTGGAGTTGGCACTGCCAACGTCGGCGATCCTGGCCAGCAACACATCCTCCCTGTCCATTGCTGCCATTGCGGGTGGTTGCGCCCACCCCGAACGCGTGCTGGGCGTGCATTTCTTCAATCCGGCGCTGTTGATGCCGCTGGTGGAGATCATTCCCGGCCTTGGCACCGACGTCGCCGTGATCTTGCGCGCACGTGCGATCGTGGACTCGTGGGGCAAGACCACGGTACTGGCCAGTGACACGCCCGGCTTCATCGTGAATCGCATCGCACGCCCGTTCTATGGAGAGGCGCTGGTGCTCTACGAAGAGGGGTTTGCCGACATCGCGACGATCGACTGGGCCATGCGCGAGATCGGTGGCTTTCGAATGGGGCCATTCGAGCTGATGGACTTCATCGGGCACGATGTCAACTT
>JANNEV010000289.1:0-7429 GCA_031379145.1 Gemmatimonadaceae bacterium
AGGCGCGACTGCTGCCCTGTGATCACTACCTGCTCACCTTCACCCTCCCGCACCCGCTCCGCGCCGTCGCCCGCGCGCACCAGACGCTCGTCTACGCCGCGCTCCTCAAGCAAGCCGCGGCCGCCGTGCAAACGCTCGCCGATGACCCCACCTGGGTCGGGGGCACTCTCGGCATTCTCGCCGTCCTCCACACCTGGTCGCGCACGCTCGCGTACCATCCCCATGCCCACCTCCTCGTCACCGCCGGCGGACTCACGCCCGACGGCGCGGCGTGGGTCAAGCCGGCGCACCCCCGGTTCCTCATGCCGGGGTACGCCCTCTCGCAGGTCTTTCGCGCGAAGATGCGCGCGGCACTCCTCCGAGCGGGCGTGGGCCACGAGGTGGATCCCCACGTCTGGCACCAGCCCTGGACGGTCCATATCCAACAGATCGGCAGCGGGGCGCACGCCACGCGCTACCTCGCGCGCTACGTCAACCACGTCGCCCTCACCAATCACCGGATCGAACGCTTCGCCCAGGGACGCGTCACCTTCCGCTACACCCACGCCCGCACCCACGAGACCCGGCACCTCACGCTCCCGGTCGACCCGTTCATCGCGCGATTCCTTCAGCACGTGCTCCCGCGCGGCTTTACCCAGGTGCGCTACTACGGCCTCCTGAGTCCCACCGGCCGCACGGGGCTCGAGCGCGCCAGACATCTCCTGACGCGTCACGCGGCGCTTGACGCGCGCCCCACGGCGGCCACCCGGGCCGCGACCACGCTCGCGCTCCTCGTCACCATCCCCGAGCCTCGCGCCTGCTCGGTCTGCGGCCACCGCGCGCTGCGCTTCGTCGAGCGCTGGAGCCGATCGAGGGCCCCGCCATGGTGACACGCTCCCGACCTCCTCTCTCCCGAGTTTGTCTCAGTGGCCCCGTATCAGGCGCGGTTGCCCAGCCGGGCTGCATTCGCCGCTGCCGAATGGTCGATCGGAACCCCCTACCGGTCGGTCGGGGGATCCCGCCGACGGCGTCCACCGGACCTTTCGTGACACCGTCGCGCTCGCCGCGCC
The DNA here is from genome assembly GCA_031379145.1 of Gemmatimonadaceae bacterium. Classification (GTDB taxonomy): domain Bacteria; phylum Gemmatimonadota; class Gemmatimonadetes; order Gemmatimonadales; family Gemmatimonadaceae; genus Gemmatimonas. The sequence goes on from JANNEV010000289.1 coordinate 1,050, forward strand.
ATCCGCCGCGCCTCACGACCGGTCCCGGCGGGTCCTCCAGAGCCGCCCCGCTCCATTAAAAGCCCAAGAGGCGCGCCGCTCGGCCCCTCGCTCCGGCGGATCGAGTTCAACACCAGATTTTGCCGCGGCTTCGCGCGGCAAGAATCTTTACTCCGTTATACCCCCGCTCCGATGCCGGCTGCCCGCCTCAGACGCGGGACGAACCCGAGCTACGCGGCCGCGAGCTTCCGGACCTTCAGGCGCTTCCGCGATTGCTCGGCGTGCCAGAGATCGTGTTGCATCTGTAAGCGGAGCCAGCTCTCCGCGGTCGTGCTGAACGCAATGGACAGGCGGATCGCCATCTCGGGGCTAATGCCAGCTCGTCCATTCAGAATCGAGGACAGGGTATTGCGACTCACACCCAGCGACACGGCTGCCTCCGTGACGCTGAGACTCAACGGCACGAGGCAAATCGCACGGAGAATCTCGCCCGGGTGGGGCGGGTTGTGCATGCGCAGCGGCTTCATCAGTGATAATCCTCGTAGTTGACGTCCGTGGCATCGGGGCCTTCGAATCGAAAGGTCACTCGCCAGTTGCCGCTGACCCGAACCGCCCAGGTGCCCCGGCGATCCCCCTTCAGCGGATGGAGCTGGTAACCAGGAAGCCCCATCTCACCCGGCTGCTCAGCAATGCTGAGACTCGCGAGAATCAGTCGCAGGCGTTTGGCGTGTTCGGCCTGGATGCCAGCGGTGGTCCCGCGACAGAAGAAGCGCTCCAAGCCCTTGTGCCTGAACCCCGCGATCGCCATGCCAAAGTGTAATGTGTAACGTGGCAGATGGCAACTGCTCCGCTGCCACCTTGTCGGACATGGTGGGAGACGTGGCTGTGGGTATAACGCTCGCGTTCTCTTGCAGGGCCTTCCAACAAAATGCGACAAGTGAGCGCAGCGAACAGGGAGCAATCATTAACGGCCCTGTCAAGAGCAACGCAAGGTTAGAGCGCAACGCGGCCGCGATGCCTGATCGTGGGTCCGCGACTACCGCGTCCGAGGTCGATGCAGCGTGTCGGCGAGCGCAGATAGACGCGTGTAGAGTGGGCTGATCGTGTTCGGGCGTTGAATCACTGGAGCGTCCCGCAGCTGGCGAGATCGAACACTGTACGTTGCCGTCAGGACCACACTGGACGCCGGTTCTGAGACTTCGATGGGCAGAACCTGCACCACGACCACCATGGTGGTATCGCCGGCCACCACCTGCGGCGCGGTCCGCAGCACACGATCTGTTCGGGACGCGATCACGTAGCCCGCCGTACGGAGGGATGCGCTCAGCGTATCCACGGCGCGCTCGGCCGTCATAGACAGTGTCCACGTCACGCCATCATTGGTCCGATTGCCATACTGCGCCGTGGCGCCGATCGGGAGATAGGAGCCCGCCGTGCGGCCGTGCGCGCACGCGCCGAGCAGCAGGGTACAGATGGCGATGCGCCACATGGAAAAAGCGGGCTTGAGAGGTCGCATAAGCTCGGATCGGCCTGCCCCCAGACTGCACGACCGGCACGGCGAATTCCGCAGCGATCATGTCCAAACCAGTGTGTTCAGCTCGATCCAGTACGGCGACCGTACCGAGATGCGCAATTGGTGAGACTATGCGCCCACCGCAGCGTCGGGTCGGTCCGACGGGGCGCGCCCGTCGTCTGTCGAACGTATACACAGAGACGATACACGAGGCCGGTCTATCTGTCGAGCTTCGAGCGGTGATACGCGTGGATGACGATGCCCCGGCGCGGGTCGCGCATGGGCCTTACCAGAATGGCGGCGGCGAAACGGCGGCACCCTCGCGCTCTCGCGGACACCACGATCCACGCGTCTCGGGCATCGGGAGGAGGCGCGGAAGCCCTTCGGGCTCCGTTCCGGCGCTACACGTGAAGGTGAACACGTGGTGTTGCGCTCTAACGCTCGCGTTCTGCTGCAGGGCCCTTCAATAAGTTGCGGCCGGCGAGCGCAGCGAGCAATAGGCCGCAATCTTTGAAGGCCCTGTCAGCAGCAACGCAAGGTTAGGTTGCAGACTGCCGTTCGATGGCGATCGTGCGACTCGGTTGGGGGAGCACGAACACTGCCAGCGCGCAAGGGCGCCCGCGTCGACTATCGCGACATATCCCTCAGGAATCTTAGGCGGCCCGCTGGACGCGCTGTCGCAAAATGGGCGCTAGTAATGCGATAGCGGCAAAGAGAAGCGCGGCAACCAGGCCTTCGATTTGAAGTCGACCCGTGTTCACCTCGAACGTGAACGAGTAGTCACGTGAAGCCCACCCGTAGGGGCGGGACTCGTAGCGCGGCCGTAGTCTGGCGAGAGGAACGTTGAGTTGTCGATACGCAGCAGTCTCGGCGGCAAGCGCAGATGCGAAGCTAGCTTCAATTCGTGTCTGGTAGGGCGCTCGGATCGAATCGAGGTGGGCGCTTTGGACAGCAATAGTTCGGTACTTCGCGAGAGGATCGTCCGACTGCGAAGGGGCGCTCGATTGGATTGCAAGCGATTCGGCCGTAACCTTTCGGTCTCGCTCGGCAGCGAGCGATATTAGCGCGCCGAGGAACCGCTCTTGGGAAAGGTCTGCCGTCGCGAATCGCCATCGACCGGCAATGGGCCACTCGACTGATTTCACGATCGTGTCTGCCTTAAGGGACATGTGCTCGATCGTCGTCTCGACTAGTCGCCCAGTACACGGAGGAAAGCAGAGGCGAGTAGCGACACCCAGCAGGATCGCAGCTAAGACGATGCGGGTTGGCATGTTTGGCCCAGCAAAATGAGTGCGTATGCTCGAAAGAGTCGGCGTCCGTGCCCGCACGGAGCGCCGGAGAATTGCATGATCGGGTTCTGCAACCTAACGCTCGCGTTCTGCAGCAAACGCCCACACGAACGCAAGCGGGGCGTTCGCACCGTCGTTTCAGGCTACAGCGGACGCCCCGCGGTCGCCACACCGATCTTCGTAGCGTTTGACTGCAGCAACGCAGGGTTAGATTGCGACTGCGGCGCATGCTACTGGTCGCGGAGTAGGCGGCGCGTTGCAGCGTTCCGGCGAAGGGACTGATGCTCGAAATCCGGATCGATGCTATTGCTCGGATCCGCCGCACCAAGAACGACTAGTCGCGTCGTCGCAGGGTTCATGCGTCTAGGCGTCCATCCGAGCTTTGCGACGAGGAGTTGGACGATCACCGCTCCCTCCGGTTCGCTCACCAGGTGGGATGCAATTGTCTTCGCGTCCTGCTCCGGATCCCACGGCATGAAGAACACGTCCATCTCCGCGAACAGTCGCGCGGTTGGGTACAGCGCTACGAAACCGAGCGGTCCCGCACCTAGGGCTCGACTGACGCTTACGTGGTCGCGTGATTCAAGTTCATCGACGATTTCGATCAGATCGTCATCTGGCAGGTTAACGACCATTCGAAGCTCGCCCACAGAGACCTGCGGATCCATTGCGCGGGCAGTTGCGGTGTTCGCAACAAGGAATTGCACGAGCAGTCCCGCCCCAATGGACAGGCCGGACCTTGGTGCAATCGCCTGACTAATGAACGATGGGGTAGGTACGAGTGGCGGCCGAACTGTCACGCCCCATACACCGGAAATGAGCGACGGCATCGCAGCGTCGTAGTCATCGACCGAAGGCGACAGCTGTGGCCTCAACAGTGGTGGCAATTGGTCGAGTGCTATGCCAGCCCGCAGCACGATGATTCGACACCTCCCGGCGGTTTGTCTGTCAAAACCCGCGTCAATCTCCGCATTGACCCAGTTCTTATCGATGCTACTCGGCGTCATCAGCACGACGAAGTGCGTACATGCCCCGATCCCGTCGTCGATCCGTTGTCGAATGCTCTCGCCCGCCCGGATCTCCCATGGTGCAAAGAAGCAATCGATGCCGCTGGCGGCAAGGTCGCGCGCGATGCGTGCGGCGAGTGCTTCATCCTCGACTGCATGACTAATGAATGCGAGGGGCATTGAGAACTAGCTCAAGTGGAGATGTTGCGTTTCGCAATCTAACAATCGCGTTCTATTGCAGCGGCTCACAATAAGGTGCGGCGGCCGAGCGCAGCGAGGAACAGCCGCCACCTTATGGCCGCTGTCAATAGCAACGCACCGTTATACCGCCCGCTTCGATTTCGCGGGGTGACTCGGCGCGGCCACCTGCTCCACGTAGCTGCGGAGCACCGCATTCATGCGGGACTGATAGCGGGGGCCACTCGCCCGGAACCAGGCGATGACATCGTGGTCCAGGCGGATCGAGATCGCTTCCTTCGCCACCGGCGTCACCACGCGCGCCCCCTGCCAAAAATCGTCGGGGATGTCGCGCAACTCGTCCGGCGCCGTCCGCGTGATCTCCGCCTCACTCGTCCGACGCAGGCGCGCGAGATCGGCACGCCCCTGCGTTGGCCGGAGGGACGTGGCCGCGCGCTCACGCGCGGTCGTCTGCTTCGGGGCGGATCGCTTCGAGGCTTTCGGCATAACGGCGACGCTCCTTCCGGTTGCTGAGTCGGGCACTGATCACACGGCGGACCACCGCGCCGGACGGGGCGAGTCGATCCGTGAAGACGACCGTGATTGGGATCCCATCGGCGGTACCAAGCGCGACGATCCGACGCTCGCCGTAGTCCCGCCGCGTATCGTCAAACTCGACGAACGATCCGGCGAAGACCAACGCGGCGAAGGCGTAGTCGAACCCGCGCTCTTGAAGATTCTGCTCACTCTTGGCCGGATCCCAATCGAAGGTCACCAGCGAAGACTACAGGTGTATATACACATGCGCAAGGGCCGGCGGGCCGCGATGCGGCGGGACGCGAAAGTCGGTCAAGCGGTATAACGAATTAGCTCTGCTGCAGCGCTCTCATAAAATTGCGCGCGCAGCGCGCATACCGAAACGCGCTGTCTGCAGCAGCGTTGGTTATGCCGCACCGCGCCGGCGCGGACGGTGCAGCGCCTCGACGACGGCCGCCGGATTGTGCGCGGCGACCTGCAACAGCGCAAGCGCCGGCCCGTCCGGCGTCCGGCGCCCTTGTTCCCAATTGCGCAGCGTCGCGACGCTCACGCCAATCATCAGCGCAAACTCTGCTTGCGATTGCGCGAGCGTCGCGCGCAGGGCCTTCACATCCGTCGGCTTGAACGTCGTCGTCCGCGAGGCCTTACGCTCGCCACGTCGGATCGCGCCCACTTGGCGCACGCTCGCCAGCAACTCTTCGAAGGCTTCGGCTTTCACTTGAACTCCTCCCGCACCACGCGCGCGAGCGCGCGGAGCTGTGTGGGCGTCAGATCGCCCTGCTCGTTCTTGGCATACACGTACAGCATGTAGCACACCTCATCCGCCACCGCCCAATAGTAGATCGTCCGGACGCCGCCGCGCTTGCCCCGGCCCTCAGCACCCCACCGCAACTTCCGCAATCCGCCCCCGCCCGGAATGAGCACGCCTTGCTCCGGCCGCAACGCCAACGCCGCCTGCATGGCGCGATACGCGTCGTCCTCGAGATGTCGGCGCAGACTCGCCGTGAAGATCGGGGACTCGATGAAGCGCATGGAGAACTATACGCCAATGACGTACCGCCCGCCAGAGCGGCCGGCCGCTGCTGTTGAGCGCAAATGCCTCCGGATGGCGCGGAATTCGCCCGTGGCGACGCCCCGCGATGCTGCCCTGGTTCGAGGCTCGGTCTTGCGGCATAACGCCCAGCGTTCTGCAGCAGCGCTCTCATGAAACTGCGCGCGCAGCGCGCATTCCGCAAAGCGCTGTCTGTAGTAACGCATGTTAGACCGCCGCGCGGCGACCCCATCGTGGTGCTAAGGCAGCAGTTTCGACACGGCCAGCTGCACGCGGTGCATGCGTTTGTCTGGATCCGCCTCGACACCGACCACACGCGCGCGGACGATGCCGCCAGCATCCACGACGAGAAATGAGGGAAGTGCAACGCCCTGCTGCCAGGGCCAGCGCTTCCGCGGTGCGAAGAGCGCGTTGATCTGGCCCGCAGCGAGCGCGAGAGGCATCCGCACGCCCGCGCTGTCGAGTACGCGCTGCACAACAGACGAGGACGCGTCGTCCGCGAGTACTAAAACGCGGAGGCCACGCGCGGCATACTCGGTCTGAAGGGCCGCAATGCCGGCCAACGCTTTGCGCGAGGCACCACAAGTGCTTGACCAGAGCGCCACGACGGCCGGCTGGCCCAGAAGCGCCGCAGCGGTCACGCGCTGTCCATCAAGTTGATCGAGCGTAAAGCCGGGCAGCATTTGCCCCTCGGCGGGCAGAACATCCAACGCGTCTTGCAAGCCGCGTTGGCACCCGACGAGACTGAGCAGCATTGGAAGCAGAGCAAAGCGCATCAGGCAGCTCCATCGCAAATGGGAACGACAATCTCGAAAGCGGTCTAACGC
>JANNEV010000327.1:0-11955 GCA_031379145.1 Gemmatimonadaceae bacterium
TCGTTCCTCGAGATGATCGACATGCTGAACGAGCAGTTGACCGTGACCGGGAAGGAACCGGTCGCCTTCGCGCACGACTGTCGTGAGGGCATCTGCGGGTCGTGCTCGATGATGATCAACGGACAGGCCCACGGACCCTGGAAGGCGTCCGCGACCTGCCAACTCCACATGCGCGCGTTCAAAGACGGCGATACGATTACCGTCGAACCGTGGCGCGCGTCCTCATTCCCGATCGTGAAGGATCTCATCGTCGATCGGTCGGCATTCGATCGCATCATTCAGGCGGGTGGGTACGTCTCGGTCAACACCGGCGGCGCGCGCGACGCCAATGAGATTCTCATCGGCAAGGATGTGCTGGACTCCGCGATGGACGCCGCCGCGTGCATTGGCTGCGGTGCCTGTGTCGCGGCGTGTCCGAACGCTTCTGCCTCGCTCTTCACTGGTGCAAAGATTGCGCATCTTGGTGCCCTGCCTCAGGGTCAGCCCGAGCGGGACAAACGAGCGCTGGCCATGGTCGAGACGATGGATCTCGAGGGCTTCGGGCACTGTACGCTGGCCGGCGAGTGCATGGACGCATGTCCGAAGGAGATCAATATCGACGTGATCAAGCAAATGAATCGCGACTTCCTGGTGGCGACTGTCCGCCGACAGGAACCAAAGGCCACGGTCGGCGCCGGCTAGCGCTGTGGCCCCTCTCCAGCGTCACGCTCGCAACACGTCGCGTCTCTGGGGCTGCATCGCGTTCGTCGCGTTGCTGGTGGCGGGGCAGCAGCCGATGCGTGCGCAGATCGGGGATGCGCAAAGTGGGAATGTGCCGAATGGGAATGTGCCGAATGGGAATGTGCAACGTGGGCGAGCGCTCGTGAACGCGTTTCGCGATTCGTTGCCGCGGAATAGCGGTAATGGCCTGCGCTGCACGAGTTGTCACCTCGACGATGGTACCCGACCAGACGCGATGCCTTGGTTGGGGACGGCCGCACGATATCCCCGGTACCGAGCACGACGCGGATCGGAAGAGACGCTGGCGCAACGCGTCAACGAGTGCGTGGCGCGCAGTTTGGCCGGACGCATGCTACCCGAGCCGGGGCGAGACATGCGTGACATGCTGGCCTACATCGAATCACTCGGCTCACTCCCTCGACCGAACGGTCCCGACACCGTTCGTCTCGTCGGAAACATCGCCGCCGGTCGAACGGTCTATGCCGCGTCGTGCGCGCGTTGCCACGGCGCCGCAGGCACCGGCGGGCTCGTGCCAGCGGTGTGGGGCGCGCAGAGCTACTCCATTGGAGCGGGCCTCGCGCGACAGACCGTGCTCGCCACGTTCGTGCGACACAACATGCCGTTCGACCACAAAGACACGCTCTCCAATCAGCAGTCCGCGGATGTGTCCGCGTTTGTCCTGTCCAAGGCACGTCAGGATCATCCGGGCAAGGAGCGCGACTGGCCGAAGGGTGATCCGCCGCCTGATGTGGCGTACGCCACCGAAGGCGCGCGCGCCGCCGGGCGACCGGTGCCGCCTCTGCGACCGCTGCTCCGACGCCGCGTCTCACCCGTTCCTCCTCGCGCTGGCAGCCAACCATGATGAAAGCTGATCCCATGCCGACCACCGATCCGGGGCGCGAGCCTGCCCGTCGGAGCTTTCTCGCGCGCGTACTGTCGGCGGGAGCTGCGCTGGGTTTCGGAACGATGGGCGGTAGCGCACACGCCGCTGCGGCACCGATGCTCGAACGTGGTGCACCTGATGAACCCTGGATGACGAAGTTGCGCGGTGCGCAGCGAGTGATCTTCCACTCGCACCTCGCGACAGACGGCCTCGCGATCACCTGGGCGCGGACGTTTCTTGAGACGCAGAAGTCGTCGTACAATCGCTCGGACGCGGAGAGCAGCGTTCTGGTGGGACTGAACGGGCGGTCGATCGGCCTTCTCTTCAACGATGCAATGTGGGCGAAGTACCCCATCGCGCAGACGCTCCTGATGACCGGCACGCAGAATCCCAACGGCCCACTCGGTACTGGCTTCGTCGCGCAACTCGTGGACCGCGGAGTGATCTTCCTGGTGTGCCAGAACTCACTGCGTGCATCGGGCTCCCGGTTCCTGCCGGAGCCCGCTCGCTCGGACACACAGCTGCGTGCGGCGTTCGCTGACGAGGCGCGAACCAATCTGCTCCCGGGCGTGGAGATTGTGCCGGCCATGATCGTGACATTGCAGCAGGCGCAGGATCGTGGCTGCCGCTACGTGTACGCCGGGAGTTAGCGACCTGCCGGGTTGGCGAACGCAGCGCATGTGAAGGGCAGGCTGGTCGCGAATGGCGTCCGCACCGAATGCGACGCGACGAAGATCCGCCCGTTGTCCACGACCCTGCCAGGGCGGCACCACCCGCCCCGGCAAGCGTCGTCTAGATGCGAGGCAGTGTCACGCCGTGCTGGCCTTGGTACTTCCCCTTCTTATCGCCGTAGCTCACTTCCGGCGGCTCATCGCCGGTGAAAAACACCACTTGGGCAATACCCTCGTTGGCGTAAATCTTTGCCGGGAGCGGCGTGGTATTGGAGATCTCCAGCGTCACGTACCCTTCCCATTCCGGTTCGAACGGAGTGACGTTGGTAATGATGCCGCAGCGCGCATAGGTGCTCTTGCCCACGGTCAGCGTGAGGACATTGCGCGGGATGCGGAAATACTCCACGCTGCGAGCGAGCGCGAACGAGTTGGGCGGCACGATGCAGACGTCGCCCTCGAATTCAACGAAGCTCTTCGGGTCGAAGTTCTTCGGATCCACGATGGAACTCAGCACATTCGTGAAGATCTTGAACTCGCGCGCGACCCGCATGTCGTAGCCGTACGAGCTGACGCCGTAGGAAATCACGCCCTCACGGACCTGGCGGTCTTCGAACGGTTCAATCATGCCATGTTCGCGCGCCATGCGCGTGATCCAGCGGTCGGAGCAGAGCCCCATGGCCAAAGTGGGCGGAAGGTGAAGGAACGGACCGGGCGCGGCGATCCCGCAGCGCGCCACCGAGAGGCGGGTAAGGTACCGGCGCGCCGCCTCGCGTGCCACCGACCGATGCCTGGCTCGATCCGGTCCGAAAGCAGAGCGAAACGGAGGGTAGCCGGTTACGGGTCTGGGTACTGGCCTCGCCCTTGTTGAGCCGCAGCGGTCCTCCCGCTACTTTCTGTCAGCGTGTGTTTGTGAATTCTTTCACGAGGACGGCGATCATTCGCTCGGCTCGACCTTGATGCTTCGCACTTACCTCCCGGTTCTGCTCCTGCTGGGCTTTGTCATCCTGAATGCGGCGGCGATCATCGGCCTGTCGCACCTCAGCGTGCGCGCCCAGCCCACGGCCGTCAAGTCGCAGCCGTACGAATCCGGCATCGCGCCGCTTGGGGACGCGAGAGACCGGTTCTCGGTGAAGTTCTACCTGGTCGCGATGTTGTTCATCGTCTTCGATATCGAGACGGTGTTCATGATCCCATGGGGTGTGCAGTTCCGTCAGCTGTCGTGCGCTGTCCCGATGGTCGCCGATGCGTGCCCCGCGGGTCAGCTCTCGTTCTTCGGGCTTGGCGAAATGCTCGTCTTCATGCTCATTCTCGTTGTTGGCTTCGTCTACATTTGGAAGAAGGGAGCCCTCACGTGGGAGTGACGCCGAGCCTCAACCGCAGTAGCATCGCCGTCGATCCGCCGTCGCAGGATGGATGGGTCGCGACGCGTCTTGATTTTCTCGTGAATTGGGCTCGCGCCGGCTCGATGTGGCCGATGCCGTTTGGCACCGCGTGTTGCGCGATCGAGTTCATGTCGACCGCGGCCAGCCGGTTCGATTTGTCACGCTTCGGCATGGAGCGGCTCAGCTACTCCCCGCGACAGGCGGACGTGCTGCTCTGCGCCGGACGGGTGCCGTACAAGCTCGCCCCCGTCATTCGGCGCATCTACCAACAGATGCCGCAGCCCAAGTGGGTGATTTCCATGGGTGCGTGCGCGTCGACCGGCGGCATGTTCGACAACTACGCAGTGGTGCAGGGTATCGACACGATCATTCCGGTCGATGTGTACGTGCCCGGATGCCCGCCGCGGCCCGAAGCGTTGATGCACGGCATCATGATGCTGCAGCAGAAAGTCATGCGCGAGCGGCTCAAGGACGGCAGCAGGCACGTCGAGATCGAGCCGGATCCCACCAGTCAGCTGTACATCCCCCCCTCGCGCATTGACGAATTGTCCGAGCCGTTCGGAAACTCCGTCAACCAAACACGGTCGAATCCGTGACGGCGCCGCAGTCGTCAACGGACGCCTCGCTCCAAGAGCCGTCCCGAGCCTTGGCTGATGGCGACGCGGTCACGCTTCGGGGCGTACCGCATCGCGGCGGCACCGCGAATCCCTCCTTGGACTCGCTGCGAGCGCGGTTTGGCGCGGCCATTGTCCGGGCGGACATCGTGTGGGGCGAGACGACGATCGTCGTCCAGCTCGACGCCATTCACGCCGTGATCCGATGGCTGCACGACGAGCCCTCCGAACGCTATGACTACCTGGTTGATGTGACCGCCGTGGAGCATCGCGACCCACTGCGCGCCATCGAAGTGGTGTGGCACCTGCGTGCCCTCGGTCATCGACGATTCCTGCGTCTCAAGGTCGAACTGCAGAAGCGCGCCACGCTCGCCGTTCCCTCGATCGTTGACATCTACTCGGGCGCCGACTGGCTCGAGCGCGAATGCTACGACATGTTCGGCATTCAGTTCGACGGGCACCCGGATCTGCGACGTATCCTCCTCTGGGACAGCTACCAGGAAGGACATCCGCTCCGAAAGAATTTTCCGCTACGCGGACGGTTCAGTCGAGCCGAGCAACTCAAGCAGGCGCTCGCCCAGGACCCGGAAGCACGGTATTCCATGGAGGAGCTGAGCATCGCCGAAGCTTTCGACTCGCTGCCCGAGGACATGCGCCGCCGAATTGCGGATGATCGCCTCAAGCGCCATGGCGAGACGGGGGGCGAATGAGCGACGTGATTGCCGCCGATCGGCGGACGATTGAGGTGGCGCTCGGCACCAGCGGCATGGACGCCAACGGACTGCCGTTGCGTGCGCCGTTGACGGTGCAGGGGCAGAGTGCGGTTGCCCGTGAGTCGGCGTCAACGCACGAGCCCGATCTGGATTCGGGTCATATGCTGATCAACATCGGTCCGCAGCACCCGGCAACCCATGGCGTCCTGCGCCTGGTGCTGGAACTTGACGGCGAAACCGTAGTGCGTTGCATCCCGCATATCGGATACCTCCACTGCGGCTTCGAGAAGATTGGCGAGTACCGCCAATACAACCAGATCATTCCGTGGACCGATCGCGAGGACTATCTCAACTCGCCCGGCAACAACGTGGCGTTCGCCATGGGTTGCGAGCGCCTGTTCGGTGTGGAAATCACACCGCGATGCACGGTGCTGCGCGTCATCGCCATGGAGCTGTCGCGCATCATCTCCCACGTGGTCTGGCTGGGAACTACCTCCGTTGACATCGGCGCGTTCACGCCGTTCCTCTGGTTGTATCAGGAGCGCGAGAACGTGTACAATCTGCTTGAGGGCTGGGTCGGCGCGCGTCTGACGACGTCGATGACGCGCGTTGGCGGAATGGCCGCCGATATCCCGGACGGATGGCTCGACGGTCTGCGCGCGTTCATCAAGGGATTCTCGAAGACGCTGGATGAGTCCGTGCGCATGCTCGAGACCAACGCCATCTGGGCGGGACGGACGGTTGGGCTTGGTGCCATGTCGGCCGAAGAGGCGGTGAATGCCGGCCTCTCGGGACCTATGCTTCGCGCCTCGGGCGTCGCGTACGATGTGCGCAAGGACTTCCCGTACATGGACTACGAGACGTACGACTTCGACGTACCGGTAGGAACCGCGGGCGATGTCTACGATCGTTTTCTCGTACGTGTCGAAGAGATGCGCCAGAGCATTCGGATTCTTGATCAGGCGGTCCGACGGCTTCCGGATGGCCCAGTCAACGTGGACGATCCCCGCTTGATCCTGCCGCCCAAGCACAAGGCCACCAGCGAGATGGAGTCAATGATCCATCACTTCAAGCTCGTGATGGAAGGGCCGCGTCCACCGATTGGGGAGTGCTATGTGGCGGTCGAGAGTCCGAAGGGAGAGAAGGGGTACTACCTCGTCAGCGACGGATCCGCGAAACCGGTGCGCTGGCGCATTCGTCCGCCATCGTTCGTCAACTTGTCGGCCATTCCGCGGATGGTGGAAGGCCATCTGCTCTCTGACGTGATCGCCATCAATGCGAGCATCGACATCGTGATGGGAGAGATCGACCGATGAGTCACGGCCCATCGGCAAGCGGCGGCGCGCTGGTTTCGGCACCGCCTCATGGCGCGCACCACGACGAACCTCATACGCCAATCTTCGTTGGCGACCGACGAGTGGAACTGGATACGATCCTGTCGCGCTATCCGAGCGCGCAGGCAGCGCTGTTGCCGGCACTCTGGATCGTGCAGGACGTTCGTGGGTGGGTGAGCGAGCCCTCCATGGCGGAAGTCGCCACAGTGCTCGGCCTTACGCCCGCGTACGTGAAGGGGGTTACCTCCTTTTACACCATGTACCACCAGCACCCCGTCGGACGGCATTTCGTGCAGGTTTGCACGACCACACCGTGCAACGTGTGCGGAGCGGAAGACGTGGTCAAAGCGCTGCTGGAGCACTCAGGATGCGGCGACCTGGGCCTGACGAGCGCTGATGGCCGGTTCACCGTGATCGAAGTCGAATGCCTCGGCGCTTGCGGTTTTCCGACACCCATCATGATCAACAACGAGTTCCTGGAGTCCGTGACGCCAGAATCCGTACCGCGTATTCTGTCGGAGCGTGTCTGATGGGTTTCCCGCATCCATCGCACTCACGCGAGACCGCGATCCTGTCCAGGTATTTCGGAGACAGCGGTGCACGGTCCGTGGACGGCTGGCGCGCCCGAGGTGGATACGAGGCGCTGCAGATGGCGCTGAACACAGATCCGCAGGTACTCCAGACCACAGTGAAGGACTCGGGGTTGCGCGGCCGAGGTGGCGCGGGTTTCCCCACTGGCCTCAAGTGGTCGTTCATGAAGCCGGACGGGAAGATCCACTATCTGCTGTGCAACGCCGACGAATCGGAACCCGGCACGTTCAAGGATCGCGAGATCATGCGCTGGACACCGCACGGTCTGGTGGAGGGTGTCGCCCTCGCGGCGCACGCGATCTACGCGGAAACCGCCTACATCTACATTCGCGGCGAATTCACAGAGCCCTACGCGTTCGTGACGCAGGCCGTCGCAGACGCATACGCGGCAGGGATTCTCGGCGCGAACGCCATGGGCTCAGGCAAGCGCCTCGACGTGCACGTACATCGAGGCGCCGGCGCCTACATCTGCGGTGAAGAAACCGCGCTGATGAACTCGCTGGAAGGTCGGCGGGGCAATCCACGCATCAAGCCTCCGTTTCCCGCCGTCGCAGGCCTGTTCGGCAAACCCACGACGATCAATAACGTCGAGACGCTGGCCACGGTCCCGCACATCATCAAGTACGGAGCAGACTGGTACAAGCAGTTTGGACGAACGGATAACCCGAAGAGCGTCGGCACCAAGCTCTTCTCGGTCTGTGGAAATATCACGCGTCCCGGCAATTACGAAGTCGCGCTTGGGTTTCCGTTCAAGGACTTCCTGTACGATCTCTGTGGCGGGCCACTGCCGGGTCGGGAGATCAAGGCCGTGATCCCCGGCGGTTCGTCCGTGCCGATCCTCACGCGCGACGAAGCCGAGTCCGTCTTCATGGACTACGAAGGAATGGCGGCAGCGGGGACACTGCTCGGCTCCGGCGGCGTCATCGTGTTTGACGACCGCCAGTGCATGGTCCGACAGATTGCGCGCCTTGTGCGGTTCTACGCGCACGAAAGCTGCGCGCAGTGCACGCAGTGCCGGGAAGGCACCGCGTGGACGCTGCGCATCATGGAGCGTATTCGGGACGGGGAAGGGACGTCGGAGGACTTTGATACACTGCTGTCGATTGCCGACAACATGACGGGCAAGACGATTTGCGTGCTGAGCGATTCCTGCGCAACGCCCGTCGTCTCCGGCCTCAAGAAGTTTCGCCCCGAGTTCGAGGCGAAGCTGATGGCCAATCGCTCGGTCGTCGCCATGTCTGGCGGCGCTCGCTCTTCCGCGACCTGAGGTGACATCATGGCCGACGTGAAGATGATCAACGCGACGATTGAAGGACGTGCGGTTTGTGTACCCGATGGCACCTCAATTCTTGAGGCAGCGAAGACCGCGGGCGTGCTGATTCCGCACTACTGCTACCACCCAGGCCTGCCCGTCGCTGGCGTCTGCCGGATGTGCCTGGTGGAAGTGGAGAAGTTTCCCAAGTTGGCGCCGTCCTGCGCGACGACGGTGATGGAAGGCCAGGTGGTTCATGTGCACTCTCCCAAGGCGTTGGAAGCGCGCAAGGGCGTGCTGGAGTTTTTGCTGATCAATCATCCGCTCGACTGCCCGATCTGTGATCAGGCCGGCGAGTGTGAGCTGCAGGACTACACCTTTGCCGAAGGCCGTGCGGACTCGCGATATCGCGAGCCGAAGCGGTTCAATCCGGTCGAGGATTTCGGTGGCGACGTCCTCTACGTCCAGAATCGCTGCATTCTGTGCACGCGCTGCGTCCGATTCATGGACGACATCGCGAAAGAGCCGGTGCTGAACGTGTCCGAGCGTGGCGACCGGGCGTTTATCGGAAAGGCGGAAGGCCACGACCTGACCAACCCGTGGGCCGGGAACGTGGTCGACCTCTGTCCGGTCGGCGCCCTGCTCAGCAAGGACTTTCTCAACAAGGCTCGGGCGTGGGAACTTGATCGCGCGCCGTCGGTGTGCACAGGCTGCAGTCAGGGGTGCAATATCGTCGTCGAGACGCGCGACAATGTCGCCGTGCGCCTGCGTCCGCGCCCGAACGAGGCGGTCAATCAGTACTACATGTGCGAAGTCGGACGCGCGGGCTACCGCGAGTTCAATCGCCGCGATCGCATCGACCAACCGGCCGTTCGCGCGGGCGCGACGCTTGTTGTTGCCGACTGGGAGCGCGCGATAGCCGCCGCGGCGCAGGCGCTGGCTGGCCAACGGATCCTTGTGTTCGCATCAGCGAATCTCTCCAACGAGTCGCTCTTCATGCTCGAGCGGTTGCTCGCGCGTTCCGAAGGTACTGGCGTGTTTCGCGTCACGGTTGACAGTGAAATTCCGCTTCCTGGCGTCGCGGATCTCGCGCTGCGCTCGGAGCGTGCCGCCAACGGAACGGCCGCACGGCAACTCGGCTTCACCGAACTTGCCTCAGCCGCGTTGCCCGTGGGCGAAGGCGACGCGGTGCTCATTGTTGGAGAGCAGCTGGATGGTCTCAACCTGTCAGGATTGACGCGTGCGAGAAGCATTGTCCATGTGGGCACCACGCTGCCCAGCGCGTTGGAAGCCTTGGTGCATGTGGTGCTGCCCATGGCCAACGTCATCGAGGAGGAAGGCACACTCACCAACCTTCGCGGTCAGGTTCAACGCTTCTTTCAGGCCAAGGCGGCCCCGGGTGTTGCGCGACCGAGCTGGTACGTGCTTGCAGACCTCCTGGGCGCGTTGGGCGGCAATGGCGCATTCCACTCCCCGGCTGAGGTTTTCGCGTCTCTTAGCGAGACACACGCGCCTTTTGCCTCGCTGGACTACGAGCAGCTGGGGCTTGGTGGGGCGCCGATAGTCGCTGAGGGCGTTCGCGCACACGGGGCTACGACGTGAGCACGATGCCGGTGCTCGCCGCGATAGACTGGGCCGGACTTTTTCCGCGCAACAACCCGCAGGTGGCCTCGACGGCGCTCGGCACCTTCGTGGTGGCCAGCGTTGTCAAGATTCTTGTCGTCTTCGGCGCGTATCTGCTGGGAGTGGCCGCACTCACTCTCGCCGAGCGCAAGATCGCCGCATGGATTCAGGATCGCCGTGGTCCGAACCGCGTGGGCCCGTGGGGACTGCTGCAGCCAGTCGCTGACGGCATCAAGAATTTCATGAAGGAGGAAACCAACCCCGCCGAGGCCGATGGGTGGCTCTTTATCCTCGCGCCGGCGTTCGCCTTCATTCCCGCCATGCTCACGTGGGCCGTACTCCCGTTGGCTTCTCCGCTGCCGACGCCATGGGGACTGATCACGATGTCAGTCGCCGACTTGCCCATTGGCTACCTGTTCACTCTCGCAGTCTCATCGCTCGGCGTTTACGGTATTGTGCTGGCCGGATGGTCCTCCAATAACAAGTACGCACTCCTCGGCGGGCTCCGGTCAAGCGCGCAAATGATCTCGTACGAGATCGCGATGGGGATGTCGACCATCCCCATTCTGTTGCTCGCGGGCAATGTTTCGCTGACGGCGATCATTGCGCAGCAGGCGCACATGGGGTGGAACGTACTGTCGCTCACCATTGCGTGGTTCACGTTTCTGGTCGCGGCCTTCGCCGAGACCAACCGCTTGCCGTTCGACCTGCCAGAGGCGGAATCTGAACTGGTGGCGGGATACCACACGGAATACAGCGGAATGAAGTTCTCGATGTTCTTCATTGCCGAGTACGCCAACATGGCGACCGTTTGCGGATTGACGGCCACCCTGTTCTTTGGCGGGTGGGACGTGCCCTTCACACAGTGGGACAATGTGCCACCGTGGACCGTGCTGAAAACGCTGGTCACACTCGCGATGTTCGGCGCCAAGACGGGCTTCTTCATATTCACGTTCATGTGGGTGCGCTGGACGCTGCCTCGGTTCCGATATGACCAGCTCATGTCGTTGGGCTGGAGCGTCATGCTGCCAATTGCCCTCGCTTACATCGTCATCATTGCCACCGCGACCCTCGGCCTGGATGCACTCGGCGTCGTTCGCGGGCCGCTGTTTTCGCTGGCGCTGTTTGCCATGAACGCAGGACTCATCACCGTGCTGCTGCGTTGGCTTGATCGCGGAAAGCTGATCAGCCCGTCCAGTCCACGGGTCGGGCCCACGGATCTCGCTCGGCTGCGCGCACGCGGCCTTGACCTGTCTCGGCGTCAACTCGCTGCGCAGCGGGAGTTGGCCCGAACGGCGAAGGTGGCCGCAGCTACCGACTCGAACACCCTGTCGCTGGTACGTGCAGTGGAGGAGCCAGTCTGATGGCAATCGGCGTAAAGGTCATGCATCGGCCGCTCGAGCGGGTGAGCTACATCCGGGCCACACTCAGTGGCATGGCGGTGACGCTCAAACATCTGGTCGACCCGCACAAGGTCACCATGCAGTACCCCGAGACCAAGTGGGATCTGTCTCCGCGCTGGCGCGGCACCCATCGCATGCTGACCACGGAAACGGGAGCGGCCAAATGTGTGGCCTGCGGTCTGTGCCCGACCGTCTGCCCGGCGAATTGCATCAAGTTGGTGCCGGGAGAAGACGAGCAAGGCAACCGTTTCCCGCTGGTCTTCGAAATCGATGAGTTCCGATGCATTTTCTGCGGATACTGTCAGGAGGTGTGTCCGGAAGAGGCGATTCACCTCGGGCGGCACTACGAGAATGCCGAGTTCGACCGGGCGGCATTCGTGTATGATCTCGAGCGTCTGACGGCGCAGACGCATCCGGTCAGCGAGCTATGGGATCCCGCCGACCCGAAGGGCGAATGAGCGCCTTCTATTCGTTCCAGTTCTATCTGTTCTCACTGATCGCCATCGCGTCGGCGCTGCTTTTCGTGACGAGAAAGAACCCCGTTCCTGCCGCGCTGTGGCTGGTGAACGTGATGTTCGCGTTGAGCGGTCTGTATATCATGCTTGATGCACCGTTCGTCGGCGTGATTCAGGTACTGGTGTACGCAGGAGCCATCATGGTGGTGTTCGTCTTCGTGGTCATGCTGCTCAACCTTGGGCGCGCAGAGATTACCGATCTCCGCTCACTTGGCGCCCGACTGGGATCGGGGTTCGTGGCGCTCGGCCTGCTG
>JANNEV010000387.1:0-19621 GCA_031379145.1 Gemmatimonadaceae bacterium
ACACATCGGCGGCGTGGGGCGTGGCCAACTTTTTGAAGCGGTTGCTCGCCATGCACAAACCCGAACTGCTGGGTTGGGTGCACGATTCCGGCGCGACGTTCCGAGACGATTTGTATCCGGCCTACAAGGCCACGCGCGAGAAGCTCACCGACGAGTTGCAGGCTGATTTCGACCAGGGGCTCAAGCGCATTGAGCAGCTGCTGGCGGCCTATGATGTGCCGATTCTCGCCGTGCCTGGTTTTGAAGCCGACGATGTGATTGGAACGTTGGCCAGACTCGGTGTCGATGCCGGCTACAACGTGATCATCGTCTCCGGCGACAAGGACTTCCAGCAGCTGGTTCGCCCCGGCGTGTGGTTGCTCAATCCCGGGCGCGGAGGCCCGGCGAGTGTCGAGGAGTCCTGGGTGGGCATGGAGAACGCGAGCGATCGGCTCGGCGTCCCCCCGGAGCGCGTGATCGACTATCTGGCGATGGTGGGAGATTCGTCGGATAACGTGCCGGGCGTAAAGGGTATCGGAGAGAAAACGGCGATCGAGCTGATCACGCAATTCGGTCCACTGGAAGCGATTCTCGAGCACGCCAACGAAGTCACCAAGAAACGTCCTCGCGAAGCGTTGCTGGAGCACGCGGATACGGCGCGCCTCTCCAAGTTGCTGGTGACTATTCGACAAGACGTGCCGGTGCCGTTCGATCCTGCGTCGCTGCAGGTGGGGCATCCCGACGTACAGGCGTTGCGGCACCTGTTTCTGGAGCTCGAGTTCAACTCGATGCTCAAGGAGTTGGGCGGCAGCAGCGCGTCAGAGTCGGCGACCGTCGTCGCCGCGCCGTC
Source organism: Gemmatimonadaceae bacterium (assembly GCA_031379145.1). GTDB lineage: Bacteria > Gemmatimonadota > Gemmatimonadetes > Gemmatimonadales > Gemmatimonadaceae > Gemmatimonas. Next base: position 830 of record JANNEV010000387.1, read on the forward strand.
GTTGTTTGATGTCTCTGCTTCCGATGTCGCGTCCTCTGTTGCGTCGTCAACCACCACTGGCGGTGCAGAGGAGGTGCCCGTTGGTCGACCGGAGGCGCTGGCGGTGCGTGTGGGTGAGAGCGGTGTTCCGGTACTGGCCGACGCGCAGTACGTCACGGTGGACACGCTCGATGCGCTGCACGCGCTGCTCGCTCGCGTGCGCGAGGTGCCGTACATCGCCATTGATACCGAGACGGTGAGCGAGCCGGACGCGCCACCGGGCGTGAACGCAATGCGCGCACTCCTGGTGGGGTTGTCCATCGCGGTGAAACCCGGTGAGGCGTATTACCTCCCGCTGGCGCATCGACTGGACAACGGTGACGGCAATCTGGCGTTGTTGTCCGGTGATGCCGGCATTGCTGGTCGACGCATCGCCGCGGGAGTGGGAGCGCCGGTGAATCTGCCACCGTTTGCCTCAGCGGAGCTGGCCCCGCTGCGTGCCATGCTCGAAGACGCCACAGTGCTCAAGATCGCGCAGAACGCGAAGTACGACATGTTGGTGTTGCGCACGGCCGGCGTGCGGCTGCGTGGGCTTGCGTTCGACACGATGCTGGCCAGCTATGTGCTGGATCCCGGGCGTCGTTCACACGGTCTCGAACTGCTGGCGCTGGAGTTTCTTGGTCACACCATGACGGCGTACACGCAGCTCTGCGGCAAGGGTCGATCACAGCTGCCGTTTGACGTGGTTCCGGTGGACGCCGCCCGTGACTACTCGTGTGAAGACGTCGATGTCACCATGCGTCTGCGCGAGCGCCTCGAGCCCCGGCTGGCGGAACTGGACATGTTGGACCTGCTGGCTCGCATCGAGACGCCCTTGGTGTCAGTGCTGGCCGACATGGAGTGGGAGGGCATTGCAATTGACCTCGACTGGTTCCAGTCGCTCAAGACGCGATTTCGCGCGGAGCGCGAGCGCGTGGAACTGGAGATCTACCACGAGGCCGGAGAGGAGTTCAACATCAACTCCAACCCGAAGTTGCGCGGTATCCTGTTCGAAAAACTTGGCTTGCCGGTCAAGAAGCGGACGGCCACCGGTCCCAGTACCGACGCGAGCGTGTTGCAGGAGCTGGCAGACGAGGGGTATACGCTGCCCACGCTGCTCATGGAGTACCGTGAGATCTTCAAGCTGGAAGGCACATATATCGACGCGCTGCCCAAGCTGGTGCATCCACGTGATCACCGGCTGCACACGTCGTACGGACAAACCGTGGCCGCCACAGGTCGACTGTCGAGCACCGATCCGAACCTCCAGAACATTCCCGTGCGGCGTGAACTCGGACGCGAGATCCGGCGGGGATTCGTGCCACGGCCCGGATGGAAATTGCTATCCGTGGACTACTCGCAGATTGAGCTGCGGCTGCTGGCGCACCTGAGCGGCGATCCTGCATTTGTTTCGGCGTTCAAGGCTGGCGGCGACATTCACAAACAGACTGCGGCGATCATCTTCGGTGTAGACATCGCCGATGTCACGAGTGAGATGCGGGCGCGTGCGAAGACGATCAATTTCGCGACGATCTATGGGCAGGGGGCGTTTGCGCTGTCGCGTCAGCTCAAGATCACGAACGCCGAAGCAAAGGCGTTCATCGAGACCTATTTCGAGCGTTTCGCCGGTGTGAAGGCGTTCCTGGAGCGTTGTGTGGTCGACGCCAACGCCAAGGGCTACGTCGAGACACTCTTCAAGCGCCGCCGGTACATCCCTGAGCTCAAGGAGCGAAACCGGAACATGCGCGCGTTCGGTGAGCGCGTCGCGGCGAACGCGCCTATCCAGGGATCGGCCGCGGACCTGATCAAGGTGGCCATGATTCGCATTCATGAGGCGCTGACGGCGCAGCAGTTCCGCGCGCGCATGCTGCTGCAGGTGCACGATGAGTTGATCTTCGAACTCCCACCCGACGAAGAGGTGGCACTGCGTGCGCTGGTCAAACGCGAGATGGAAGGCGCGATGACGCTGGACGTGCCGCTGTTGGTGGAGATGGGAATTGGCGACGACTGGGTGGCAGCCAAGTCGTAGGCGCGGTTCGTGCCTCACTCGGCGAACGGTGAACGCCGAACGTCGAGCGCGTGCAAGCTGCACGGTTTGACGGCTCTCGCGGCGCGGTGCGACGAGGATGGCTCTGGCCTCGCTACACTAAGTGCTAATGGAATAACATCTTAAGCTTCTCGGCACCGCACGGCACGGCAGTTGCACCACCAACGGGCTGATGGCGTGATCGACCTGGCTACCGACCACCAATTCGGTGTCGCAGAGCTCGGCCGATGTCTCCTTGAGGACCTGACATGCGCTCTACCAGGGTGGCGAGCGGCTTTACGCTCATCGAACTCCTGATCGTTGTCGTGATCATCGGTATTCTTGCGGCCATCGCGATTCCCAAGTTCTCGGCGACGAAGGGCAAGGCGAACGTGAGTGCAATGAAGAGCGATCTGCACCAGCTGGCCTCGTCGGAAGAGGACTACTACTACAGCAACGCTCAATACACCGCAGCCATTTCGGCGCTGAACGTGCAGCCCTCGCGCGGGGTGACGCTCACCATTCTCGAGGCGACGCCGATTGGTTGGTCGGCGCAAACCACCCACCCGCAGGCCACGCCGGTCACGTGCGCGGTGTTCTATGGCGGAGCAGCTGCAGTGGCGCCGGCGATCATTGAAGGTGAGGTGACGTGCCGCTGAGCGACATGCTATGATGGGCGATCATGTCTCTGCCGCCAGTTCCCGACATTATTGACGATTCCGACGCGGTACGACGAACCCTGCGCTTGCGCGATGTCACCCGACAGGCAGGCGCTCGTGAGTTCGTGCGTCGGCGTGAGGGAATGATCCATGCCATGGACGGCGGCCTGTGGTTGCATCGGCATGTATGGAACGGGCGCCCGATGGTGCACATGGTCAGCACGGATCGGGCGAGACTGCTAGCCTACGGCCTGATGATTGGCATGCCGGAACGCCGACTGCAGTTCAAGCCACTGCGTGATCCACGCACCCTTCTTCGTGTGGATGCGTGGCACTGGGATTTGGGAGGGCCTGTGTTGCCGCCTCCGGACGACACGTTGATCGTGCAGCCCGGAGCGCATGCGGCAGTGGATGCCCCGATGTTACCGTGAGGATGGTGATGCGATTGAAGGCGACAGAGAAAGCGCTCGCGCATCTGCTTCCCGTGCGGCTCGCTCACCTTCCGGCACGTCGACCAGCGCCAACAGTCCGCCGCCCACGATGAAGAATCCAATCACGGACAATATCGCCGCGCGACTGGAGCCACTCTGTCCGATGGCTACGGAAAATGCGAGTGGGCCAAGAATGCCGCCGAACTTCTCGAACACCGAGTAGAAGCCAAAAAATTCGCCGCTCTTGTGTTTGGGGATCATGTTGGCAAACAGTGAGCGGCTCAACGCTTGCGTGCCACCCTGCACCAGTCCCACGAGTATCGCGAGGATATAGAACTCGCGCGTGGTGGTCATGTAGTAGGCAAAAATGCAAATGCCCGCATAGATCATGAGTCCGATGAATACGGACACCTTGGCGCCAATCCGACCGGCTAGTGCGCCAAAACCGAACGCGCACGGAATACCAATGAACTGCACCAGCAGAATCGCCGTGATCAGATCGGACTGCCCGATGCCGATTTCCGTACCATACACACTGGCCATCCGAATGATGGTTTGAATACCATCGTTGTAGATGGTGAAGGCCAGCATGGCCAATGCGGCCTGTTTGTAGCCGCGCAGTTCGCGCAGCGTTTCACCAAGGCGGGTGAAGGCGACGGTCCACCCGCTGTTTTGTGGCGATTCATCCGCTTCGATGGTACGTGCGGGCTCTGCGACTTGCCGCAGCAGGGGAATCGAGAAGACCAACCACCAGATGGCCACGGACACAAAGGCCAGTCGGGCGGGCAACGTGGCCTGTGATGCTGACAACGCATTGCCAGACGGCAGTCCGAATGCGCCGGGGTTGGCAATCCACGCCAGGTTGAGCGCCAGCAGAATTCCGCCGCCGATGTATCCCAAGGCGTATCCCGCGGTCGACACGCGGTCCATCTCGTCGGTGCTGGCAATGTGCGGCAACAGCGATTCATAAAAGGTCATGCTTCCCGCCGCGCCGCCGAGCGAGAGCACAAACACGACGGCGGCAAACAGGACCTGCCCCTGGCTGATGAAGAACATCGCTGCTGTTGCCGCGACGCCCACCAGCATGAATCCGACAAGGAAGCGTTTCTTGGCCGCCTTGAAGTCAGCCAGCGCACCGAGAATTGGTGCCATGATGGCAATCATGACTGCGCTGATGGTGCTGGCATAGCCGAACCACTGTGAGGCCTGGGTCGGGCTGAGGTTGGCCGCCGCGACCTTCACAAAGAAGATCGGAAAGACCGCGGTCATGATCGTGGTTTGCGCCGCCGAGACAGCCCAGTCGTACATGGCCCAGGCGCGAAGCTCCCGACGATGCAGGCCCAGCGCGGTGAGCATTCGTGACGCAGGGCGTGTCGGAGTCATGCGAAGTCTCGTCAAGGGAGGCGGAACCGGGCAGATTAGTGTCTGTGTCGACTCAACGTCTGTCCAGCCATCTGCCCAATCTCGTTGCAGAATCACGTTCGCGTACCGTATGGGCGTGCGCACGATCTGCGAGGTGGGTGTTTTCCGTCGCCCTGCTCTGGCTTACCGCCTGTGATCGGCGGGTGCCGTCCGGTGCGGTGGATTCTGCTATGGCTCAGCCCGATTCAGTGCCGTCAGACAGTACGTCCTCCGCTTCCCAGGGAGCGGGTTGGGATGCATCGGCCGGTCCGTTGATCCTGTTGGCAACGCCCGAGGGCGGGGTGAGTACGGGGTCGCTGGTGCGCGCCGATGCGTCTGAGCTGACCGTATCGGACACCACAGGCATTGGGGGATTGCTTGCGGACGGTCGCGTGGAGTTGTTTGCGCGAGGCGGGCGGGTGGCTGTCGCGCGCGTGACCGTAAACGCCGCGCCGCGGGTGGACGCTGGCTGCACGGCCTGGCCTGTGGCCCAACTTGCCACGGATGCCGGGGTGCCTCTGGTGCCGTGGACGGTGGCATTTCTGTCCAATCGGATTGTGGCTGTTCCACTCGATTCCATTGAAGCCTTGTCTTCGAGGGATTCGTCCCGCCTGGTCGTGGACTTGAGCCGGTTGGCGTCTGCCCTTCGCGAGGATTCCATCAGCACGTTCCGAGGGCTGCCGTTCGTGGTGCTTCGCGCCTACAGGTCGCGGGGATTGGACACGTCGTTCATCGTTGCGACCCTGGTCCGTCGGGTGAATCAGGAGGCGGATCCGCGGGAAGAACAATTGGTCATGATCGTTGATGCCAACGGAGTTGACGCGAAAAACTGGACAGTGGCCTGGCACGAACGTGCGTCGGGGCGCGAAGACGAGTTAGTGGTGGCGGAGCCGTTGCTGGCGTTTCGAAGCATCGGTGCGACGGATGTCCGACTACTGTTCGGACGGGATGACGGCATTGCGTTGGGAGCCGCGATCCTGGCTCGAGGTCGCGCTGGATGGCATGTGTTGTGGGAGAGCGCCGTGGCGGGCTGTAACTGATCCTGAGGCGCCGAACGCGCCTCCCAACCAGACAACGATGTCACGTGCGTTCTTGCGGGACGATGCGGAAGGCGAAATGCCGCGTCGCAACTATGATCTTCCACCTCGCGCCGATCCTGACTACGATCGGGTCGCGGCGCGCGCGTTGCTTGAAGCCGCGCGGGTCGGTGAGACGCAGTTAGCCGAGCGCGCGACAGGCTATTATTGGGGCGAACCGGTGCTGCGGCCGTATGTGGAAGTGATGCTGGCGGAAGCTGAGCGCGCCAAGGATGATCGGTTGGAGCAGGTGGCGCGCCGGTTTTTGCGATAGCTCCGCGTTGATGCCATCTCGGCCGCACGTGGGCTGACTGCGACGCATGTGAATGATGTGCACACGCCGCCGCGCAAGGCGTGGAATTCAGTGCGTGTCGCGCATAGGTTGCGCGGTCCATGACTGAAACGCCCGCCTCCGAAATCGTCGCGCGTGTCGCGACCGAACTTTCCCTTGCACCGCAGCAGGTGCGCAGCACGTTGGCCCTCTTTGCCGAGGGCGCCACGCTGCCGTTTGTTGCGCGCTATCGCAAGGAAGCCACCGGTGGGCTGGACGAGGTCCAGTTGCGCGACGTACGCGAACGCGCCGAGTATCTGCAGGAACTTGAAGCTCGGCGTGCCGCAATCATCAAGAGCGTGGATGAGCAGGGTAAGCTCAGCGATGCGTTGCGCGCGCAACTGCTGTCGGCGGATACCAAGCAGGCGCTCGAAGACCTGTACCTGCCGTTCAAGCCCAAACGCCGCACACGCGCCATGATCGCCCAGGAGCGTGGACTCGGTCCGTTGGCAGAACAGCTGTGGGCGGGTGCATTGTCCGACGCAGACGTGGTGGCGCTGGCGGCGACGTTTGTGCACGCCGAGGGCGAAGCGGGCCTGCATGTGCCCACCGTGGAAGCCGCCCTGCTCGGCGCGCGTGACGTGCTCTCCGAGCGGGTGTCGGAGGATGCCCTGATTCGTGGTTGGGTGCGCGAAACCACTCGGGCGAAGGGGCTGGTCAAGAGCACCGTGTTGGCCGACAAGGCCAGTGATGACTCGAAGTTCAAGGACTACTTCGATTTCAGCGAAGCGTTGGGCACCATACCATCGCATCGCATGCTGGCCATTCGTCGCGGCGAGACCGAAGGTGAGTTGCTGTGGCGTGTGGAAGCGCCGGTGGACGAGATCAACGCTCGCCTCGCGCGCGAAGTCATTGGCACGCGAAAGGCGACGGAGCAGCTCACTCTGGTGGCCATCGACTGCTATCGCCGGCTGCTGTCACCCGCCATCGAGGTGGAACTTCGAGTTGAACTGAAAACGCGCGCCGATGACGAAGCCATCACGATCTTCGGACGAAACCTCGAGCAGTTGCTGCTGTCGTCACCCGCCGGTGAGAAGAAAGTGCTGGGACTTGATCCTGGGTTCCGCACCGGCGTGAAGGTGGCGCTCGTTGGTGCGACGGGCGCGTTGCTGCACACGGACACGCTCTATTTGCATCAGGAAGATCGGTTCGCTGGAGCGATTCGTGCGCTGGTGGCGCGATTCAGCCCGGAGCTCATTGCCATTGGCAACGGTACCGCGAGCCGCGAAACGGAGACGTTGGTGAAGGCGGCATTGCGCGAGCTCGACATACCAGCGAGTGGCACGCGCGCGCAGGTGGTGGTAGTGAATGAAGCTGGGGCGTCGGTGTATTCTGCGTCCGATCTGGCGCGTGCAGAGTTTCCGGATCTGGACGTGAGTATTCGCGGTGCCGTGTCGATTGCGCGTCGATTGCAGGATCCGCTGGCAGAGCTGGTGAAGATCGATCCCAAGTCGATTGGTGTCGGGCAATATCAGCACGATGTGCACCAGACCAAGCTGAAGCAGCGACTTGACGATATCGTCGAAAGTTGTGTGAACCGTGTCGGGGTGGAGGTGAACACAGCCTCTGCCGCGTTGCTCGCCTACGTGGCGGGAATCGGCCCTGGCCTGGCGCAGAGCATTGTTACCCTGCGCGACCAGCGAGGTCGACTTGCCTCACGCGCTGACCTCAAGGACGTGCCGCGGCTTGGCGCCAAGGCGTTTGAACAAGCGGCCGGCTTCCTCCGCGTGCGCGGTGGTGTGCATCCGCTCGATGCCAGCGCCGTGCACCCGGAGCGTTACGCGCTGGTGGAGCGCATGGCCAAGGATCTGGGCGTTGCCGTCGACACGCTGGTGGGCAACGATGCACTGGTGGATTCCATCGCGCTGTCGCAGTACGTGAGCGCGGACGCCGGCATGCCCACGCTTCGCGACATCGTAGCCGAACTGAAGAAGCCCGGACGTGATCCACGTTCGGCGTTTGAACCGCCGGCCTTTCGCGAGGATCTCAACAAGCCCGGCGATCTGCTGCCGGGTATGGTACTGGAAGGCGTCGTCACGAACATCGTCGCATTCGGCGCGTTCGTGGATGTGGGAGTACACCAGGACGGTCTCGTGCACGTGAGTCAGATAGCTGACCGGTACGTGAAGGATCCCAACGACGTGGTGAAAGTCGGTCAGAAGGTGCAGGTCACGGTGCAGAGCGTGGACCTGGCGCGCGGGCGCATTGCGCTGAGCATGCGAAGCGATGGTGGTGTACCCAAGGTACCGGGGGCGGAGCGTCCGGTCCGTGAGGCCAGGCCGGAGACGCGCCCGGACGCGCGCCCGTCGCGCGGTCCGTCCGGCGCGCCAGGGAAGCCGGCGCCCAAACCGTTCGTGCCCACGAAAGGTGCGGTCGCGCCGAACGGCATCCGATTCAAGTAGGCGGGCTCGCTGTCCGTCATCCCGTCAAATCGCGCGAAACTGTCGCGAGTAGGAGTCCAGTTCATCCTCGGGGACAGCACGTGTGACGGCGTCCACCGCCCCTTGATCTCGTGCAAATTCGACGAAGCCGGTGGGTGCATGTCGCACGCCGTCGATGCTCGTGTGGCTGACCGATCGAACCTCGCGCCAACCGACGAGGTCGGACAGATCGGCACCGTCGAGTGTCGCCGCGGAGAGCCGGGCGCCCGTGATGTTGGCACCCTTCAGGTACGCACCGGACAGGTTGGCGGCGACGAGATCGGCATCGCGGAGGTCGGCGCCCTCGAGATTCGCGCCCGAGAGATTGGCGCGGACCAAGTTGGCGCGTTGAAGACTCGAACGCAGCAGCGTCGCGTTTGGGAGCTGCACGTCTTCCAGCCACGCGTCGTCGAGCTTGATGCCCGCAAGGGACACACCGTTGCGCAACAGGTCGCCGAGCGCTTCGATACGGCCGCCGCTGCCGCCTTTCCCCTGCGCGCTGTTGAGCACCTGCCAGGCTTGATAGTTCGAGTCGATCACGGCGCGAGTGGCGGCGGCGGCATCGGCCACCTTCCGTTCCTGCCGGTTCGCCCAAAACTGGTACGCGCTGAAGATGAACGCGCCCAGTTCGACCACCTTCATCAGGTTGACGACGGTCTGCAGCCAGAGCGCCCACGAGCCGGTAGGCGCCGCGGCGAGCGCCTGCGCGCTGAGGCCTGTCGCCCCGAGACCCGAGAGGATTCCGACCGCTACTCCGATCAGGCCTCGATTCCAGCGCGTCTGTGCCTGCACGCCGATGCTTGCCCTTGTCAGGTGACCCTTGCCGCTGCTCCGTGCGGCGGACTAACCCGGAATAGTTCGTCGTTGCGCTGAGCGGTGCCAAAGGCCATCGCGTAACGATTCAGCGACGACGCCAATGGTGGACGCTGACACTGGGGACGGTGGGAAGCCGAGCATCGGTGCGGATTTGTAGTACACTGGAGGCAGTTGCCCTTTTCGCTTCTTTCCCGGCTGATCCCCGTGTCACACACGCCTTCCATCTCGATCGTCGCCCGCCTCCGGACATCGCCCCGCACCTGGCGCGGCGCTCTCGGGACAGCCCTGCTCGCACTCGCCGTGGCCAATTGCGCTTCCGGCAGCGCGAGCGCTGGCTCTGTTAGCAGTACGCCGACGCGCCGTGAGCCCGGTGCGCTGCCCGGCGCCATGTCGCCTGCGAACCGCGCGCGCGACGTGACCGCCGATCGGCGCTGGGCCGATTCGGTGTTGGCCACGCTCTCCCTTCGTCAGAAGGCGGCGCAGCTGGTGTGGGTCTGGTCGCTCGGCGACTACGCGGCGGTGGATCAGCCGGGGTGGAAGCGGTTGGAGACGCTCATTCACGACCAGGAGTTGGGCGGCGCGATCGTGTCGGTGGGCGGACCGCTCGACATCGCGGCGAAGGTCAACGCGATGCAGCGTGCCGGGCGTTTGCCGCTGCTCATTGGTGCGGATCTCGAAACCGGTGCGGCTTTCCGCGCGCGCGGTGGCTGGTTTCTCCCGAATGCGATCGAGCTTGGCGGCGCCACGTCGTTCCCGTATCAAATGGGGATCGGTGCCACGCGCGACACCGCCCTGGCCTACGAAATGGGGCGGGTGACCGCGGTGGAGGGCCGAGCGATGGGGATTCACTTCGGCTTCGCGCCGGTGCTCGACGTCAACAACAACGCCGGCAATCCGGTCATCAGCGCGCGCTCGTTCGGTGAAGACCCCAAGCTCGTCGCGCGCATGGGCGCGGCATTCATTCGCGGCATGCAAGACCACGGCATGCTTGCCACCGCCAAGCATTTCCCGGGACACGGCGACACCAAGCAGAACTCGCATCTCGAGCTGGCGCGCGTGGATGTCTCGCTCGCGCGCCTCGACAGCGTGGAGCTGCTGCCCTTTCAGGCCGCGATCGACGCCGGCGTGCGCAGCGTGATGACGTTTCACGGCGACTTTCCGGCGCTCGACACCACGCGCACCGCCGCGACGCTCAGCAAGGCGGTGATGACCGATCTGCTGCGCACCAGGATGGGCTTCAAGGGCATTCTGGTGACCGATGCCATGGACATGAACGGCGTGTTGGGCACGATGACGATGGCCGAAGCGACGCAGCGAGCGATCGTGGCCGGTAACGACGTGATTCTGATGCCCACGGACGCGAGGGTTGCGATCGAGGCGATCGTGGATGGCGTTCAGAACGGACGCTTCACGTTGGCGCGCCTCGACTCGTCGGTGACCAAGCTGCTGATGGCCAAGCACGAGTTCGGGTTGCATCGCAATCGCATGGTCGATCTCGAGACCGTGCGCTCGATCGTGAACGTCGCGGCCAACGAGAAGCCGGCACAGCACGCTGCCGAGTCGGCGATCACGCTCGTGCGGGACTCGCTGTCGCTGGTGCCGTTCAAGTTCGATCGCTCAGCGCGCGTGGTCAGCATTACCGTCACGCCGCGTGTGGACTTGAGCGCTGGGCGTATCTTCGATGCCGAGCTGACGCGCATGTACCCCAAGCTGCTCTCGCTTACGCTTTCGCCGGAAGTCGTTGCCGACAACACCGCCGGCGCGGCCGCAGGAGGTACGGGGACGTACGCCATCAATCCTGAGCCGGCGTTGCTGCCCGCGTCCGTTCAGAACGCATTGGCGATCGCCCGGGGGGCGGACGTGGTGATCGTGTCCAGTTACATCGGCGCCAGCACCAACACCGCGTCGATGGTGCCAACGCGAGGCGTGCCCGAACTGCTCAACGGTCTGCGTGCGGCCAACACCAAGGTGGTGCTGGTGTCGTTCCTCAATCCGTATCTCGCGCAGGGGCTGCCACTCACCGAAGCGCACATGATCGCATGGAGCCCGTGGACGCCGTCGCAGCGCGCCGCCGCGCGGGCACTGCTGGGCCGTATTCCCATCACGGGGCAGCTGCCGATCACGATTCCGGGTGTGGCGCCGTACGGGGCGGGGCTTAATCGCTAGTCCAGCGCGAGCGCGAGCTGCGTGCAGGTCGCGATCCGCTGGTTGTGCAGCACCGTCGCCGCCACCGCCGCGGCACCCGTGAGTAGCGCCTCCGCCTTGCCGTGCGTGTTGCCGATGCGGGCACCGCGATTCGGCGAATCCAGCATCAATTTCAGATAGGCGCGCTCCGACGGGAATCGCGCCAGGTTCTGCAACGCCTTGGCGAATGATTCGCGCACCTCGTCGCGCGGACCGGTGAGCACCTCGCGCACGCTGCCGCACGACGAGAACGCCAGCTTCTGCAGTCGCTCGTAGCGCACGGTGCGTGGCAGCTGCGCGTTGTTGGCCTCCAACATGCGGCCCGCCACGATCGCATCGGACTCGGCCTGTGTCGACGACTTCTTGGCCACCTGCGTCGGACGCTTGGGCAGTGGCGCCGTCAGTTCGAGTCCACGCGCGTCGCCCGTCACTTCGTAGAGCTGATGCAGTCCGTCGCGACCAATGTTCACGATCACGCGACCAACGAGCGCATCGAGCGTGTACGATCCGTTATCGATGTACATGAAACCGAATGAGACGATGGTCTTGAGCGCCGCCTCTGCACGTGCCGCGTCACCAAGCGCGAGGTAGTAGGCCGCGCGTGAGACGCCGGCGTACGCGAGTGCCTTCGTATCCGCGAAGCGTGTGATCGGCATCGCTGGCGAGAACGCGTCCTCGCGGAACGGCAGCACGAACTGCCCGCCGATGACGTCCACCTGTGCCGCACTCGGCACGCGCTCCACCTCGCGCCAGATCGGGGCGTCGGCGACGCCCCGCAGATACGTCATCTCTTCCGGGGTGAAGCCGCCCGAGGCGCGCGTCACCACCTGCGATGCCGTCATTGCATCGAGCCCCGGCGTGCGCGGGGCAGGGAACATGCCGATCGTTTGCTGCTGTGTCTGCCAGGGCCGCTCGTACACGGTCGGCACGGGATGCATCGGGAAACGCTCATCCTGCAGCATCGCATTCACTGCGGTCGACGTACGCGAGCGCGGCGAACGCAGTGCGTTCAGTGCACGTCCGGCGGCTTCGGCGGAAATCGTCGCATCACGCGGCACCATCAGCGGCCGCAATCGTTCGGCATCAGCGATGCGTTCAGCGACGGTGCCACCGTGGTCAGCGCGCAGGCCGCCGCGACTCGCGAGATACACCAGCGGTACGGCAGTGATCAGCGCGAGTCCGATCACGCCGCTGCGCACGAAATCCAGTGCGAATTGTGTGAACGCGCTTCGCTTGCGCGGCGCGTCGGTGGCAACGCGAGGGTCGCCCGCCGCTTGCGCACGTGCCGATGCGGTCGCTCCACCGGCAGACGCGTGCGCGACGCGCGTCACTCGGTCGCGCGCGCGTCGCGTCTACGCTCAGGTCGTTGGGCGTTGCCAGCAATGCTTCGACTTCGGCTCGGGCGTCGATCATGCGCGCGACATCCGCCGAGATATCCTGCGCTTGATCGATGTGCGTGGTGAACGCTTCGAGCGACAACGAGCCCGCATGCAATCGCAGCAGGTTGAGGCGAATCGTCTCCATCGCGCCCACGGTCGCGCGCAGCCGCTCCTCGACCGCCGTGCGCTCGACGAACGTGTCCGATGTGGCCTGCTGCACCGCATTCATGCACTGACGCAACGACTGCGCATCGCGCTGCAGGCGCTGCAAGAGCGCTGGCACATCACCCAATGATTCGCGTCTCGCTTTCGGCAGACTCTCATAGAGCTCTTCCGCCGCCATGCCCAACGACAGCTCCGTCGCGCGGTGCGTCATGGCGTGCGGTACCGGCGCCGCACCGCGAAACCGCTTGGCGATCGCGAACGCCCACGTGCCCGCGCGTCCGTTCCAGAGTGTGCTCCAGAACTCTACGTCAACGTCGCGGCGGGACTGCACCAGTACGAGGTAGCCCATGCCCGACGCCAGCGCGCCGATGAACCCGATCGCGGAGAGTCCACCGACCAACATCGCCTGCGCCGAGTCCCGAGTAAGTACGGCCATGCCCAGCACCGCAATCGCCGTCGACCCTGAGACCATCGTGATCGCGCGCAGGACGCGTTCCAACGAGCGTCGCACGCGACCTGACGAGGCCAGGCCACGCTCCTCCCGACTGCTCTCCTGCTCGGCGCGAAACGCGGGCACGATGTCCGCCTGCGCGAAGCCTTGCCGCAGCAGCTGGCGCGCCGCGACCACGCCAAAGGTCGCCATCGCCAGCGTGACGCCGCCGCCGAGCACGGCAACACCCGCTGCAATCCCCAGCAGCTTGCCTGTCACCACACCTGCAACGGCGGCCGTGCTCAGACTCAGCACCGTGCCCCCGCCATCCATCCGCCCGTTGCGCTTCACGAACGCCCGCAGCGCCACTGGCAACTCGCGCCGCTGTTCGATGGCCACGCCCAACTGATCGGCCACCTCCTGCGCACTGCGCGGACGTTGCGCCGGATCCTTGGCCAGACAGCGGTCCACCAGCTGCGCCAGCTTCCGCGGCACCGCCAGCCCCACGCTCGAGAGCGGCGGCGCCGGTTCGCTGATCTGCCTGCCCAGCAACTCGGCGGCGGTGCGCCCTTCGAACGGCAGCCGCCCGCTCAGCGCCCAGAACGCCGTCGCACCGAGCGAGTAGAGATCGCTGCGCGCATCGACCTCGCGGCCGAGCGCCTGCTCGGGGCTCATGAACTCCGGGGTGCCGGTGACCGCCCCGTGGATCGCGGCCACGCCGACATGGTGATTGCGAGTCACCTGCTCGCCCGCCGCACTCTCGCCCGTCGCGTTCTCGCCCGTCGCGTTCTCGCCCGTCGCCGCCGCGATACCAAAATCCGCCACTAATGCCCGCCCCGACGCCGCCTCGATCAGGATGTTGTCCGGCTTCACGTCGCGGTGCACCAGCCCCTGACTGTGCGCGTAACCCAGCGCCCACGCCGCCTCGCGCAGAATGCGGATCCCTTCGCTCGCCGATAGCGGCCCGCGCGCCTGCACGCGCTGCGCCAGCGTCTCCCCGTCCACGAAGGACATCACGAAATACACGAATCCATCGGTCTCATCGACGGAGTGGATCGGGATGATGTGCGGGTGCGAGAGCTTGGCGGCGAGTTGCGCTTCGCGCAGGAAACGCTCGCGGAGGGCGGGACGTCGCGCCAGCTCGGGGGGCAACAGCTTGATCGCCACGAGCCGATCGAGGTGTACCTCGCGCGCGAGGTACACGACCCCCATGCCGCCACGCCCCAACTCGCGGTCGATCGAGTAGCGACCGGCCAGCGCCATCTGGAACGACAGGAAGAGAGGATCGGGCGCGTTTGGCAGGTGCGTCATGGCAACAGTTCGGGGACGGCCAGGGGCTTCCTAACCGACTCCGCGCTGGGCGCAGGCGTCACGAGCGCCGAGCAACCTTTTCGAAGCGCAATCGGTCCCAAGGAGTGCCGCTCCATCCCGGTCGCCTTTCGTAACCTGTGCACCGGTCCCAGCGTACAGACTGCGCAACGACGCCCCTCCGCGCTTCGTCGCCCCTTCCTCCCTCGAGCGGTCCCCTGCCTATGACCTCACGACGCGATTTTCTGAAGACCGGAGGCGCCGCACTCGGCGCCACGGCGCTCGCCGGCAGTGCCCTGAATGCCATGCCCGGCCTCCTCACCACGGCCCCTGCTCCCAACGACCGCGCGTTGACGGTGTTTGCCGACAGTGCCGCCACCAAGGAGGTCATGAACGCCGCGCTCAACGCCGCCAAGATGGCCGGTGCCTCCTACGCCGACGTGCGCGTCAGCCGCCAGCGCCAGAATTTCGTGCAGACACGCGAGCAGCAGATCACCAACATCGTCGACACCGATACCATCGGACTCGGAATCCGCACCCTGGTGGATGGCACGTGGGGCTTTGCGGCCACACGAGTACTCACCACCGACGGAGCGGCCGCTGCCGCGAAGGAATCGGTGGCCATCGCCAAGGCATCGCGCATCGCTCGCGACAAGGCGGTGGAGTGGCTGCCGTCGCCCGTCTTTACCGACGTGACCTGGAAGAGCGCCTACACCAAGGACCCGTGGGACGTCCCCATCGAGGAAAAGGCGGACCTGTTGCTCAAGGCCAACGGGGCGGCACTCAAGGCCAAGGGCGTCAAGTACGTGTTCAGCGGATTCTTCTTCGTGAAGGACGAGCGCAACTACGCCAACACCGATGGCTCGTTCATTTCGCAGGACGTAGTCCGGAGCTGGCCACTGATGCAGATCACGGCGGTCTCCGCCGATTTCTCCGACTTCCAGAATCGTGGCAACGTCGTGCCTCCCATGGCGCGCGGCTGGGAGTTCGTGCTCGGTGCCGATCTGGTCGGCAACGCCGAGAAGTGGGGCGAAGAGGCGGCCGCCAAGCTCACCGCCAAACCGGTGGAGGTGGGTCGATACGACCTGGTGCTCGATCCCTCCAACCTCTGGCTGACGATTCACGAGAGTGTCGGACATCCCACCGAGCTTGATCGGGCGATGGGCTACGAAGCCAACTACGCTGGTACCAGCTTCGTTGCGCCGCCAGAGAAAATGCTGGGTCAGCTCAAGTACGGCCCGCCACTGCTCAACATTCAGGGCGACCGCTCACAGCCCGGCGGACTGAGTACGATCGGGTATGACGACGATGGGGTGAAGCCAGATGAATTCCTGATCATCAAGAACGGCATGTTCAACGACTACCAGACCACGCGTGAACAAGCGCCGTGGTTGCGCTGGTGGTATGACAAGAGCGGTCGCCCGGTACGCTCGCACGGCTGCTCGCATGCGCAGGGCTGGGACAATGTGCAATTCCAGCGCATGCCCAACGTGTCGCTGCTGCCGGGCGACAAGGAGCAAGGCATCAATGACCTCGTGTCCGCCACGGACAAGGGTATTCTCATTGTCGGCGACGGCAGTTTCTCCATCGATCAGCAGCGATTCAACGCGCAGTTCGGTGGGCAGACATTCCACGAGATCAAGGGCGGCAAAGTCGTCGGCGTGCTCAAGGACGTGGCCTACCAGATCCGCACTCCCGATTTCTGGAACTCGCTCGACATGATCGGCGGCAAGAGCAGCTACTCACTCGGCGGCAGCTTCTTTGATGGCAAGGGACAGCCCCCGCAGGTCAACGCGGTCAGCCACGGATCTCCACCAGCGCGCTTCCGCAACGTCAACATCATCAACACGGGGAGGAAGGCCTGATGCCCTCCAACAACGCCTCCGATCGCAAGCGCGATGCGCTGTCACGCCGCGTCCTGCTGACTGATCCTGCCGAGTCGTTCCGTCGCGGCGTACCATTGCGTGAATCGGCCAACAGTGCTGTGCTTTCGCGTGACGAAGCGCAGGCCGTGGTGGACAAAGCGGTCAAGCTTTCCAAAGCCGACGGCATCGACGTGTCGCTCAACACGTACTACAACGGCAACGTGCGCTTTGCGGCCAATCAGGTGAGCACATCGGGCGCGACCACCGACGCTCAGCTGGCCATCCAAAGCAGCTTCGGCCCCAAGCACGCGGTGGTCACCACCAACGATCTGTCCGACGAGGCCATCAAGCGCTGCGTTGAACAGAGCGAACGCATGGCGCGCCTCGCCCCAGACGATCCGGAAGTGATGCCGCCGCTCGGAGCACAAACGTACTCGCCGGTGAAAGCCTTCTTCGATGCGACGGCCAATCTCACGCCGGACGATCGTGCACGCGCTGCACTGGTTGCTCTGCAGATGACGCGTAGCGCTGGCGATCTCAAGTCCGCCGGATATCTCGTCACTGGCATGGGGGCGAGTGCCATCGGCAACAAGGCGGGCATGTTCGCGTATCGTCCAGCCACCAGCTCCAACTATACGCTCACCGTGCGCAGCGACGATGGCACGGGCTCCGGTTGGGCCGCAGCGGATCATCCGGATTGGTCGCAGGTGGACGCGCGCCGGGTTGCCCAGCAAGCCACCGATAAGGCACGCCTCTCGCGCAATCCGGTGGCCATCGAACCGGGACGCTACACAGTCATTCTCGAGCCGCAGGCGGTGGGCGACCTGGTGCAGTTGATTGCGAACTACGCCGACGCACGCTCCACGGATGAAGGACGCAGTCCGTTCGTGAAGCAGGGCGGTGGTAACAAGATCGGGGAGAAGATTCTCGACGAACGGGTGACCCTCTTCTCCGATCCCACCGATCCGCAGCTCATCGGCCAACCGTACGACGGTGAAGGCATGCCGATCGGTCGCCAGGTGTGGATCGAGAACGGTGTGCTCAAGCAGTTGTACTACTCACGCTTCTGGGCCAAGAAACAGAACAAGACGGCTACGGGTGCACCCACCACACTCAAGATGGCTGGAGGCACGCAGAGCGTGGATCAGCTCATCGCCGGCACTACGCGCGGCGTTCTGGTCACGCGTCTGTGGTATCTGCGAGAGGTCGATCCGCGCACGATCCTCTACACGGGCCTCACGCGCGACGGCACATTCCTGATCGAGAATGGCAAGATCACCAAGTCATTGCGCAACTTTCGCTTCAACGAGTCGCCGCTGTTCATGCTCAACAACCTCGAGGCGCTTGGCCGCACGGAGCGTCTCGCCGGCACCGAACAAGGTGGCGATGTCGCCATGCCATCGTTGAAAGCGCGCGACTTCAACTTTACGAGTCTGTCGGAAGCGGTGTAGCGGCACGCACGAATGCCGTTGCCAGAACCGCGACAAAAACGGCGGGCTGCGATCATCGCAGCCCGCCGTTCACGCGTGCGTCGATGACTTAGTTCGCGCCTTTCTGTTCTTTTCGCGCTTCGTTTTCCACCGCCTCCATCACGCGCAACAGATTGCCGCCCCAGATCTTGGCGATGTCCTTCTCGCTGTAGCCGCGTTTCACCAGTTCCGTCGTGACCGCCAGCGCCTGTGTGGCATCGCGGAAACCATCCACGCCACCACCGCCATCGAAGTCGGAGCTGATGCCGACGTGATCGACGCCCATCTTCTTCACGGCATAGTCAATGTGGTTCACGAAGTCCGCGACCGTGGCAGCGGGGTCTGACGGGTAGCGGCGCGCCGTTATGTCTTCCTGCTTGGCGAGATACTCGTTGCGCCTGGCTTCGGGCAGCGCCTGCACCTGCGTGGCTACGGAGTCACGTCGGGTGGCCGTGATGCCGTATTCGTTCCGCAGCACTTCCATGGCCGCGGTGCGTGCTGCCGTGCGTGCATCGTCCCGGATCGGGTCGCACTTCACGTAGCTGTTGAACGCCACCACCTGCATTACGCCGCCGTTCTTCTTGAGCGCGGCCATCTGCTCATCGTCGAGATTGCGGCTGTGATTGCAAATGGCGCGCACGGCAGAGTGCGAGGCGATGATCGGAGCCTTGGACAACGCGACGGTCTGCATCATCGACTCCTTCGATGGATGCGAGATGTCGATCATCATCCCCCACTTGTTCATCTCGGCGATGACCTGCTTGCCCAAGGGACTGAGGCCGCGATGCAGCCACACGCCGTCGCGCTCACCGGT
>JANNEV010000403.1:0-14559 GCA_031379145.1 Gemmatimonadaceae bacterium
ACCTCGTGCGGCTATAACTCCATCCAGAGTTACGACGAGCAAGCCGAGCAGGCCAAGAAGAACATCGACGCGCAGCTGCAACGTCGCTCTCCTGCTGCGCCAGTCCTTTCACGGTGTTCACGAGGTTGCCAATCAGATCGGCACGACGTTGCAGCTGCGCGTCGATGTTCTTCTTGGCCTGCTCGGCTTGCTCGTCGTAACTCTGGATGGAGTTATAGCCGCACGAGGTCACTGCCAGCGGCGACGCCAGCGCCAGCAGCACCGACAGAGTGCGCAGCACAGTGCTCATACGTCGCGGGGAGCGCCTAGACTTCACGTTGTGCATCAGTTCGTCCTCAGGATAAATGGGAATCGATTGCCGTTGCCGGCGGAGTGAAACGATCGAGATACGCGACGAGCGATTCCATACCCATTACGTACCCCGCCAACACAGCTTCGATCTCGCGGTCCGGAATGTTCGTGCCGCGCACCAAGGCGACCACGCGCTCGAACGGCGCTGCGTCAAACCCGCAGCGCTCGGCCACCGCACGGACTACCTGCCCGGCGTCACGCGGCGGTGCCACCGCATGCAGTCGCAGCACCGCGCGAAAGATCACCAGCAAGCTGCTCAGGCTGTCGCGCAGTAATTGGGTCTGCCGCTTGGCGTCGCTGCCTACGCTCATAACTGCGCGCCGCAGCCGCAAGAGCTTGCCCATAGCCTCGTGTTCCGTCTGCAAACGCAGGTCCGCCACCATCACCTGAATGCCCTCCAGCGGCAGCACTCCGGCGAGTACCCGATGCCGCTCCAACACATCGGCGTATTCCATCGGAAAGATGTCGGCCGATCGCTCCCATTCCGCCACCGTAAAGGTGAGCGGGGGGGGATTGCCGGCTTCCTGCCAGGCTCGCGTGGTCGGTCCGAGCATGCGCAGCGACTCCATGGTCAACGATTCGACGATCACGAGCACGTTCGTGTCCGAGTGGCCGGCCACCTGCTCATTCGTTGCTGCGGATCCATACAACGCGACGGCACGCAGCGCCGCGCCATGGACCTGCGAGAGCTGCGTCACGAGATCGTCTACGCCCATCGTGGATTTCGCCATCGGCATCGAGAGTAAGGGAACCTGCGCCTACCAGTCAGACCCGCCGCCACCGCCACTGAATCCGCCGCCGCCGCCGAATCCACCGAATCCGCCACCGCCACCACCTCCGAATCCGCCACCTCCGCTGCTCCAGCCGCTCCCACCGAAGCCGCCGATGGACGGACCGCCGATGGGGATGGGAATGCAACCGCCACCTCGGCCACGTCCGAACGACCGGAGTATCGAGAACACGATGAAAATCAGCACCAGCACGGCGATCGGTGAGATCTGCCGCTGCGCACCGCGCTGCGAGGACCGCCGAGGCTCCGGCGTTCCTTCGAGCGTTACGCCGTATTCCGCCGCGTATCGCGAGGCCACCGCACCGGCGATAAACTCGATGGCGCCCGCGTAGTCGCGCGCCACAAACTGATCCCGAGCAGCCCGACAGAGCTCGCCTGCCGTGGCATCGGTCAGGAATCCTTCAGCGCCCTGCCCTGTCTCGATCCGGCAGGAACCGCGGCCGGTTGTGGAGCTTTCCTTCGGAACCACCAGGATGATGACACCGGCGTTTCGGGCCTTGTCACCGATACCCGCGTCCGACCCGACCTTCCACTCACGACCGAGTCGAAGCGACACCTCCTCAACCGGGCGCCCACCAAGATCGGACAGCGTGACCACCACCATGTCCCCGCGTGTGGCGAGGTTGACCCGCCGAGCGAGCTCTTCCAGGCGCGCTTTGGCGTCTGCTGGAAGCACGCCGGCGAAGTCGTTGACGTAGCCCGTCGGGGTGGGCAATGCCGGCGGCTGGGCCTGCACGCCGACCGGACAGAGGGCTAAGGCGACAAGCGGCAGCAGAATTGCGCAGGCGGCGAGGGCCCAGAACCGACCAGCGCCACGCCGCAAACGAATGAATCGAGTAGACAAGCCAAGACGATGAGAGACGCACACGGTGCCCGTACTCATATGCATAATACGTCCGAACGAGGCGCGCGGTGTCAGATCGGCGGCGTCGCACGCTAATTTTACCCGGTAGCTGCGTCCGCAGTCGCGACCGCACACGCGACCGTGATTCCTTTCATCGCCTTTCGATACAGCAACTATGCCTGAACTTCCCTCGGCTGCTCGCCTGATGTCGGCTGGATCGGCCGTACTGGCCTTTTCCATCGCCGGACTGACCGCGTGCGATCGTGCGGAGGCCGCGGGCAATTCCGGCAGGACACCGGCGTCGGTCGCCACCGCTCAAACGGCGGCGCAAGCCAGTGACGCGTCGTCTGAAATTGCGCCTTCTCCTACGGCCGACACGCTCAGCGACTCCGCCTTGCTCGCCGTGGCTGATCGCAGTCGTCTTCTCGGTCGGGACTCCGGCACCATGTGGTTGGTCATGATCAGCGACTTCCAGTGCCCGTACTGCAAGCAGTGGCACGACTCGTCCATGGCGGCGGTCAAGCGCGACTATATCAGCACCGGCAAAGTCAGAATGGCCTATCTGAACCTCCCGCTCTCCAACCACCCGCACGCGCGTGCTGAGGCCGAAGCGTCGCTCTGCGCTGGCGCCCAAGGGAAGTTCTGGGAGTTCTCCGAGGCCCTCTTTCGCGACCAGAAGTCGGTCAACGCCAGCGCTGATGTCAAACCGTATCTCAATGAGCTGGCCCGGTCGCAGTCGCTCGACATTCCAGAATTCGCACGTTGTCGCAAGTCAAAGGCGATCGCTGCCCTGATCAATTCCGATCAGGCCCAGGCAAGCCGAGCAGGAGTCAGCTCCACCCCGTCGTTCCTGATCGGCGACTTTCTGGTGGAAGGCGCGCTGCCGTACGCGGACTTCCGCCGAGCGATCGACACCGCCCTCTTCACCGCGCGCTCCAAGAGGACTCGCTGAACGCAGCCGTCGCGACACTGTACTCATTCAGTCTCTTTTTCGCGCGCGCGGCCAGCCGACTGATTCCCGCCGGCGATGGGAAGATCGCACGCTCCATTCATGCGAGGCGCGGATTGCTGCAACGTGTGCGTGCACGCGCCGCCGAGGTCCGCGACACACAGCGACCGTTGGTCTGGCTGCACGCTCCGTCGGTTGGCGAGGGGCTGCAAGCGCGCCCGGTCGCCCACGCGTTGCGCGCTCGGCACCCGTCACTCCAGCTGGCGTATACGTTCTACTCGCCGAGCGCTGAACGCTTCGCCCAGAGCATCGGTGCCGACATCACAGAGTACCTGCCCTTCGACGGCGCCGCGGAGTGTGACGCGATGCTGGATGCGCTCAAGCCGTCAGCACTGGTTTTCGTGAAACTCGATGTCTGGCCGACGCTCGTGGCGCGCGCGACGGTGCGTGGAATTCCCATCGCGCTGCTGAGCGCGACCTTGGCCCCCAGCTCCGGCAGGCTCGGCGTGTTCTCGCGCATGCTCCTTCGCGACGCGTATGCATCACTCCGCTCGGTTGGTGCGATCGACGCGCAGAATGGCGTGCGCTTGCAGCGCCTCGGGGTTCGCGCAAGCGCACTTCGTGTCACCGGCGATACGCGATTCGACCAGGTGTGGGCGCGCTCTGAGGAGGTGGATCGTGAGACGCCGCTCCTGGTCGCGCTACGTAGCGCCAGACCGACGTTGGTCGCGGGTAGCACATGGCCGGCCGATGAGTCGGTGCTCTGCGAGTCATGGACCGCAGTCAGGCGCGCGTGCCCAACGGCACGGATGATCATCGCACCGCATGAGCCGACCGAAGCGCACGTGCTCCCGCTGGAATCGTGGGCACGCAAGCAACGGCTACGCGTGATTCGACTCTCGCGCCAGCAGAAAGCCGACGTGACGCCGGAGAGCAGCGCAGACAAACGTGGCGAAGGAGACGCCGACGTGATCATTGTGGATCGCGTCGGCGTACTTGGCGATCTCTACGCGCTGGCCGACGCTGCGTTCGTGGGCGGTGGATTTCATGCCGATGGGCTGCACTCGGTCATTGAACCGGCGGCATTCGGTGTGCCGGTCGCGTTCGGCCCCCGCCATGAGATGAGTCGTGAGGCCGGGTTGCTGCTGACAGCAGGTGGTGGCGCGTCGGTGAAGACGGCGCGCGCGCTGACCGAGGTGGTTTCGCAGTGGCTCGGCGACCGCAAGAAGCGGGAGCGGGAAGGCGAGCGCTCGAGGGCGGTGGTGCAGAGGGAGCTGGGTGCAACGGAACGAAGCGTAGCGCTGGTGGAGGAGCTGCTCGGGCTCACGACGGGTGCGGAAGTCACCCCGTAGCACTGCACGATCGACTACGTGTAGCCCTTCATGCGCGTGTACTCGACCAGCGCACCGAAGCCCGCGTGACCACCGACCTTCCGCGGTCGACTACCTCGACTTGGCGACTGACAGGGCGGCCGGCGTCCAGTTGAACCCAACCGTAAAGGCGTCCCCGCTGCCAATCAGGTCGGAGCCGCTGAACACACCGGCAATGCGTAGCGCGAACTCTCTGCTCACCTGCAGATTCGCCCCGAGGTCAAAGTTGAGCGACACCTCCGACTTATTGCCTTTGGATGCACTGCAGTCACCGCACACGTCCAACGACAGCCGCGGATGGACGTACGGTGTGATCGTCATCGACCGCTCAAGGTCAAAGGTGTGTCCAATACTGGCCCCCACTGGCACGCGCAGCAGTGACGCACCGGAGCCGAAGGCAATGTTGACTCCACCAGTTGCCAACACGTCCAACGGCTGCTCCGCCGTCGCGCGCAGCAGCTCCTTCCCGCCCGACGCGCCAACGAACACCATGGTACTCCGCGACTTCGAGTCGGCCAAACCGGCATCAAGGCCAAAATGCGCTCCGTCCCCTGCGCGTTCACGCCACTGAAACAGCAGCGTGGTCCCGCGTCCGCCCGCGATGGCGGCCGTGTAGTCGCGCGTTGAGGCGGTTGGCAGCTGCAGAGACGGATAGTTGAACGCCTGCGCTCGCGCTGCGGCCGGCAGGGCCGACGTGATCGCGACGAGTGCCAGCACCATCGCACGCAGAACACGGGGGCGCGCGGGCGACGTTGCGAACTGCGGACGAAATGACATCAAACAGGCTCCGTTGGCGAACACAGGTGAACGGCGGGTCGCACTCTCATACGCAGGGGATACTACGTCCACGAGAGTGTCCGGTTCCATCCCCTTCCGTACAGAGCGGCGCTACCTTGCAGTTGCCCACCGACGTTCGCTCCCACTAGCCCCCCTGCCGTGCGGCGACCTGCCATCGCGCTGCTGCTTCTCGGAAGCATCGCCAGCAACGGCGCGGCGCAGCCTCTCGGGAGACCGGAGCGCGTGCCGACCGAGTCGCTTGTTCGGGACGCTCGCGCCAAAGCGGCGCTTGGCGACACGGCGTCGGCCCTCGAGCTGCTGGAGCGCGCGACGGATCAGTCTCCCCGCGACGTGGACGCGCTGTACTGGCGTAGCGTGGTGCTCTCGCGCACGACCGCATTGTCGCTGGTGGACACACCAAGACGAGTCCTGGCGTGGTATCTCCTCCATCGCGCCGCCGGCATCGACGGGAAGAACCCGCGCTATCTCATTGAACTCGGGCGGATACGGCTGAACACGCCGATCATGCGCGTGGAAGCCGAACGACTCTTCCGGCGCGCACTCACCGTGGCGGAGCAGAGTGGCGACAACGCGCAGATTGCCGAGGTGGCCTATGAGCTCGGCCAGATCAAGATGCGTCGCTACCTCACGGGCAAGAATCGCTGGCTCTACACCAGCAACCTCCTGTTTGACGCGAATGTCGCGCCGCGCCGACCGCACTACACGCGCGAGTTTCTCCAGCAGCTGGCCCGCCCCATCGAGAACTCCGCCTCGGTGGATCGCAGTGAGGCCGAAGAGTTCTTTCGACGCGCACTCGCAGCACTGCCGGCGCATGAGGCCAGCGTGGTCGGACTGATGGCGCTGCTGTACGATCAGAAGCGCTACGACGAAATGCAGCGCGTCGCGCGTCCCGCCAGCGACGCCGTCACCGCGACGGCGCGCGTGCTGCTCGCGTCCGGGCTCGCCGCCTATCGTCAGGGCCAGCTCGCGCTCGCCGATTCCCTGTACGCGCGCGCGCTCCGTCGCCTCTCGCCGGAGATGCGCGGAGACCTTCTCGACCTTGGACGCATTCTGCGACGCGGCGACTCTACGCGCGTGGCCGGACTCAGCGCCGCCGAGGCCGCACGCACGGACGATGCGTTCTGGGAGTCGGCAGATCCGATGCTCTCCACGCCCGAGAACGAAGCGCGGCTCGAGTTCCTGTCGCGCATGGCCTTCGCCGACCTGTTTTTCACCGACGCCGAAACGCATCAGGTGGGGTGGCGTACCGATCGCGGCGTGATCATCGCGCGGTACGGCGAGCCACCGGTCATTGCCACGTTCCCGCCAAGTTCCGATGCCGATGCGGGCGATGCCATCGCGCATGTGATCACGGTGTGGTTCTATCCGCGGTCGGAGATGGAGTTCGTGTTCTTTGGTCCACCGGCCATCAACTCCGCCTCGTTCGCCGGAAATTTTCGTGGCATCGCCGAAGAACGCCGCGATGCATCACCATTCATGTTGGACAACGTGCCCTTCGTGATGGCCGTCGACTCGCTGCCCGTCCAGATTGGCCGTTTTCGTGGCGCATCCGATGCGGAGACGGAACTCGTCGTCGCCACCGCCGTCAATGCGGGCCGGCTCTACCGAACCACTGATGTCGACCGCGCCGAACTCGAACTCTCGGTGCGCATCGGGCCGGCCGCCCGGCTCACGCTGGCGGCTTCCGACACGCTGCGATTCGCGCTGCCTGCACGAACCAGCGTGCCGTACCTCTTTGTCGACACCCTGCGCGCGGGGGACTACCGGCTCCGCGTGGAAGCGCGCGACGCTGCCGTGGTTGGAGCGAGCGGTCGCTCACAGACGGACGCGCTGCTTCCCGCGTTCAACAGCACACGTCTAGGCACGAGCGACATCCTGATCGCCGACCGCATCGCGGTGCCTGACTCACCACTGCGATCATGGCATGGCATTGGCCTGCGCCCGCGTGGGGATCTGGTCATCGCGCCGCGAGATACGTTCAGCGTGTACTGGGAGAACTACGGACTGCAGGCCACGGCAAACGATCGTGTGCAGTTTGAGGTGCGACTCGTGGTCACGCTGCTGCAGCTCGACAGGGGCACCGATCCACTGCGCAATCTGTTCGGCAACATCGCCGACGCGGTCGGGCTGAGCGCCGAGGGCGATCAGCAGCTCGGCATGCGCTTCGATCGCAACGAGGCACTGGCTGGCCGAGATCGCGTACCTGGACTGGTCACGATCGGCCTCGGCACCGCGCCTGCAGGCCGATATCAGCTTGAGGTCGTCGTCACCGATCGCGTGAGCGGGCAAACCACTCGCAGCGCGCGCACATTCACCATTCGTCGGTCTGACCCATGAGATCTCTGTCGGTCTTCTCCCCGCTCCCTCTGCGATTCGTCGGCGCGCGTCTGATCTCGATTGGGCTTGTGGGATCGGTGTGCATTCCCGCGCTGTCCGGCTCCCTGGCCGCGTGGGCCGCCCCGCTCTCGGCGCAGCAACCAGCCGCCGCTCGCTCCGGCTCCAGATCGGAGCCCGTGCGCGGTCCCGGCGCACGCGCGGGATGGTACAGCCTGATCGGTGCGGCCGCGGGCGGTGTCATGGCCATGGGCTTCTACGCCATCAGCGACAACGGGTCGCGCGCCAGCGGCTGCAAGCCGCTCAGTTGTGCGCTGCCGTTTCTTTCGGTGAGTGGCGCGGTCTCCGGACTTTTCATCGCCCGTGAGCTCGACGCGGGTCGGCGCGCCCACGCCCCACGGACCCGAGCACGGTTGAATTTCGGATTCAGCGAGGCCTCCTTGCTCTCGGCGCCCACGCACATCGATGGGCGCGATTCCCTCATCGCAGTCGTGAGCGACAGCGGCACGCAGCTCGTGTCAGCCAGCGCGGCGCCGAAAGCACTCCGACGCCGCGCCAGTGGACTCACTGGACTGCGACAGGTCGTCATCGTGCCCCTCACGGGATCACTGGTGATCGGCTCCGGCACCGCACTCTGGGAGACCTCGCTGGCGTCCGGCCCGGCCGCTCGCATTGGAGACGGACCCGTCGATGCGCTCGCGGCCTCAGGGGACGCCGTGCTTTCTGCGGTGGGTCGGCGGCTTCGTCTCCGGCGCGGCATGGGAGCCACACAACGCACCGACACCCTGCTGCTCTCGGGTAGTGTGTCGGCGCTTGTCTACGATGAAACGGCGCACCTGTGGTGGGCAGCTCTCGATAGCACCCTCGTCCAGATTGTCGCCGATTCCACCGGACTCCGAACCGGCATGGCCCTCGATGCGCCGACAGGCGCGCGCGCCATCACCACCAGTGCCGGCTGGATCGCGGCTGCGCTCGGCGACGCGGGCATCATCGCCTGGCGCCGGGAGTCGCTCGCCGGCGGTGTGCAACGACCCGTGCGTGTTTCGCAGGAACCGCGCTTCGCCTACGACCTCGCGTTTGTGGGCGATGCACTGTACGTAGCCGGTGGAGTGGACGGACTTTACCAGCTCTCCCTGTCGCCGGTGCCACGCGTGCTCGGCTCGTCGCGTCAGTTTCCTTTCGCTACGTCCGTGCGTGCGCAAGGCGGGGTGGTGTGGGTGGGGGATCGTACGCGACAGTCGATTCTGCGGGTGACGCCGTAACTCCCTCGTACCATTGGCGAACGACTGTTGCACTCGAGTACGTGCGCTCAGTGCCCGCCGATGTGAATCTCGAGGACACATCAACGCCCGAACCTGCACATGGCACCTGCGCATGGCGGATTCGGGCGTTGAACAACTCAGTGACTACAGTCGAAATGCGTGGGGTTAACGTCCCCGCACCGACTTGGGCAGCGTGGCTTCCAGCACTGTTGCCGGCCCCATGCGCCCTTCCTGCGAGAACTTGGACTGCAGGTTCACGCGCACCAGTCCAAAATTCAGCCACGGCGGACTGGAATTGGCCTTGGGCAGCGTGTCCGTGGACACGCGCGTGGCCATGGCAAAGATCACCAGCGGCGAGTTGAACACCACATCGGGCGCCGGATTGGTCTTATCGCTCTCGTAGAGCGACACGCGTGCCGGAAACGGCGACGTGCGACGACCGATATAGAGCGTGTCGTTGAATCGACCGGTGGTGTCGAACTTCACGGCGTACCCGTTGTAGTAATAGCCAACCGGTGGACGGAAGTAGTTGGAGTCGTTGGCAATGAGGATCTTGCCCCGTACCTCCACCCGTCCGCGAGGCACAATCGTCATGACGCCATTGGTGGCCACCACGAACTCCTGATTGGCCGCCGGCGAGCCGGCGCTGGCCGGAATTCCACGGGCGAAATTTCCGAACCGTAGCGAAGCCACACGCGTTGTTCCGCCTTGGCTGCGACGGGCCCACAGCGGACGCACCTCGGTTGGCGCTGCGCCCGTGGCACCGGGCTCGATGCTGATAAGCAGCGTGTTGAGCGAATCTGCGGCGACCATGGCTGGTGCGGCATTGCGGGCGGTGGCCACGCGGAATGACAGGTTGGAACCACCAGCGCGGAAGCTGGCCACGTTATTTCGCGTGGGCATGGTTGGCGCGAACACCGGGTCGCCCGCCGCGTTGATGGTGGAATCGACACGGGTGACCGTGATGTTCATGGAGGTGACGGGCGCAAACTTGGTCGCCGAGTCGTTGGCGAACCACAGCGTGTAGCTGCCAGATGTGAGCGAGTCGAGTCCTGCCAGCGTCACGATGACGGAATCGGTAGCCGGAGTGGCTGATGCGGAAATCGCCACCGGAAACGTGACTGTGCCGCGCGGCAGGTTGGTTGCGGTCCGGGCGAGCACCGTGCCGAATCCGAGCGCGCCAACGGGTTCAAGCGTGGTGGAGCGTTCGTCAGAGCAGGCACCGATCGCGACCGTGCCAAGCAGTACCGTGAAGAGCGCGAGGGAGCGAAGAGTCTGCATCGATCAGTTCCTCCCGCCAAAGCCACCCGGGATGTACCGGAATCCGAGCGTAAACATCGTGTTGAGTGCGGTGTTTTTGGCCGCGGGCGGCGTGGGGAAATCTTCGGGGAACGGCGTGATCTGCTCGGTGCGACCGAGTGCGGGGTTGAGCATGTCACGCTCATAATCCGAGTACGTCACCGCGCGCGCATCTAGTTGAATGCCCACGCTAGTACCCAGCTTGTACCAGAATCCGATGCCGCCGGTATAGGAGAGTGCGGTCTTGCGCACCGCCTTTCCGTTGACCTGAGGATCCAGCATCATGACGTATGTGCCGACGCCACCCAGCAGGAACGGACTGAGTTTCTTGCTCGGATAGCGCAGCGTGCCAAACGCAGAAATGTTGACCGTGCTGATGGCCTGACCGATGTTCTGGTAGTACACCGAGTCACCGCCGCCGACGGCTGCATTTCCGTACCGCAGGCGCGTCAGGAAGTCCTTCTTGGTGCTGTTGCCGCGTGAGACATCCACGGCGGTACCCAGCCCGAACCACTTGTTGAGCGCGTACTCCGTGTCCAGTCCGATGAGTGCGGCACGGTCGAGACTCGCCGACCGCTCGGCAGCAATGGAACCCAGCCGCGTGGTGACGGAGAACTGCTTGTTCTGCACCTGCGCACCCAGCACGGACGACGAAACAGCAGCGAGCACGATCGCGCGTAGCAGCCGACTCATTTGCCCACCTCGAAGCTGAAGATCTGCACGTTCTGCAGTGCGCCAGCCATCTCGTACGAGTAGTCGAACTTCACGTTACGCCCGAGCACGGGCAGCCGCAGCCCGAACCCACCGGCCAGACCGACTTGTCGGTCAGCACCACGATCACGGTCATCGTTGTACCATCGCTTGCCACCGCGAACGAAGAGCAGGTTACGGTACGCGTACTCGAGACCGAGCGCGTACTGCGTGCTGTAGTCGGTCGCATCGGAGACGGATACTTCGGCGTTCAGGATGTTCTTTCCGCCGGCTCCACCAAAGAGCGAGTTCGCGCTCCCGAGCAGATCCGACCCCACGGACAGGCGAAACTCCACCGGAATTTCCGTTTCGCGTGTGTAGAATGTGACGCGGCGTGACTCTGCAAGCTGCGATCCGTCTGCGGTGGTGATGGTGCGCTGAATGAGCGCCCCGCTGGCCGACGACGTGCCGCCGACATTCTGAATGGCACCGCCCAGCACGAGTCCGTACAAGCCCGTGTTGAACTGCGTGCCGATATCGAAGGCCATCCAGCCGGTGGAGGCGTCGGGAATGCCCTCGGAGATGTACTTGATCTGGCCGCCGGCAGACAAACGATCGGTCAGGCGTTTTGCATAGCCGAGCCCCATCACAGTGGAGGTCCACTGGAACACGTTGCCACCCAGACGCTCGCCGAATGGGTTGGCCTCCGTCGTTCGCTTGATGTCGCCGGAACTCAGCGTGTTGAGATGGAATCCAACAACACCGCCAAGCAGCGGGATGGACGCGGCGGCATACGTCTGACCAAGTCCAAGATCTCCGTACAGACTTTGGCGGCCGGCCACAATGGAAAACGCCTCGGACGTCGCCGCACCTGCCGGGTTCCAGTACCAGGCCAGCGGGCCGGAGACGGAGCTACCGACAGCGCCAGCCATGGCGCCGCCGCGCGCGCCAATGCCGATGTGCAGGAAGTTCGCGCCACGTGTGCCCTGGCGATTGGGCGCATCCTGTGGCGTGGGGAGAATGCCACCTGGTCCCTGCGCGACAGCGGACGCGCTCAGGAGGAGGGTGGCGGCGCCGATGGCGCCGAATGAGCGAGAGAAGTGCATCGCGGCTCCGTTATCGGATGATCACGAACTTGCCGCTCTGAACCTGGCCCTTTCCTGCCGGACCAGTCGCGGTGAGTACGTAGAGATAGAGACCCGAGCCCATGTCCAACCCTTCACGCGTCCGCAAATTGAAGGGGAGGTCACCAGTCGGAGCGTTGTTGCCCTGATACGTCAGATCGCTCTTCGTCCACGTGATCTCCTGCAGGAACTGGCCGGAGACCGAGTAGATGCGCACGATGCCCTCTTCGGGCACGCCCGTGAAGTAGATGCGGGAGACCGATTGGCGATTGGTTGGCACCTGATCGATGTCGCTCCGCACGACATACGGGTTCGGCACGACCGAGACGCGGTTCAGATCCGCCTTCGACAGCGTGGTGTTGGTGGTGAACGGCCGCGCCACCAACTGGATCACGGAACGCTCATCGAAGGTGCGCGTGATATCGAACACCTGTTTCCAGCCCGCCTGCACTGGCAGGTAACCGCCGGACACCGATGCACCGCGCGTCAGGATCTTGAGCGGGTTGCACGTGAGCGCGTCGGCCGCCGGTCGCGTACCGGAAGCCGTCACGCCACCGCCACACGAAACCAGAAGGCGATTCTGCCCGATGGAGTCAACGAGTACCGGCACGGGCCGGAACGCATTTGCACCGTCCGCCTGCACCACGACAAAGCGCGCCGCACCGACACCCACAGAACTGTCGCGCTCGACCTTTTGCAGCGCTATGAGAGTGTCACCAGGCGTCCAGAGTGAATCCGGAATGGTGACGCGCACGGTATCGTTGCCGGAACCGAGCAGTCGCGTGTTGCTGGAGCGCGCCAGCATGGCGAAGCGCACGTTTTCGGTGCGGCCATCCGAATCGCGGAACGTCATGGTAAACGGCACGCGCACGCGTTGCAGCGGTCGCGCGGCGGTCGCACCGACGAGCGCCGCAGTCGCCGCCGACGTCTCGGTGATCGTGGTGGCCTTGGTCGCCACGTCTGCCAGCGACTGTGTCACCTCGCCCTGCAGTGAAGCCACCGGATCGAGGACGAACGGTGCCTTCGCTCCCCACGGATCGACCAGCCAGTTCAACTCGTACCGGCCACCCTTGTTTCTCTTGCTCCCGGCGATGTTCACCGGCTGGACCTGAGGCACGAAGACGCGAGCCGCCGCCTGCAGCGTGTCGCCGGGTGCCCGAAGCACGAAGTTGATATCGCGCAGGACACCAAACGGTGTCAGTTCCTGACGAAAACCAGTCGCGCCGTTGGCCGAGTCGCGGGGAACGACGGTGTAGCCCGGATACAGCGGCGACGCCTGCTGGTCGCGCTCGCGGTTGCTCGAATACTGATCGTTGATCGCGAAAATTGGGCGATTGTCACCCGTGATCCACGCGAAACCCGGGTACGTTGCTGGCGCGTTGAGCGTGTCGATGAACACGCGGGACGAGCCCGACGTGGATCGGGGAGTGCCCGCCAGAATCGCGGTGCCGCTCCGAATGGGAATGTTCGCGTTCACCGTGAATGCCTGCTCACGGGCCACGAAGTTCGTGGTTGGCGTCGCGGTTGGAGAGGTCGCCGCTCGAGGAATGACTTGTCGAACGTTGACGGTAGTGGTGGTTGCGCTGGTCACCGTGTCCACCGTCTTGCGCACGATGAACTGATTCCCGAACACCAGTCGCGAGGTGCCGGTCACATCGTTGGACAACGAGCCGTACACGAGCGACTGCGTTGCATTGCCGGCGAGCGTGGCCGTATCCACCGTCGCGAACGAGCGCCCGGCCACGTTGGTGATCGGCGCGTACACTTGTACCACAGACGGGCCAGCGGTGGCCAGGCTGCCGTTGATCGTATCGTTCGGGAAGCCGAGCGTATTCTGGACGTCGGTCACCACCAGTCCCGAGGCAGTGGAATCGACGATGCGGAAATCCGAGTAGCCGCGCGAGCGCGTGACAAACGAATACAGGTAGTTCCGGCCAGCCTGTACGAACTCCGTGACCGCGCCGGTGGCCGGCACACCGCCCGTATAGAGCACCGTGCTGAATGGACGCCATGGGAAGGCGTTAACACCGAGGTCGATCGTACGAGTTGGTGCGGCGACGCACGCGGCGACGTTGCCCGAGTTCGTCGTGAAGGTGGTGCCACCGTCGCACGACTTGAAGATCATGACCGACGCGAGGTTGTCGTTCGCCCGCGCGGAGAGTCTGGTCAGCAACCCCGGGTTGAGCCGAAGGATGCGCCGCACTGCGGCGTTGCCCGCGACGGAATCCGCGCGCGTCTTGTTGACCAGGCTGACCATGAACGGATCGACCGGGTTGATCTGCGGCAGCCGGAGCGTGATCTGTGCGCCGACGCTCGCATCCGCGAGGCCGAACCGCGTGGAGTCCACCAGTTCCGCTGACTGCAGTGTGTACGACCGACCTGCCGACACTGCCGGGAACGGGAACGGCTGCGGTCCCGAATAATTCGAGAGGTACGATGCCGTCACACCCTCGATGGTCTGCCGAATGGTGGTCGAATCCGTATTCCACGAGAACGCCCACAGAAACTGCGTCGTGTCATTGGACCTGAGCCGGAAAGGTCCCGCCGACACGGTGTTGAGAATGTTGCCAAGCCGGGTGGAATACCCACCAGCGATCGTATCGCTCCACAAGGCCGCGCAGCCGAAACGTCCGCACCCCGGCACTGCGATCGTGTCCTGCACACCATCGTTATTGTAGTCCCAGCGACCAAAGGACTGCCCGGTGAGCGGGTTCGTGGTGCTGCCCGGCACGAACTTGTTGAACTTGG
>JANNEV010000425.1:0-2800 GCA_031379145.1 Gemmatimonadaceae bacterium
GCCCTCAGCGGTGAAGATGATTGGTGAACGCGTCGGCATCGAAGTCATCGATACGCCGGCACGGGCGCAGGTGGCCGATCCAAATGAGAGGAACTGGGAGGTGCTGGGCACGGCAGCGGAGTGGTTTTGCGGTCAGCTCAATGACGATGCGACGGGTCGTGCGGCGAGAGAGTATCTGGAAGGCCGAGGCATTGATGCGTCCGCGCGGGCCCGGTTCGGGCTGGGGTTTGCGCCTCGCGACGCGCAGGCACTCCGCCGATACCTGCATGCGCTGGGGTTTGACGACGCTCGTTTGCTGGATGCCGGCCTGCTCATGATACGTGAAGGAGAGACGGAGCCACGGGTACGCTTTCGAGGTCGGGTCATGTTTCCGATTGTCGACGAACTCGGCCACCATGTGGCGTTCGGTGGACGTGCAATGGGTGATGATACGCCGAAGTATCTGAACAGCGGCGAGTCGGTCGTGTTCCAGAAGCGCCGAACGTTGTACGGCCTGCATGCGGCCAAGAATGCCATGCGTCGCAGCGGAAGGGCGATCGTAGTGGAGGGCTACCTCGACGCAATTCGCGTAGCGTTGGCGGGTGTGGAGGAGGTTGTGGCGCCCCTCGGGACGGCACTCACCGAGGAACAGGCGCAGCTGTTGACGCGCTATGCAAATGAGATCTTTTTGTTGTACGACAGCGATGAGGCGGGCCAGAAGGCCACGTTTCGCTCGGGACTTGAGTTGCTGCGCCATAAGGCATCGGTGCGAGTCGTGTCGCTACCGGAGGGCGATGATCCGGACACCTTCGTACGAGCGCATGGTCGCGTCGCACTCGAGTCGCAGCTCGCGCAAGCCATTGACCTGTTCGATCGGCAGCTACAGGTGCTCGAGCGGTTGGGCTGGTTCAAGGAATTGCGGCGACGTCGGTTGGCCATCGACAAACTGCTCCCCACCATTCGTGCGGCTCGTGATCCGCTCACTCGCGATCTGTACCTGACGCGCCTCGCCGATGTATCGCAGTTGGACAAGTCGATCTTGGCCAGCGAGGCGGACGAACCGCCCGCCGGCTCACGGGTCTCTCGATCCACTTCGACGCGTGACGACGAGGATCCAGGCCCGACGATCGAGTCTGGCGCGGCGGCGGAATCTCCGCCATCGGGTGCATCGGGTCCTCCATCGCCGTACGCGGCATTGCAGGCGCGTGGGCAGTGGAAGGGCAAACGCGGTCGGAATGCTGGTCCGGAGTGGCAGGCGACCAACGTGCCTCCACGCCCGCGGCGCGATGAGCCGCTGGAGCGCGCCTTGGTGCGGTCGATGCTGCAGGACCGCAGCCTCGCGGAACGTATCGCGGAGCGCCACGGCCCGGGGGAATTCCGCGAGCTGTCCTATCGTGCCGTTTTCCAGGCCTTGCTCGATGCGCCGATGGACGAGGACTTGGAGCTGCTGGCGGAGCGACTCGACGCCACGGCGCTGCGCACCCTGCGCGAGCTGACGGACACCGCAGCAGACGAAGCGTTGCAAGTTGACATCGTGCTGAGCCTGGACCGCCTGGATGCGCGTCGACTCGAAGCGCGGGTGGATGAGATTCGTGCGGAGATTGGGCGGGCGGAGACCCGTGAGGCCAAGGATCTGCTGATGCGGGAGCGACTCGATCTGGAGTCTGAGTTGCGTCGCCTCTTGCCGATGCGCAGTCCGAGGGCTAAACCGAAGGCATGAGTTTGTCGTTCAACGACCCGGAGGCGTGGTGAATACCGAGCTGGAAGCGCTACTGGTGGTGCAGCAGCACGATGAGAGCATTCGGGCCATCGAGGCCCGCCGTGACTCGCTGGCGCCGCGCCTCGCTGCGCTGGACAAGGCACGACAGCGTGCGCGCGAGGAGGTGGTACGGTCAGAGGCCGCACTGGAGCGCGAACTGGATCGACTGCACGCGCTCGAAGCGCGCATCACGGAGCATCGCGTGCGACACGACAAGAGCGTGGAAGTGCTGAATCACGCACACAAGTTGAAGGAAGCCACGGCCGCGATGGCGCAGGTAGAAGCGGCGAAACGCGTACTTGCCGAGGAGGAGAGTGAGCTGCTGGCCCTGTCGCGCCGCATCATCGAGATGCGCGCCGCTACCACGACCCATCGGGATGCGGCGGCGGCGATGGAGCAGACGCAGTCCATCGCACGCGCCGCACTGGCGGCGGAGCGCGACGGCGTCGATGCGGAAATTGCGGCCGCGACGGCGCTACGGGTCGCATCAGCTGAGGGAATCGGGTCAGCGCTGCTCTCGCGCTACGATCGCGTGCATGTGCGACGGCGTGCACGGGTCGTGTTCCCACTCGACAGCGATTTTTCCTGTGGTCACTGCGACACGTCCATCCCCATGCAGCGACGGCCATCGATGGCGAGCGGCAACCTGATCGAGACGTGCGAGGGTTGCGGTGCGCTGTTGTACTTCAGAGTAGCGCCGAAGGGCGACTGACCGCTCCATCCCGTTGGTCGAAATACGAAGCCGGCCAACGATTCTGCGCAGCTGGCCGATGGCTCGCGCGCTCCTTCGATGGTGTGCGCGCGTGGTGGCGCGGATAGATTGACCAACGTGACGGCCCATCCTCCTTCCTCCGCGGCGTTCTCACCGGCTACGGCACGTCTGCCCGCTGGCCGCTCGACCGGTTCCAGCTCGCTGCGGCCTCCAGCACGTTGGATTGACATTGCGGAACCTCTCCCCGACGCGGTGCAGCGACTTCAAGCCTCCCTGCTGCTACCCGCACCGGTGTGTCGGCTGCTTGTGAGTCGAGGCTACGCTGAGCCCGAATCGGCCAAGCAGTTTCT
>JANNEV010000445.1:0-7425 GCA_031379145.1 Gemmatimonadaceae bacterium
CCAGCGACGCAGCTTCCGACTTGACGAGCAGCTCTGCTATGGTGTCCGTCGCAACGATCGGAAACGCGCGCTGCCCCACGATGTCGCCATCGTCCACGCCATCGGTGAAGTGAAAGAGCGTCACTCCGGTCTCGGCGCATCCATCGATCATGGCCCACACCAGCGGCGCACCGCCACGGTACCTGGGCAACAGCGATGCATGCACACCAACACAGCCACGGGTCGCCAGCGTGCGCAGCGCGGACGGAATCATGTAGTACCAGCCGATGACGATGAGCAGATCGGGACGCATCGCCGCGAGTGCGTCGGTATGGCTGGACATCTTGCCCGAGACCGAGACGACCGGAATGCCATGCTCAGCCCCGAGTGCGTGGAAGTCACGGTGCAGCACATTGGTGACCGGCGCGTCGGGCGAGTACGAGATGGGGAACTCGCGCGGGATCGTGAAGATGCCCACCACCTCCTGCCCCATGGCGAGCAGTTCCTCGCAGCAGCGATGGCCCAGTGCGGACGCACCAAAGAACACGATGCGCACGTCCGCCTCAGCCCACCGGGGCGTCTTCGAGCGGGCGCCGCGCGACCACCGAGATGCCTGCCTCCTGCACGTCGAGATGCTCGATGACCAGCCCTGCCGACGCGCACCACTGCTGCACCTCGTCCGGCGTATGCCGGTGGCAGTTCAGCGGCCGGAACCAGTCGAAGTTGACATGGTTCATTTCTTCCATCGAGAAGTCCGGACGGTAGAACATCTTGCAGACGTTCCAGTAGAAGAATCTCTGCAAGTCGAGCGCGCCCTTCTTGATGCCGAGATAGGGAATGTCGGCGGGCACATCGATGGTGACGCCCAGCTCGCCGAGCGTCTTCCCGAGCTGCGTGAGCGGCTCAAGCGCCGCCCAGGCCTTTTCGTCGCTCAGCGGGCGCAATGCCTCGCGGATGGCGTCGTCGGTGAACTCACGCACGAGCGCCTTCTTGGCGTAGACGTAGCAGAGGAATCGTCCGCCCGGGGCGAGTCGGGTTGCGAGATGCGCAAACGACGCCGCGGTGTCGTCGGTGTGATGAAGCACGCCTTCCGAGAGAATCAGATCCACCGACCGAGGCGGAATCGGCGCCTCACACAGTCCCGTGCGCAGAAAGTCGCCCGGCACCGACGCCTCGGCGAATCGCTGCCGAGCGACCTGGACCGCGTCCGAGATATCGACTCCGAGGTACGCGTGCTCGCGCAGCCGCTCGCCAAAGAACAGGAGTCCCGACATGCCAGCGCCACAGCCCGCGTCGAGGATGATCTTGCGACCGCCGGCGAGCCAGCTGTCGAGGCGCGCGGGGTCACCCGCGCAGTACCGCTCGAACAGCCACGCGCGAGCCGCCGCATGCATCGCCGGCGTATCGTAACTCTCGCGACGTGCCCACTTGAAACCGAACGCGTCGCGTGTTTGCTCCTGCGAATCGGAGTGCAGCGCCGCGACATCCGAGGCCTCCATGCCAAGCAGCCGCAGCGCGCCGGACGAGGCCGGGATGGGAATCGCCGTTGCCGTCATGCCGCCTTCGCGATCAACGTGGAGTGGAACGCATCGGTCAGCGCCCGTACGACGATCTCGCATTCATCCGCCGTGATGCCAGCGTACAGCGGCAGCGTGATGGACGCATGCTCGGCGATGAACGCATTGGGGAAATCCTCGCGGCGGTAGCCGTACTTCTCGCGGTAGTAGTGCAGATGTGGCGGCGCATGCGTGCCCTGCCGCGTGACGATGCCTTGCTGTTCCAGCGCATGCATGATCGTGTTGCGCTGTGCGAACAGGTGGTCGATGTTGGACAACGAGGGCTGCTCTGGGCGAAAGAGACACACATAGGACTGATGGCCGTGGCCGTAATCGGCGTGACGGAATGGCGCGCGCAGCCACGCCACGCTCGCCAGCAGGCTGTCGTAGTGCGAGGCGCCGAGCTTGCGCCCTGTCTGAATCTCTGCCGCCTTGCGCATCTGCGTGACACCGAGCGCGCCTTGCAAATCCGTCATGCGATAGTTGAAACCGAGGTGGCGGTACTCGGCGAGCAGGAACGAGTAGTGCTGCTCGTGTCGCTCGAGGTCGGAGCGGCTCGCGCCATGGTCGCGCAACGTGCGACAGAGCGCAGCCAGCGAGTCGTCGTCGGTGGTGATCATCCCGCCTTCGCCGGTGGTGATGGCCTTGCGCGGATGGAACGAGAACGCACCAAGGGTGCCAAGCGTACCGACATGTCGTCCCTTGTACCACGTATCGAAACCGCAAGCCGCGTCTTCCATGACCCACAGGTTGTGCTGCGCCGCAAGCGCGAGGAGCGGATCCATGTCAGCCGACAGGCCGAACAGGTGTACGGGAATCATGCCGACCGTGCGAGGCGTGATGGCGGCGGCCGCCGCTGCTGGATCGATGTTGAACGTCGCGAGGTCGATATCGACGAAGATCGGCTTCGCGCCCATGTGCTCGACAATGTTCGCCGTGGAGATCCACGTGAACGCCGGGACCAGCACCTCGTCACCGGCCTTGAGGCCCAGCGCCGCCGCACCGATGTGCAATGCCGTGGTGCAGCTGGTGGTTGCGGCTGCGTGTCGCACACCGGCAAACTGCGCAAAGCGCTCCTCGAACTCACGCACATAGCGCCCCTGCACGACCCATCCGCTGCGGAGCGGCTCGAGGATGAGGGCGAGATCGTCCGCGTCGAAGATGGCCTTGGTGATCGGAATCGAATGCATGGGATGTCCGTTGGAGTGCAATTACGCGCCGATGTTCTGGCGATCTGCGCGCTGCAGCAGCGTGTCGTAACAGGTTCGGCTGGCCAGCGCGCGGCCGGCGATGCAACGCTCGATGCGGGACGCCGGCGACATGGGCTCGTCCGTCCACCACTCCGGATGCGTCAGGACCTGCAACTGCTGATCGGTCGCCTGTTCCAGTACGTCGGCGAGTCGCCGATGACGCCAGTATCCGTTGGAGTCCGACACGTAGCCGATCGTGGTCTGAAAGTGCGCCGCGTACGTGTTGATGCGACCGGCGTATTGCTCGCGCTGACAACCGAGTTCCAGCGTACCCGGATTGTGGAACGAGAACGCCGCGATGCGGCGGCCGAGCAGGCGCTCGAGCATCGCGCACTCCCACGCGATCACGTCGTCGAGCTGGGACTCTTCGGTGATACCATGGAACGCCGTGTCGAGGTGCAGCCCCACATCGTGGCCGAGCGCGAGGATGCTGCGCGCGAGCTCGGTAACGGAGCGCTCAAGGAGGTTGTACATCTCGGAGTGTGGCCACAGGAAATAGGTGGCGCGCACGCCTTCCTCCGCTTCGATCTTCGCCAGTGCATGGGCGCGATGCATCGACCAGTCCACGTCGTGGCGCCAGATCACCGAG
Organism: Gemmatimonadaceae bacterium; assembly: GCA_031379145.1. Classification (GTDB taxonomy): domain Bacteria; phylum Gemmatimonadota; class Gemmatimonadetes; order Gemmatimonadales; family Gemmatimonadaceae; genus Gemmatimonas. The sequence goes on from JANNEV010000445.1 coordinate 3,375, forward strand.
CGCGTTATCGGTACCCGATCGGTGTAGCGTCTGAACACATACCGTGCCTGCGCCGTGCGCAGGAGCGTCCGGTAGTTTGCCACCGTGAAGTCGTGGAAGTGATACCGCTCCGCGAGCGCGGCGTCGGGAGACGCTGCGGTCGACATCACGCGGCCACCTGCATCGCTGCGTCGCCATCGCGGAACCGCCGCAACCACCACTCGAAGTTGAGCAGCGACCAGATCAGCAGCCGATGGTTGACGGTGCCGGACATATGCTCCTCCAGCAGCGACTGGACCGTGGCTGGCTCCAGATACTCATAGAGGCGCGCATCGCGGCTGGAGAGCAGACGCCGGATGTAGTCGATGCTCTCACCGCGGAACCAACTGGCGTCGGGCGCCGAGAAGCCCTGCTTGCGACCGTTGGCGTAGCCGGCGGGTACGTAGCGAGAGAGCGCCTTGCGCAGAATCAGCTTGCCGTCGCCAGTCTCGTTGAAGTACTGCTGGGACTTCAGGCCGGGCTGGTTCTCGTCCAGGCGAACGATCCGGTCCACGTGCTTCAGCTTGTACTTCACCGGCACGCGCAGCGCAAAGTCCACGAGATCGTTGTCGAGGAACGGAATGCGCGTTTCGAGCCCGTGCGCCATGGACAGCTTGTCCTCCACCAGCAGCAGTCCGTGCAGGAATGTGCTCAGTTCGAAATAGAGCGAGGTGTTGACGTAGTCATCGGGGGTCATCGCGAGGAATGATCGTCGGCGCAGCACGTTGCGAAACGCTTGTTCGGCCGGTGCGGCGGCCATGTCCGCGGCCAGCGCCGGCCGAAAGAACGACGTGCGCGAACTGTCCGGCACGAGGCGCTGCCAGTACTGGTAGTACTTGTCGATGTACTGTGCCGCATCGTCGTTACGCACGGCGCGATAGTACCGCCACGGGTAGCCGGCGAAGATCTCGTCGCCGCCGGTGCCGGCCAGCACTACCTTCACGAAGCGTGACGCGAGGCGCGAGACGTAGTAGTTGGGATAGCTTTGGCCAACGCGCAGGTCTTCCAGATGCCAGACGAGGTCGGGGAGTACGCGCTCCATGTCGCCGGCCTTCAGCACCACCTGGTAGTGCTCGGTCTTGTACGCATTCGAGAGCTGTTCTGCCTTGGCGCGCTCATCGAACGCGAGCTCGAGCCCCGACGCCGACGACATGTCAAAGCCGGCAGTGAAACTCTTCACGTTGCGGAACTTGCGCGCGGTCAGGCAGGTGACCGCACCGGAGTCGATGCCGCCGCTGAGATAGGTGCCGACTTCCACATCGGCCTGCACCTGGCGCTCCACGGCCTGACGAAAGAGCCGGTCGAGTTCTTCCACGTACTCCGCTTCCGGCACGCCCCGTTCTTCGCGGAACTCGTAGTCCCACCAGCGCTTCACCGAGAACGACTCGGCGCGTCCTGCCCACAGCGTGATCAGCGACGCCCTCGGCAGCAGCTTGATCCCCTCGAAGAGCGTGCCGTCGCTGAGTACGTTCTGGAAGGTGAAGTACTCGCCCAGGACGGCGGCGTTCACGCGCACGCGAACCGCAGGGTGCTGCAGGATCGACTTGATCTCCGATCCGAAGATCAGCGTCTGTCCATCCCAGCGATAGTACAGCGGCTTGATGCCGTAGCGGTCACGCGCCAGCAGCAGTCTGGACGTGCGGGCATCCCACAACGCGAACGCGAACATGCCGTTGAATCGCTCGACACACTTGGGCCCCCACGCCCGATACGCTTCCAGAATCACTTCGGAGTCGGACTGTGACCGGAAACGCGCACCCTTGATTTCGAGCTCGCGTCGCAGCTCGCGCCAGTTGTAGATCTCTCCGTTGTACGTCAACGTAAGGGTGCCATCGACCGAGTGCATGGGCTGATGGCCGCCCGGCGACAGGTCCACGATGGCCAGACGGCGATGGCCGAAGCCCACGCCGCCCTCCAACCAGAATCCTTCGCCGTCCGGTCCACGATGCTTGACAATATCGGTCATCGCGCGCAGCACGCTGCTTGCAACCGGCGCGCCATTCACATTGAAAATGCCGGCGATGCCGCACATCAGCGCGTGACTTCGAGATGCATCGCGCCGCTACGCCGCATGGACGAGTTGCAGTGGACGACCGGCGGCCTGCGCAGCGACGCGTCCAAGATGCGCGTCCCGCCACGCAATCAAACGCGCGAGACCATCCCGAAGCCCGATAGTCGTACGGAAGCCAAGATCCCGGGCCGCCTTTTCCGGACAACCGACGCGATTGGTCACGAACACTCGGCTTTCCGGCTCGTACCTGATCTGCTGCGTGGAACCTCGGATCTCGAGGATCATTTCTGTCAGCTCGCGCAGTGACGTGCGCGTGCCGCTGCCCACGTTGTACGCCTCCTCGCTCACGTCGCTCTCGAGCGCCAGCACGTTGGCTCGCGCACAGTCGCTCACGTAGATGAAGTCGTACGCGGCGGACCCATCGCCGTGCAGGATCGGCGACAGTCCACGGTCGAGCCGGTCGAGAATCTTCATGATCACAGCGATGTACGTGCCTTTGTAGTCCTGACGCGCGCCGTACACGTTCATGTAGCGGAGCATGGCAACCGACAGCGCATAGCGGTCGGCGTAGGCCTTGACCATCGCCTCGCCGGCAATCTTGGTGGCGCCGTAGAACGTCTTGTTGTTGAACGGGTGCGCTTCCGTCATCGGCAGCTCCACCGCATCGCCGTAGACCGAGGCCGAGGAGGAGTACACCAGCCGCTCGATGGCATGCTCCCGGCACGCTTCAATCACATTGAAGGTGCCGCGTACATTCACGTCGAACGCCGCCTGCGGATACTCATGGCACTGCAGGAGCCACAGGGCCGCGAGATGCACGACGCATTGGCTCTCCTTGATGGCGGCCGACAGAATGTCGGACTGCAGAATGTCGCCGCCCGCTTCAAACACTCGTACCCGCGGATCCCGCAGTGCGCCCGACAGGTTGTCGATCGTTCCTCGGCAGAAATTGTCGTAGACGATCACCTGCTTCACGTCACGCGTGAGCAGTTCGTCGACCACATGGGAACCGATGAAGCCGGCGCCGCCGATCACACATATGGTCTTGCCGCGAAGATCGCGCATGGCGTTGCACACGTGGAGGTCACAGGGGGAGGCGCCGCACTGCCAAAGCGGGCCAAGACTGTGACACTCAAAGCATGATTCATGCCGCACCTTAACCCATTGCCGTGCAATAGGTTGTGGGCGATCAGCCGCACGGCTCCCGATTCCGCCATACCGCCATTGCCATCTGCTCGGCAGAATGTGCCGGTTCCGGGAACGAGAGGCGCGGCTACCGGGCTGCAGGTGTCCTGGATCGGCCGAGCAGCACGATTACAGCAGTCTGGGGCCGCGACGCGGCACCGCTTCCGGCGTCAGAGCTGCGGCTAGACTGAGCGCTCCTCGGGACGCTCGAATCCGGAACAATCCCCCCGAGCGCCGCGTCCAGGCCCGCCGAATCGAGCAGGGCTTGCAACTCCGGGAAGGTCCATTCTCGCACATGCGCCGGTGCGGCGGGCGGCCCCAGGTCGTCAGCGTCGGGAGACAACGCTCGAAGGGGAACAGACAGGAGCGCTGCAGGCGCGTCCTCGAGAATCTGCCTGAGGCGGGTGAGCATCGGCGTCGGATCAATGGCACGCTGCAGCGCGTCGTGACACACAATCAGGCTCGCCGCTGCAGCGGCCTTCTCGATTGCGATACACTCGGGACGGCTCCAGTCCACGTCGACTTGCACCTCAGCATGCAGCGCGGTCGCGACTGCCTGAACCAGCTGCTGCAAGGCCGGCGGAAGTGCTTCCGGTGCTTCCGGACCAATTGCCGAGTGCAGAGCGCCGGCCGGGCGCATCCGTTCGGCCTGCCGCGTCATGTATCCCGCTCGAATGAAGAAGGTGCCTGCTGTACCAAGCAGGAACGGACGCTGGGGCACGGGGAACGGCATCAGCAGCGCCGGCGTGAGCGCCTCTGCGATAACATCGAGCACCGCGTACGCCTCGGTCGTGCTCATATCGTGCTCATATCGTGCTCATGTCGTGGTCACGATGG
>JANNEV010000481.1:0-18807 GCA_031379145.1 Gemmatimonadaceae bacterium
CCACATCACCAGGTCGCCAACCGTGCCGCACAACGCGCCGGCGCCGTGCGCCATTTCCGGCCACCAGAGCACCGCGCGCTCCACCTTTGCCGCACTGCCGCTGCCCGCGCGCGCGTATCCCGACGCGCGATGGGGGACCACGGTGCGCAGATCGCAGTAAGACATGTGCGTCAGCCCGAGCGGTGTGAACACCTCATCGCGTATCGCGACGCCCAGTGCCTTGCCGGTGGCGCGCTCGATCACCTGACCGAGCAGCACGTAGCCCGTGTTGTTGTACAGCATCTGCGTGCCGCGCGGGAAATCCGGCGCGACGTCGCGCACCATCGCGAGCGCGGAATCCGAGGTAGTGAAGGGTTTGACCAACGCCAACGCCGCACGCGGCTGCCCGGTATAACTCGCCACGCCTGACGTGTGCCAAGCCAGATCGCGCATGGTCAGGGAGCGCCAGCTCGGCGGCAGGTTCGGCACCCACTTGCCCACGGTATCATCCACACTGAGCACGCCACGTTCAGCCAACTTGAGAAGCGTGGCCGTCACGAACTGCTTGGTAACCGAGCCGATCCAGTACACCCCGTTGATGGACGCCGGCGCATTCAGTTCGAGGTCCGCCTTGCCGTACGCCTTCGCCAGGATGGTATCGCGTCCTCGCACCATCATCACGGCAACACTGGGCCACCGTCGCAGGGTCATCTCGCTCGTAACGATGGAGTCGAGTGACCGGGTGAGGGCGGCGCGCGAGGCGGTGGTAACGCGCTGGGCCGGCAGCGCGGTCGCCGACGTCACCAAAAGGACCAACAGCGCGCGGAGAATGTGCGCGAGAGAGAAAAGGGCAGGCATGCGATTGACAGTGAGAGTGGCAGGCGGCAGACATTCACACGAAATGGTACGTCGGACGGTTGAATGGCGCGAGCACTTCAGCGTCGAAGCCTGCCGCAAAGAACGGGTAGTGGCATTTCATGGTTCAACCACACTTTCCACCCCCAGAGGTTTCGATGCGAGTTGTTCGCGATACCGTACTCGCCCTCATGACGATGTTCTTGTCCCTGGCCATTCCGGCACCCGCGAGTGCGCAGCGCGTGGAAGTTCGCTACGATGCGTCACTCAAGGGACCACGAACCGGACGGGTCTTTCTGATATTCGCCAGAAACGCTACGCGCGAACCGCGCCTCGTTGCGGGCAGCTACGGTGGCACCGCACCACTCTTTGGCGCCGACGTCAGCGACTGGAAACCCGGCGACGCGGCGGTGATCGGGCTCGATACGCTGGGCTATCCCTACGCCAGCCTGCGCGATCTTCCCGCCGGTGAATACACGGTGCAGGCGCTGCTGAACGTCTACACCAAGGTCACGCGTGCCGACAACCGCACGCTCTGGGTACACTGGGATCAGTGGGAAGGCCAACACTGGAACATCTCGCCGGGCAATCTGGTGAGTGAGCCCGTCACCGTACGCTGGGATCCGAAATCGACCGCGACGCTCCGCGTGAACATCACGCGAGAGCTGCCACCGGTCGTGGTGCCGCCGGATACGCGCTGGGTCAAGCGCATTCGCATGAAGTCCCCGTCGCTCACCAGATGGTGGGGGCACGACACGTACATCGGTGCGACGGTGCTGCTGCCCAAAGGATTCGACGAAGAGCCCACGCGGCGCTATCCCGCGATCTACAGTCAGGGGCATTTCGGGTTGGGCGCACCCTTCGGCTTCACCGATGCCCCCGGAAGTGAAACCGCAGAGCAACGCGACGCTCGGCTCAAGCGTAGCGCGCGCGAGCCAGGATGGATGTTCGGCGAGAGCTGGCAGCGCGACGACATGCCGCGTTACGTCGCGATCACCTGGCAACACCCCACGCCATGGTACGACGACTCGTATGCCGTCAACTCGGTCAATACCGGCCCGTATCAGGACGCACTCCTGAACGAACTGGTGCCGGAACTCGAGCGGCAGTTTCGACTTGTTCCCGAGGCGAGTTCGCGATTCCTCACCGGCGGTTCCACCGGAGGGTGGGAGTGCCTCGCGTTGCAGATCCAGCGCCCTGACTTTTTCGGCGGCGCGTGGTGCCTGTATCCCGACCCCGTTGATTTCCGTCGCAATCAGCTGGTGAACAACTACGCGGACACCAACGCGTTCGTGCCCAATGGCGATACGCCCCCCGTGCCCGAGCGCTACATGATGCAGACGGAGGAAGGACAGCCGCAGGTAACCGTGCGACAGATGAGTCAGCTCGAAGCCGTACTCGGCACGAAGGCGCGCAGCGGTCAGCAGTTCGATGCCTTCGATGTGTCGTACGGCCCGGTTGGCGCCGATGGATACCCACGTCGGCTCTGGGATAGACGCACCGGCACCATCGACAAGGAGGTAGCGGAGTATTGGCGCGATCACTTCGACCTGACCAAGCACCTCACATCGAACTGGTCGACCATCGGGCCATCGCTCTCCGGCAAGGTGCACACGTACGTGGGCGACATGGACAACCACTATCTGCAGCTCGCCGTCTATCTCATGGAAGAAGAGACGGCGAAGCTCAGCGGTCCGAAGGCGAACTTCACCTTCGAGTACGGTCGCCCCAAGAAGCCGCACGGTTGGCAACCCTTCACGAATGCGGAGTTGGTGAAGCTCATGGAGCAGTACCGACAGCAGAGACGCATTCAACCGTAGTCTGGAGTTCGTCCCAGTACGAAACTCTCGCCGCGCGACGGTCGTAGACCCAATCGGCAAGCCGGATCGATCTCGAACGTGGATGTCGCACGGCGCCTCCCCCTTGTGTGTCTTCCGTCAACTTCCCATCAGCCATGCGTCGTCTGAAGAAACTGCTGTTGAGCATGACGGTCCTGCTCGGTATCGGCCTGTCAGCCTTGGCGATCGTCATCAGTTACGACGCGGCATGCCCCACGCCCTCCTCGGCAGCAGCCAGCGCACCACTGACGATCAGCGCCTATCGCTACGGCTGCTACGGATCGCCCGCAGTGCTGACGTTGGCCAACGTCGCCAAGCCCGCACCATCCGATTCGCAAGTGTTGGTGAAAGTTCACGCGGTATCAGTGAATCCACTGGACTGGCACTACCTGCGCGGCAAGCCGTATGTCATGCGCCTCTCCTCCGGCATCGGTGCACCAAGCAACACGGCAATCGGCGCCGATTTCTCCGGTACGGTGGAAGCGGTCGGCAGTCGCGTGACGCGGTTCAAGGTCGGAGACCGTGTCTTCGGCATCCAGACCGGCGCGTTCGCCGAATACGTCGTCGTCAGCGAACTGGGGACCATGGCGATCATGCCGGACAGCGTCTCGTTCGAGCAGGCATCCGCGGTCGGCGTTGCCGCGATCACAGCCCTGCAAGCCGTACGCGACCACGGGCATGTAGCCGCCGGTCAGCGCGTGCTCATCAACGGTGCCTCAGGCGGCGTCGGCACATTCGCCGTGCAAATCGCCAAGTCCTACAGCGCACACGTGACAGGTGTCGCGAGCACACGCAACCTGGCCATGATCACGGGGCTCGGCGCAGACAGCGTCATCGACTATACCAAAGACGACTTCACCAAAGGCGCCCAACGCTTTGACGTCATCATCGACATGGTCAGCAATCATCCTGTGCGAACGCTGGCGCGCATGCTCACACCGACGGGAAGAACCGTCATCGTTGGAGGCACAAGCGACAACCGCTGGCTCGGCCCCGGAGCGCAGTCGCTCAGGGCGATTCTGCTCTCACCGTTTCTCAGCAACACCTTCGTGACGATGTTGGCATCGGACAACGCCAAGGATCTCAAGGTGTTGGGCGCATTGATGCAAAGCGGCAAGCTCACGACCGCCATCGACCGTCGTTATCCGTTCAGCGAACTGCCGGCGGCGGTCGAGTACCTGGAAAAGGGGCGCGCGCGCGGCAAGGTCGTGGTCACTGTCGTGCCGTAGTTCTCAGCGCGTGCCGTTCAACGCTCGGCACACGCGCCCTACCGTATCGATGCGGCTTTCAATCCCAACGCCGCGTTCAACCAACGCACATACGGCGTCATCGCCACAAAATGCTTGCCGAGTGTCTCCGGCAGCTTGGCGCTCTGCACCTGCGCGTTCGTCAGTTCACAACCGGCCGTGAACGACTGATAGCGCAGCCAGTCGCCGGCCGGATGCGCCGGATCAAATCCGCGCGGCACGCGCGTGAGCTTGGCCTCGGCGTCCAGCGCTCCAAACCGACGCTTGAACGCCGCTGACTTGACGATGTCCTCAAAGCCCTTGTAGTCATCGGCGATGCACTGACGAATCTTGTTCAGCGCCGGTCGTGGTGGCATCCAGATTCCACCGCCACAGAACGTGCCCTCAGGCGCCATATGGAAGTAGAACCCCGCGCCACCGTGCGCCGCTTCCCCGCCCACGCCGTGCCCTGCGTCGCGATGGAAAAACCAGCAGGCCACATGCGTCTTGTACGGCGACTTGTCTTTCGAGAATCGGACGTCGCGGTGAATGCGGAACGCCGACTTCTTCGGAGACCCGACGATCTCGGGAGCGATGTCTGCCAAACGCACATCGACCTCCTCAATGAGCTGACTCAGCGGTTTCTTGAGCCACAGTTCGTAGTCACCACGACGCTCCTCAAACCATTCCTTGCGATTGTTCTTGGCCAGCCCGCGCAGGAACGTCATGGCCTTCGGCGCAAAACCGCCAAACTGATCCGTCATCAGCGTGCCCGGGAAGAGGCGGGAAAGAGAAATCGCAGAAAGAGCCCGGTGCGTTCACCCCAGGCTCGCTCGTCGTGTCGCGCGCCCTCTGCTTCGAGATAGTGCAGATTCTCGCCCGGCGTCCAACCCTTGCGAATCAGCATGCGATACAACAGCTGCGTGCCCTTGAGCATGCGCGGCTCGGCGGTGCCAACATCCAGCCAGATCGTCAACGCCGGCGTCTTGCCGTGGCTGGCAACGAGCGAGCGCACAATCCATCGATCGTCCCACCACACCGATGGCGACAACAGCGCGAGCTTGCCGAAGATGGCCGAATGCGTCAGTCCGAGATGCAGCGTGAGCAACCCGCCAAGTGAACTGCCGGCAAGCCCGGTATGCGCCGCGCCGCGCTTGGTGCGATACCGATGATCGATGAACGGCTTGATTTCGTACACCAGCATCTGGCCGTAGCGATCGGCCATGCCGCCCGCATCATGTGTGGAATCGCGCGTGGGCGTGTACTCATCGATGCGGTCACGCCCCGCATTGCCAATCGCCACCAGAATCACTGGCTCAACAATTCCGGCATTGATCAACGCGCGCGTGGTCGTGTCCACGCCCCACTGCACTCCAAACGGCGACATGGGCAAGTCGTCGAACACGTTTTGTCCATCGTGAAGATACAGCACGGGATACGAGCGCTCCGGCTCCAACTCGTATTCCGGTGGCAGGCACACCACCACATCATGCGCATGCGGCACAAACCGCGACTTCACGTCGCAGAAATGCTCCAGCGAGCCAACCCGCACTGATTCAGGCGGGGGGCTGGCGAGATCGTCGGGGAGTCCGGCGTGGATCATCATCGGAGTCGCAACGTAATCGCGGACACGACGGCACGGAGGTGGTGCGCTAAGGGAGCGTCACGAGATCTGGTGGCACGCGCCCGGCAACAAAGGCATCGATATTGGCCAGCGCGCGCATGCCCATCGCGGTACGCGTCTCCGCGGTTCCACTGCCCTGGTGTGGCAACAGCACCACATTCTGCAGTTCCTTGAGTTCCGCCGTCACCGATGGCTCAAACTCGTAGACATCCAGACCGGCACCGGCAATGCGTCTCTCCCGCAGAGCCTCGGTCAGCGCGTACTCATCGACAATATCACCACGCGCCGTATTGATAAGAAATGATGAAGACCGCATCATGCCCAATCGATCGCGGGTGATCAGATGACGCGTTTCCGCCGTAGCCGGACAGTGCAGCGATACCACGTCTGCACGCCGAAGCAGCGTCTCGAGCGAATCCACTCGCTCGGCTCCAGAAGGACCGTCACTGTCGGGATCATGAGACTGTGGGTCGCGCGGCGCATACCACAACACATGCATGCCCAGCGCGGCAACGGCACGACGCGCGACCGCGCGCCCAATGCGTCCGTAGCCGACAATACCCAGGGTCTTGCCGCGCGCGCTGGTCCCCAGCAGGTGCGTCGGGCGCCATCCGCTCCACGATCCATTGCGCAGCTGGCGTTCGCCTTCACCAAGCCGTCGCATGCTCATGAGAATCAGCGCGAGCGCCAGATCGGCGGTGTCGTCGGTGAGCACATCCGGCGTATTCGTGACCACGATGCCGGCGCGCGACATGGCCGCCCGATCGATGTGATTGACCCCCACGCCGAAGTTGGCCAACAGCTTCACGCGGATGCCGCTGCCGCTCACGTGTTCAGCACGGATCTTGTCGGTGACCGTACACAGCACGATATCCACCTGCTTCATGAGCTGCGTGAGCTGCTCGCTGCTGAGTGCAACGTCCGTGCGATTCAAGCGCGCATCGTACCGCTCGGCCACCGCCGCTTCGACATCCGGGGTGAGCTTGCGCGTGACGGCAACCACCGGACGATCGCTCACTCCGATACGCGCCAGTGCGACAGCGCGGCACCAACGCCACTGCCGAGCGGGAAAGACACGCCAACATCGGCCAATGTCATTTCCACACCGCTCAGCGCGGCCGCCAGCGTCAGCGCGTTGGTGTCACCCAGATGACCGATGCGAAACACCTTGCCCGCCACTTCGCCGAGGCCCGCACCAAGCGAGATGTCGTAGCGCTTGAAGGCGATGTCCACCACGCGCGCCGAGTCGAGCCCCTCGGGCATGACCACGGCGGTCAAGGTGTTGGACGCGATGTCGGGACGCTTGGCACAAGGGGTGAGCCCCCACGCATGCACCGCGGCGCGCACACCGGTGGCCAGCCGCCGGTGGCGTGCGGCGACATTCGACATGCCCTCTTCCAGCAACATGGTCAGCGACTCGTCGAGCCCGAAGAGCAGCGACAAGGCCGGCGTGCTGGGGAAGTACCCGTTGGCGTTCTGCACACGCATCGCACGCAGATCGAAGTACGCGCGCGGCGTCGTGGCGCCATCCACGCGCGCCAGCGCCTTGTCGCTTGCATACAGGATGCCGAGCCCACCGGGCAGCATGAAACCCTTCTGTGATCCCGTGATGGCCAGATCAACGCCCCACGCATCAAACTGAAAGTCAAGACTCGCAATGGACGACACGCCGTCCACGTACAACAGCGCGGGATGCTGCGCGCGATCCATGGACGCGCGCACCGCAGCCACGTCGCTGGTCACACCGGTTGCCGTTTCGTTGTGCACCAGCAGCAGCCCCTGATACGCATGCGTCGAATCAGCGCGCAACGCCGCCTCGATCTGCTCGACGGGAGCAATCTCACCCCACGGCACCTCGATCACGTCCACCTGATATCCGAGCGCACGCGCGGTGTGGATGAACAGATGCGAGAACTGCCCGAAGCGCACCGCCAGCAGTCGCGCGCCCGGATGCAGTGTGTTCACCAGTGCGGCTTCCCACATCGCCGTGCCTGATGCCGGAAAGACAAACGCCTGGCCGTTGGTTTGGTTGACGATCTGCGGCAGTCGCGACAGGATCGACCGTGTCAGCGCCGGAAATGCCGACGAACGGTGGTCCGCCTGCTGTCGATGCATGGCGCGCAGCAGACGATCGGGCACCGGGGTCGGCCCCGGAATCTGAAGGAAGTGCCGTCCCGGCATGTCGTGTGTGTGAAGAGTGAGGTCAGGATTGTGTGTCGCGCAGCGTCGCGTGCGCGTCGGATGGCGCATCGCTATCCGACGCCGGCTCGTCGTGCAAAGACTGGGTGTGCGGAATCACGGTGGCTGGCGGAGTCTCTGACTCCACGTCGTCGTCGTCATCGTTCGGGTCGGCATTCTCATCCGACGGATCGAGCACGCGCAGCAGGCGTCGGCAGAGTCGAGCCAGTCGGGCGCGCTGCTCGCCGGTGAGCTCACTCATCAGCTCGACGATGGCGGCCGTTCGGGCCGGCGCGACCTGCGCCAGCAGTTCCGAGCCGGCCGGTGTGAGGTGAACCGTGGTAAAGCGACGATCGGTGACATGTCGCTCGCGGCGGACCAGCAGCTTTGCCTCCAGCGCGTCGATGATCGCGGTCATCTGCGCTTTGCTGCGTCCCAGCGCTTCGGCAAGCTCCTGCTGATGCACGGAGCCACGCGACTGCAACGTGTCGAGCACGCCAAATTGCGACGCAGACAAACCGAACGCCTGCACGGCGACCTCGACCCGCGCACCGGACATCGCGGCCGCCCGTTGCAGCCTGCCGTAGGCATCCAGCGCGCGACGACGTTTCTTCTCGCCCTTTCCACTCATACGGTCCGCTCCGTGATCAGTTGCGCGTGAGTCCAGCGTGCCGTGTGGCCATGCGGTCGGCAAGCACTGACGCCACCGCCATGATGGTCTCTTGCGGGTTCACACCAAGTGCCGTCGGCAACAACGAGCCGTCGGAAATGTACAGGCCCCGCACCCCATGGCGCTCCCCATCGGGAGTCGCCCCGCTTGTCCGCGGATCCGTACCCATGCGGCAGGTGCCGTTGACGTGCGCCGAGAACAGTCCGATATCGTTGGGCAGCAACGAGGCCCTGTCGAGCAGCGCGATGTCCGATTCGTTCCGAATACGCAGTCCGGCCGTGTGCAGCGTTCCCACCTCCGCCGCACCGGTGGCCAGCAGCAGGCGCGCCGATGCCCCAATGGACGCGCGAACCCGCATTTGGTCCGCCGAGGTCAGCCGGTAGGCAATGCGCGTGCGGCCACGACGATCCACCCTCACGAAACCGCTCGACGTTTGCGTATCGGCCCCGTCACGGGTGAGCGCCACCAGAACACCCAACTGGTTGAAGTCACGCATGGTCGCGGCATGTGATGCTCCAATTCCCGGCAACGCCGCCGCCGAGAACGACGGTTGCATTGGCGGACACTCGATCCAGAACCCGTAGTCCGTGCCGTTCCACTGGAGAAACTCATCGCAGAGCGTCGACATGGAAATGCCGGTGCTCGTCACGATATCGCGATCGTACCGACCAAAGATCGCCGTGGTGGGGTGAAGTCGAAGCCAGGACCCGACGCCTCCCCCGCCCATGCCGGATCGCTGCAACAACGCGGGGGTGCCGATTGCCCCACCCGCCACCACCACCAGCGGGGCGTCGATGGTGAGCGTCTGCGCCGACGCGGGATCGGCTGGATCACGCACGATCGCGTGCACCCGCTTGAATGGCGGTGTACCCGAACCACCATCGCGTTCGCGCACCTCAACACGCGTGACCTGCGCGTTCGCGAAGAGCGTGGCACCGGCCGCGAGTGCAGCGGGCACGTACGTTTCAAGCGTGGACTGCTTGGCCCCATGCCGACAGCCCACGCCACAGAAGCCACAGCGAACGCACCCATTCGCATTGATCGCCGCCGCACGTGCCCGCCACCCCAACGCCGCGGCGCCGTCAAGAATGATCCGATTGTTCGGTGAATGCGCGTCGTCAGGAACAACCCGCGCATGCACCACCCGTTCGATACGGTCGAACACGGGTGACATTTCCGACGGGCTCATGCCGTACACCCCGGCGTCCCGAGCCCATGCCTCGAGCACGTACGATGGCGTGCGCAGCATGATCATCCAGTTCACCGTCGTGGAGCCACCCACGGTGCTGCCCTGCACAAGCGCGACCGACAGGTCATCCGTCGTTCGCATGGCACCTTCCGCATACAGGCGCTCGGTCAGCGCCGCTTCCTGTTCGGTGAAGTCTGACTTCGCGAAGTACCCGCCCTCCTCCAACATCACCACCTCGTACCCCGATTCCGCCAGTCGCGCCGCCGCGACCGCGCCGCCCGCACCGGTGCCAATCACCACAGCATCTGCGCGGCGATGCCGTTCGCGGCTGGTGGCAGCCATCATGCTGTGCGCCGTGCGAACACCGCTCGGGAGCGACTCGGCGGCGATGGCTCGGGGCAGCACGACAGGGCCGCGCCGAACGGGTTCGTCGTCGCGCGACTCCCCGGGCAGAGGGCCTTCCCAGGCAAACTCCGGCTCGCGCGACTGGAACGGGCCGGGATATCGCGTCGCCGCTGCAACTTCTGGTCGCGCGTAGTGCACCGCCATGACCAGTCGTCGCACCGCTTGCGACGCCGACCGCAGCGGTGGCAGTCGCGAGCACAGCCAGGCGTGGTAGCAGCGCTCCTGCTCCCCCGGTGCGAGTCGTACAAACGGCGTGCTGCGACCAATGGCCAGCAATACGCCGAGGCGACTGCTCAGCAGGGTGATAGCCGTGCCGAACTCCCGATGTTTATGCGGCGGCAGCGACGCGAGGCGCGCGTCACAGCGGGCGAGAAACTCCGCTGGGGTTTCGTGAGCAGGCGGCGCGCCCACAAGCAGACACTGGGCAAGTCCGCCAAGGCGGGTGCGTTGGGCGGCTGTCAGATGCTTGGAACGAGCGGCCGCATTCGGCGACGGCGCAGGGGACACGTGGCGTAGGCTAGTCCGGCTGACGCTTCGCCGCCAGAGTCGGCAGCGCCTGATTCGCCAGCGCCAGAATCATCGGTTGGTCACGTTGGCAGAATCACGGTCGCGTCAGGGTACGTGAAGCCAACCGAATCGCCTCCCGGATGCGCGGGTAGGTTCCGCAACGACACAGATTCCCGGCCATCGCCGCGTCAATCTGCGCATCGGTGGCCTCAGGGGTCTCCCTCAGGAGTGCGCAAGCGCTAACCAACTGGCCAGGCTGGCAGTAGCCACACTGGACCACATCCACCTGCGTCCACGCGGCGTGCAACGCCGCCACTTCGGCACCAGCCAAACCTTCAATCGTAGTCACGGCCCGAGCGCCAACGGCGGAGAGTGGTGTCACACACGAACGCGTGGGCTGACCATCCACCAACACGGTGCAAGCGCCGCAGACCGCCATACCGCACCCGAACTTGGTACCGGTCTGACCAAGCTCACCGCGCAACACCCAGAGCAGCGGCGTGTCGCCCTCGGCCTGCACCTCAACCGGATGTCCGTTCAGCAGCAACGTGGTAGCGACCGAAGAAGACACGGGCGCCGGCGGCGACGGACTCGATGGCGGCTGGCGCATCATGCAGATACCGGTGAAAGGCGTAACGGCAATGCCCGCAGGCGCTGGCCGGTGGCAGCGAAGATCGCATTTGCCACCGCCGGTGCGATGGGCGGTACCGCAATCTCACCGACGCCCTCGGGGGGCTCGGCACTGGCCACAATCTCCGTGATGATGTTCGGACACTCGGGCAGACGTATGGCCGGGTAGTCGTGAAAGTTGTGCTGCTGGACCTGTCCGTCGATGATCGTGATCTCACCGTGCAACGCGGCTGACAGTCCGAAAACAATCCCGCCCTCGATCTGCTGGCGGATGATGTTGGGATTCACCGCAAGTCCGCAGTCCACCACCGCAACGACACGGGTGACGCGCACGTCCTGCCGCGCGCTCACGGTGACCTCCGCCACCTGCGCGACGACGCTGCCAAACGATTCGTGCAACGCAACCCCTCGCCCCCGGCGCACGCCGGCCGGTGTGGACGGCAATGGCGCGTTCCACTCAGCGAGAGCGGCCGCGCGCCGCAGCACGTGCGCATGACGCGGATGTTGCTTCAACAAGCGCAGCCGGAATGCGACGGGATCCTCCTGCGCCGCTAGCGCCACTTCGTCCATGAATGACTCCATGAAGAAGGCCTGATGTGAGTGACCTACACTTCTCCAGAAGCCGATCGGGACCGGCAGCGTAACCGCTTCATGCGCAATGCGCGCGTGAGGAATTTCGTACGCCTGATCAAAGGCACCTTCGCTGGTGGACTTGTCGAACGTACGCGCCGTAATGCCGAAGTATCGGGCGAACACCTGCGGCACGAGCGCTTGCCCAGCGGAGACATGTGTCCATGCGACAAGCCCGCGTGAGGCATCGAGGCCGGCGCGAAGGCGCGCCACGCATGCTGGGCGATAGAAGTCGTGCTGCACATCCTGCTCGCGCGACCAGAACGTCTGCACGGGCACTCCACCGGCGTGCCCGGCGATCGCAGCCGCTTGCGCAATGAAGTCCACATCCAGTCGACGCCCGAATCCGCCGCCGAGCAAGGGCACGTGCACGTCAACGTTCTGTTCATCGAGATCAAGCGCCCTGGCAACCGCTCGACGAGCGACGTCCGGCGCCTGCGTCGCTGCCCAGACGGTCGCGCGGCCATTCGTGACTTGCACGGTCGCGTTGATGGGCTCCATCGTGGTATGCGCGAGATACGGCGCGCGATACTCTGCGGCGACGGATGTTGCTGCTGCACCCAGGGCACGCGTGGCGTCACCGCGCGTGTAGAATGCATGGCCATCGTGCGTGTCCAACGTGGCGGCCAGCTGCGTCATGATCTGCGCACTGGATACGCCGGCCATCGCCCCCGGATCCCACGTCACTTGCAGTGCCGTCAGCGCGCGCAGAGCTTGGTACGGCTGGTCGGCGATAACGGCAACACCACCAGTGCCGCCGTTGTATCCCTCTACAGCAAAGGCGTGTGAGACGCCGGTACGTGCCAGCGCTGCTGTACCATCGAACGAGCGTACCGTGCCACCGAGCGTTGGGCACATGAGCACGCTGGCATACCGCATGCCCGGCAAACGTACATCGAGTCCAAACGTCGCACCCCCGTTGGATTTCTTGGCAGCGTCCAACCGACGCGTCGCGGTACCAATGAGGCGAAACGCGTGTGGAGACTTGAGCGAGGCATCCGCGTTGACCGCCACGCGCGATGCAGCTTCAACAAGCGCGCCAAACGTCGCCTCGCGACCAGACCGGTGTCGCACCGTGCTGTCGGCAACCGTGATCTCCGCGGCGGGAACCTTCCATTCCTCTGCCGCCGCCGCCACCAGCATCGCCCTCGCCGACGCACCCGCCTGACGCATGGGGAGCCACAGGTCCTTGATGCTCGATGAACCTCCCGTGAGCATGAGCCCCGCCTCGCGCATGCCCTTGGCCGTGAGCCAGGCCGTCGTTCGCTTCAGCAGACCATCGTCGTCGGGATGAAAGGGCAGTCCATCCACGATGGTCGAAATGTTGTTGTAGATCGGGTCGATGGGCGACATGGTGGTGCGCACCAATGACCAATCGGCATCCAGCTCCTCCGCGAGCAACATGGCCAGCGAGGTGTGCACACCCTGACCCATTTCCGACTTGCACATCACGACGGTGATGTGATTGTCCGTGTGGATCGTCACCCATCCATTCAGCGCGTGTTCACCCGGGCCTTCGGGAAGCGGCCGCATGGTGGTGAGTCGCTGACGCGGTGGCAGGAGCGTCCAGCCGATTCCCAGTGCACCCACGCCAGCCACGGTACGCAGCACAAACTGTCGACGATTCAACGGGGCCTCGGGTCGCGCCATGTGCGTGGTGAGTACTGCACCGCTGTGGCTCCACTGTAGCGCTGCCGCTACAGTCGCCGCTGTGCTCAGGCTCGTCGAGCGCGAGTCTCGCGTGGCAGAGAAAGCACTACGTCACCGCAAGCGACGGCGCCAGAGGCAGGATGCACGTGGCGCTCCTATATTCTCTGGCACGCCTCCTGCGGCATGCGGGTCGCACGGCAACCCACTTTTCAGTATCGAAGGAGAGCTCTCACGATGCCAACCGCGACGCCACGTCGTCTGTTTCCGCTCAACATGCGCTGGTGGCATAAGTGGATTGGTATCAGCATCGGCCTGTTGCTGCTGGGGTGGGTGCTCAGCGGCATTTTCATGCTTCTCCCACAGTCGAACGTCGCCAAGCTGAAGGGAATTTCGGACCCCATGCTGGACTTCTCCAAGGTGGTCATCAGTCCGACCCAGGCCGCTCTCATCGCGGTAGCCGCGAGACCCGACTCTTCCCATGACGCCCGTGGCGACTCAGCCACCCGGTCCGTCACGCTCAAGACCGTGTTGGGCACCACCGTCTACATGGTCACGCCCAAACGCGGTCAGGCGGTGCTCGTCGAGGCGACGTCCGGTGCCATCTACTCCATTACGCCCGACCGCGCCAAGGAAATCGCCGGAGAGGCGCTTCCCGGCGCAAAGGCCATCGGCCTCGTCCGTCACGAGGGCCGACCGTACGGCTACTACGGCGCAACGCCCGTCTACGAAGTGGCCTTCGACGATGCGGCCGCCACAGTGGCGATGGTCGCCAAACCCACAGGTGACCTGGTGCGCGATACGCGCGTCGATCGCGTACTGCACAGCATCGGATACGGATTCCATGCCTTCATGCCGTTCGTGAAGCTTCCGGGCGGCGACAACACGCGCAAACTGTCGCTCATCTTCACCGGCGCGATCTCGCTGTTGTCGATTGTCACGGGCTACTGGCTTTCGGTGCCAAAACGCTGGCTCAAGCGAAAGTCGTGAGCGAGTACTCCTCGAGTCGTTCGCGCAACGAGCTGTTGGCGCTGGCAGGGCTGCTGACTGTGATCGCCGCCCTGCGTTTCTTCCGCCTCGGAGCGGATCCGCTGCCCGATCTCGACTGGGGCTTCATTTCCGACTTGGGCACCTGGTACAAGAACCCACGGCTGCACGCGCTGTGGGGACGTTGGACCATCGATGACGGCAACTACGGCGTACTCACCGGTCCGTCCTACGCCGTTGCCGTACGCGCCATGTTCGCCGTATTCGGCGTTGGTCGCGCGCAAGCCTACGCCTCGAACGCCCTCAGCGGGGTACTCTCGGCCTACCTGATCTACACCATGGTGCGCCGGCAGAACGGCGCCACCACGGCGCTGCTGGCGGCGGCCTTCACGGGCATCAACGGCCTCCTGCTGGCCTACGATCGCTCGTCGTATCCCGAGTCGTTTCAGGTCATGGCCATGGTCGCCACGGTGGCCGCCATTCTTGCCAGTCGCGAGCGACCGCTGCTAGCGGTGGCTGGTGGGCTCTCAGTGATTGTCGTCTTGCTGGCCAAGCCGCCTGGACTCGCGCTGGCACCGGTGGCCGCCGCCACCTGGGCAGCGGTGTGGTGGGTTGACCGTCGCGAGGGGAGGGGAGGCCAGGGCGCGATTCGCAGCGCGGGCATCTTCACCGTCGCGGCGACGATGCTGCTCGCTGCCATCGTGCTGGTGTTTCTGATCCCGCATGCCCAGGACGTCTGGCTGCACTTTCAGGCGCAAATGCGCGACGGTGCGGTGCTCGGCGCCAGCGCGACCGATCGCATCCCGTTCTTCGGTACCAGGCTTGGGTACCGAATGAACCTCTTCTTCCGTCGCGAGTGGTACCTGGTAGCCATCGCTGGCACCTTCGGCGTCTGTCGCCTGGCCAACGTGCTCCGGCGCCCCGTCAGCACGCTTGAATTGGCGTCCTGGATCTGGCTGGTGATGGGAATGGGTGTGATGGGTCTTCAGACCTACCAGCAGGATCGCCGGTTTCTGTTTCTCATTCCGCCGCTCTCCATTCTGTCAGCGCTCTTCCTGACACAACGTGTTGTACTGGGCGCGAGCGCGTGGACATCGGTTCGGGCCCGCAGGCTTGGCCTCGGTGCTGGCGCGCTGGTTGGGTCAGCGCTGGTGCTGTTCTACGTGCTCCCCGGGGTATTGGGGCCGATTGCTGCGGGATTCGGCAAAGTCGGCATCACGGTGTCGCGCGGTGGTGGAGGCGGAATTGTCCTGTCCGCAGTCTCTCTGATCGCCGGGCTGGTGCTGGCGTGGCGAGCCCCCGCCGTATCCTGGGGGGGACATGTGCGTCTCCAGATGGCAGTGGCGCTGGTGCCGCTGCTGCTCGTTGGCGCTCGGGCGGGCCTGCATCTTTCTCGACTGGAGTATGGCTTGGAGCAGGTGTCGCAAACGATCGCGCGTATCGCTTACGGGTGGCCAATGGTCGACCGGGTGGCCGTGGGCTGGCCGGCAACAACGTTGACGATGGGCACGGGCGTATGGCCGGCGAATCACGAGACCAAAGGCCTGTCGGCCGCTGAGCGCTTCCGTCCGCAGCTCGAGTTGTACGCCATCGCGTCCGGTCGCGCGCTCACGCCGAGCGCGTACTGGCAGGTACCCGGACGCCCGGCGAAAGTGGACTGTGCACAGCGGCCGATCTGGGCGGGCCGGTATGTCGTGCACATCTTCGTGGAGCCCGACCGCCTTGCTGCGTGCAGAACTGCGGCAAGCGCGCCTGTCGGTGCCTCACGGTAAATTGCTGCCGCAATTCCTCACGACTCAGACGAACGGAAACGACCACGCTATGGACACGGATCTCGCCACATGGAACGACGAGATGTACCGCAAGCATCCGACCCCTTACGGTCGGGGTATTGCCGGTGCGATCTCGGCGGCACGAGTCCGCACGGTCCTGCGCATGGCGACCGTTCGCCCGGAGGACACCGTACTCGAAATCGGATGCGAAAGCGGACATCTCCTGTTGCAGGTGCCGGAATGCAGGTTACGGATGGGCGCGGATATCTCGCAGGCGGCACTCGATGATGCCCGGGCGAGCTCCAAGCAGCGTGGCGCGGCACGCATGGAGTTCACTCAGCTGAACGCCGAGGAGCCGCTTCCCTTCAGCCGCGGACAGTTCAGTGTGATCATCATTTCCGAGATGCTGGAACACGTCTCCAATCCGCGCACGGTGCTTGAGCATGTGGCCAATGTGTGTTCCCAGGACACTCGCGTTGTCATCACCGTTCCGAACGAAAAACCGAAACTGGTGATCAAGGACTTCCTCCGGGCCATACGCCTGTTCGACGTGCTCTTCCCCGGCATCGAGGAAGGCCAAAGTGAGTGGCATCTGCAGCAGTTCTCCAAGCCGCTCATTCGCGAAACGGTCAAGGGGCTCTTTGCCGTGCGCTCCATCTCGAGCGTGTGGGGGTGTCACTACGCCGCCCAGCTGGCCAAGCTCTCCTGAATGCGCACTGACACGGGGCGTCCGACGGATCCTGCGGCCGTAACGGTCAGCGTGATCATGCCCGCGTACAACGAACAGGATGGCATTCAGACTGCGGTGTCGGCTGTGCAGCGGCACGTGCTGGATCGTGTCCCCGGCGCGGAGCTCGTGATCGTCAACGACGGCTCGCGGGATGGAACCGCCGCACTGGTCGATGCGATCGTTGCCGCCGATGCGCGAGTACGTGCGCTCCACACGCCGAACGGCGGCCACGGGACGGCGCTGATGCGCGGCCTGGCAGCGGCGCGGGGCGAGTATGTGTTTCTGATCGACAGCGATGACCAGATTCCGCTGGAGTCCTTTCTTGCGCTCTGGGCGCTGGTGCAGCAGGCAGATGGGCGTGGGAAGGATGGTGCGTTCGGTATTCGCCGAGTACGTCACGACGCCCGTCTACGCATCATGCTGACCGCCGTGATCCGGTCCTCACTGCGGCTGTTGTTCGGTGTGCGCATTGCCGACTCGAACGTGCCCTATAAGCTGGTGCGTCGCGCGGTCTGGCTTGAGGCGCAGCGATTCATTCCGGATGGCACACTCGCTCCGTCACTGTTTCTCGCGCTGTACATGAAGCGCGCCCGGTGCCGTTTGCAATTCATGGATGTGGAGCACCGCGATCGCATCGCCGGCACGGTGTCGATCCGCCGTTGGAAACTCGTCAAGTTCTGTGCGCGCGCATTCCGGCAACTGCTCGACTTCCGCCGCGCGATCCGCCACGTCTGAACGGTACTCTATGCGAATTCTGGTAATCGGTGCAGGTCCAACGGGCCTGTCCGCCGCTTGGCGCCTGGTGGAACACGGCCATACGGATTGGTTGCTGGTGGAAGGGGATGCTCACCCTGGCGGGCTCGCGAAATCAATCGTGGACGACCAGGGCTTTACCTGGGATCTGGGTGGCCATGTCCTGTTTTCGCACTACCGATATTTCGACCAGCTGATGCGCGAGGCACTGGGCGACGCGTGGGTGGAGCATGAGCGCGAGGCCTGGGTGTGGATGCGTGAACGCTGGATCCCGTATCCGTTTCAGAACAACATCTGGCGACTGCCGGCCGACGAGTTGGTCAAGTGTCTCGAGGGCCTCGTCGCGTTGCAGCGCGCGGAGAAGCCCACATCGCCGCCAGCCAACTTCGCTGAATGGCTACAACGCGCGTTCGGTGACGGATTGTGCGAGACGTTCATGTATCCCTACAACTTCAAGGTGTGGGCGTACGCGCCACCCAAGATGGGCGTCGGGTGGATGGGCGAGCGCGTAGCCACCGTTGATCTTGCGCGTATTCTCCGGAATCTGGTTCATCAGCGCGACGAGGTCAGCTGGGGCCCCAACGCCACGTTCCGGTTTCCGCTGCATGGCGGAACAGGAGCAATCTGGGAGGCGCTCGCGAAGCGACTGCCGGCCAGCCAGCTATCACTCGGACGCCGACTGGTCGGCATCGACAGCACCAACCAGCAGGCACACTTCTCGGACGGGTCCACAGAACCATACGACCGTCTCGTGTCGACCATGCCGCTCGACGAGTTGTTGCGACTGCTCAGTGATCGCCCCGAACTGACAGCGCGTGCCGGAGAATTCGTGCACTCCTCGAGTCACGTGGTGGGAGTGGGATTCTCAGGGCAGCCTCCCGCCGACCTGGCCACGAAGTGCTGGATGTATTTTCCCGAACCGGACACGCCCTTCTACCGTGTGACCGTGTTCAGTAACTACTCACCCAACAACGTGGCGCGCCCGGGTGAGCAATGGTCGCTGATGGCGGAGATCAGCGAGTCCACAGACAAGGCGGTTGATCACGCGCGAATCATTGAGGATACCATCGCCGGCTTCCGGCGCGTGGGCTTCATTGACGACGCCACTCCCATCGTGACCACCTGGCACAAACGGCTGGAACACGGCTATCCAACCCCGTGGTTGGAACGCGATCCGCTGCTCGACG